>JBDHRV010000092.1:0-14257 GCA_039807745.1 Burkholderiales bacterium
GCCGAGCAACGCCTGCGCGGACGCGAGGAGCTTCGCGAACGTCGTCTCGGCGCGCTGGCTGATGGCGCCCTTGACGCCGTCGAAGCCCGCGTATGCCGTGAGCGTGAGCTTGCCTGCCGTGGTTCTGGCTTCGTAGAGCTCGTGCAAGGCGAAGGCGAGCAGCGCGAGGGCGCCTGGGTCGCTGCCGGTGTCTTCGAGAATGCGGTCCGGCAGTCCTTCGTCGAAGTCGAGCCCCGCACGCGCCGCCGGACCCGTGATCATCTCGCCCAGCGCCATAGGGCCCGGCGCCGCCAGCGGGAAGGTGGCCTCGCTCAGCAGTTCCGCGAGCTTTGGCCATTCCAGGCAGCGATGGTAGAAGTCCGAACGCATGGTCACGACGGTTCGCACACGGGGGGTGTCCGTGGCCGCCGCGAGCAGCTCGACGAATTTCGCACGATACGCCTCCGCCACCACCGAGAAGAGCTCCTCGAACTGGTCGACGAAGAGCAGCAGCTCGGCCCAGTCGGGCTGGCTGCGAAGTGTGTCCGCTGCATACGCCTGGATTCCGGTCGGCTCCGATTCCAGACGCGCCGCGACCTTCCCCGGCGTGAGCGACTCGTCGGGCAACAGCGGTGCAAGCTTCACCGCCAGCGCGAGGAACGGATTGTCGCCGGTCTCACCGGGCGTGAACCTGAGGCTCGTCCACTGCTTGCGCTCACCGCTGCCCGCGATGACGTCCGGCAGCAGCCAGTCCTTGCTGCCCACGATGGCGTTCGCTTTCAGCCGCGGCAACAGGCCCGCTGCGACAAGCGACGACTTGCCAGAGCCGGACGCGGCCACCACGGCGATGAAGCGCGTCGCGGGATCCGCCAGCCGGCGCACCAGCGCGTCGGTCTCGCGGCCGCGCCCGAAGAAGATCGGCGCGTCGGCCGGTGTGAAGGCGCGCAGACCGGGGAACGGCGAGCCTTGCCACAGCGGCAGTGGTGACACCGGCGTGCTCGCGGGCAGACTCTCCAGGCGCTTTGCGACGATGTCGCGCAAGTGTTGATCGAGCTGCCTGCGGAAGTCATCCGGAGCCGCGTAGTCGTTGCAGCCGCGCCGGATCGAACCGTCCGGGTTACGAAAGGCGGCGAAGAAACTCTTCACCCGCTGGTACTGCGTGCGCTTTTCTTCGTACTCCGGGTCGTCCTGGTCGAGCAGGCATTTCTCCGTGCGCCGGTAGACCAGCACGACCGGCCTGCCGCCCGCCTCTGCCGCCCTGATGGCGTCGAGGCATTCCCACTCGGTGCCGGAGAGGTACGGGGTGCCGTCGGGCTTACGCTCGTAGTCGTCCGGCAGCGGTGTGCCCATCCGCGACCAGAAGATGACGACGACGATGTCGCACTCGGACGGCTTGGGCAGCCCCGCGGCGATCGCCGCCTGCGGCGTCATCGTCGCCAGCATCGGCACGCCGGCTCCCGGCTGGTCCCAGGCCACGATCTCGAATTCCACCTTGCCCCGCAGCAGCGGATCGTAGGGCAGCTGGCCGAGCACTTCGCGCGCGAGCGAGCGCTCGTTCGACACGTCGCCGGGTGAGGCGAGGAAGACTCTCAATCGAAGCGGTGGCGTCATGTCGAACGGGTAGGCGCTGCGTTGCCGCGCTACTCTACCGTGCCCTCCACCGAACGTCGACGGCTGTCCGTGGCTGCCCCGTTCCGCTGAGCGCGGTTGGCCGAGCCGCCGTCAAGAGCAAATTGCGCGGACTCGTCGGCGCCACCGGCCGCTCTGGCGAAGCCGCGACTTCGAGTCACCGCCAGGAGCAGGGCCGTGTCGGGTTTGCCGGTGTTGAGATCGCGCCCTCACCCACTGGAACTATCCTGCGGTTCCGAACGGGATCAAAGAAGCTCGAGGGCAGAGACGACCGCTGCCTCCAGCACCCGGCGGGTATCTTAACGACAAGCCGAATGCCGGTGAACAGGTCTTTCGGACGATGCCACGCGGAGAGTGGAGAGTGGAAAGCTGACATTGCGGGCACACCTACAACGCGAGGCGCTATCGAAGGGTCCCCAGCAACTGCAGGTTGCCGACATAACCGTTGGGCAAACCTTCACCGCCCTGCCACGACGTCAGCTCGACCTTGACGTAACGCGCCGTGAAGGGCTCGATCTTGAGCTCGTGAAACGGCGCGCGCATGTTGCGATAGTTGGGCACGGTGAGCACGGCGATCTTGCGAAACGGCCCGGTCTCCGACTGGTCCGAGGCGTAGACCGCCAGTTCCTTGAGGTTGTGCATATCGCTGCTCTCGACGAAGACGCCCACGGCTTCAATCAACGCAGGCCTTTCATCGCGAAACGCGAATACCGCGAAGCCACGCGTCCCGATGATCGCGGTATCGAGCTTGCGCTCCATCACCTTGCGCCAGTTGTCTTCGCTCGCGATGACGAGCGTGCCGCCCTCCTCCGGGTCGAGCAGGTTGGTACGCGCCACTGAGCTCGCCGCTTTCGGCTCGGTGGAACCGTGCGATGCCGCGGCTGCTGGCGTAGCCGTTGACGGCTGGGCTGCAGCCGGCAGCTGCAGTCCGGCAGTCGGCGCACCAGCGGGCAACGCAACCTTCGCGGCGTCAGGCCCAGCTCGGCCAACGAGCCCGACCCCATTGAGCGCGAAGAGCAGGAATGCGACGCCTACCAGCAATGCACCCGCACCGACCGCGATGCCGGCTGGCGTCCGCCACCAGTGCGCTGGTGTATTCACTGGCGCCACGCGGGCCGCTTGCGTGCTGGTTGGCTGCTGGACGAGACCGCGCACCGCATCCAGTAGCCCGATCCACTCCGGGTCCTTGGCGTCGCCGTGCCAATCCACCAGCCGCGCCGCCTGCAGGTGCCGGAACTCGAGCGGCGGCTCGACATCGTCGATGAGCACCGGCACCAGGATTCCGCGTTTGCGCGCCGCGGACGCCTCGTTGAACACCCACTCCGAGTCGATCGACGTGGCGGACCAGATGACGATTGCGCACTTCGCCTGCTGGAGCGCCTGCTCGATGACCCGGTTGAAGTTCTTGCCGCGTGGAATGTCCCGATCCCACCAGACATCGAGGCCCTGATTTTCCAGCGTCTTGATCAGGACCTCGACCCGCGGTCGGTCGGCATTGGCATAGCTGATGAAGATGCTTTCGCCTGACATCGGAGCCGTCTAACAAGGGAGAAAGTCGCCGCGTGGCTTGCCGGCCGCTGAATACCGTCAGAACAAGGCCGCCGCGGCACCGCGGAAATCGGTTGGCGGCGGTTGCCCCTTCTTCATCGCCTTGTCGCGCGCGATCTGGTGGTTCATGTCGGCGGGGATGAACTGGACGCGCTTGCCCGATCGCTTCGCCGCGACGAGCTCGCCGCGCGCAACGTCCCCGCCGCCGATCGCGACCAGCACGTCGCTCGCCTCGACCATCGCTGTCGAGGTCGGCGAGAGGCGGTCCGTGCCGGGCAGGATGCCGCCCCAGGTCGCGTCTTCCACGTAGAACACGATATCGACGCACGGTGACAGCGGCACCTTGTTCTCGCGTGCCTGGGTGGAGACGATGCCCGCGGTGGCAAAGCCCCTTTCCTTCGCCACTCGGTAGACGGCGCCGATGCCCTCCGCGGTCGCGCCGATGTTCACGATGGTGTTCTTCGGATCGAATTGGCCGAGAACTCCAATGGCCTGATCGAGCATCGCCGCCTCGTCCTCGTACCCCGCGCCGGAGTACCCGAGGAACGTCAGCACCTCCATTCCCTTGCTCTGGAAGAATGCGCGGACCTCCTCCGGTGTGGCTTCCCGTACTGTGGAGGGCTGTTCACATTCCGCAGCGGCGTCGGTGCACATGATGAAAAGTATGAAGAGGAAAAGTGCAAGGCATGGTTGCGATCGTGCGTGCTTCATCGACAACGACTCCGCTACTGTCCGCATGCCCGCTCACCTCGGAAGTGCGGTCTCGCCTCTCGCGACGCCCTGGCAAAGCGCGGTATTTGAGGATTATCATCGTCCGCTGCTGCCTTGCCAACAGATCGCAGTCTCATGACGGCCACACCCCTGAAGTTCGTTCTGGTCACCGGCACCGGCTGGGCGAACGCCGCCAAGCGGCGCGTAGCACGCATGCTCGGTACGACGCTCGCCGAAGCTGGATTCGGTCTCGTGACGGGCAACTCCACGGGCATCGACCATTGGGTTTCGGACGCTTACTGCGCAGGGCGCGCAGCGCTGGGTCTACCGGTCCCCGGTGCATTCGTGCAGATTGCACTGGGCGGCATGCACTACTTGCGACGCGGTGGACTGCCGCTGCCCGGTTATCCCGCGCCACCCGCCTGCAAGGTCGAAGTGAGCAACGTCGAGGCGTGGCGGCGCGAGGCGCTCGACCGGAGCGATGCTGCCGTGATGGTCGGGGGTGGTCGAGGCGCGCTCGACATCGCCCGGCGCTTCATCGAACGAGGCCGGCCGGTGTTCCCTCTCCCCTTCCTGGGCGGCATCACCGGCAATTCGGACTTCGTGTTCCGCGAGATCCTCAAGACCTGGGAGGGCCACCCCGTGCCCGGTCTGAGTCGCACCCAGTTCCTGCGCCTGGCCGAGCCCTGGGTGAGCGGCACCGGCGCGCTCGCGAACCTGCTGCGCGGCACCTTGGCCGACACACCCGATGTGTTCGTCTCGTACCGGCGCAGCGACGCACCGGCGGCGGCCGGACGGCTCGCGCACGATCTCGCCGAGCACTTCGGACGGCGCCGCGTGTTCCTCGACATCCAGGGCATCGCGCCCAGCCGGGCCTGGGATCAATCCATCGACAGCGGACTGCAGCACTGCCAGGCGGGCGTCGTCGTCGTCGGCCGCCAGTGGCTGGCTCCCGGACGGGAGGGCCAGGTCTCCCGGCTGCACGAGAAGGACGACGAGGTTCGCCGGGAAGTCGCGGAACTGCTTCGCCTCAAGAAGGCGATCTTCCCGGTGCTGGTCGAGGGAGCGCGGCTGCCGGAGGCGTTGGACCTGCCCGACCCGCTCGTTCCGCTGCTGCGGTTTCAGGCGACCGCCATCGACAACGGTAGCTGGGAGGTGACGATGAACATCCTGATCCGGGAAATGGAGACCGTCATCCAGAGCACGACCGTGCCGCGTCGCGAAAAACCGACCGCCGCCAACATCGCCGGACCGCAGGCCCCTGATACGGCCATGCCCGAGCCCCGGATCCCGGACGAGCCGCGACTGGGGGCGCTGGAGCTGCGCTCACCCGCCGTCGCGCCTCAGGCGGCTGGCGCCGAACCGCGGCGGCGGGAGGGTTA
Source organism: Burkholderiales bacterium (assembly GCA_039807745.1). Classification (GTDB taxonomy): domain Bacteria; phylum Pseudomonadota; class Gammaproteobacteria; order Burkholderiales; family JAEUMW01; genus JAEUMW01. The sequence goes on from JBDHRV010000092.1 coordinate 5,250, forward strand.
AGGAACGGGCAAGGGCGCGGCAGGCGACGCCACTGCCTCAGACTCCCGGGGGGCCCCGCCGCAAGACTCAAAAAAACGACCCGGCAATCGCCCGCGCGCAGAACGCCATCAGCGGTTGCGGGAGAATGCCGAAGATGAGCAGCGCGAGGCCGTTCACGCCGAGCAGGAGCTTCACTTCGGGGTTGGGCGTGATCTCGGTGGCGACGACCGGCGCGTCGAAGTACATGAGCTTCACCACCCGCAGGTAGTAGAACGCACCGATGAGCGAGAAGATCACGGCGAACACGGCGAGCCAGACGTAGCCCGCGTCGATCACCGCCGAGAGCACGGAGAGCTTGGCATAGAGCCCGACGGTGGGCGGCACGCCGGCAAGCGAGAACATGGCGAGCAGCATGACGAACGCGTGCCAGGGGTTGCGCTGGTTGAGGCCCCTGAAGTCCTCGAGATTCTCGGCCTCGAACCCGTCCCGGGAGAGCACCATGATCACGCCGAAGGCGACGAGCGTCATCAGCACATAGGTGACGACGTAGAACATGGCGGCGCTGAACCCGTCCGTGGTGCCGCTCAGGATGCCGAGCAGCACGAAGCCCATGTGCGAGATGGTGGAATAGGCGAGCATGCGCTTGATGTTCGTCTGCGCGATCGCCGCGACGTTGCCGAGCACGAGCGACAGGGCCGCCAGGATGATCAGCATGTCGCTCCAGTCGGGCGCGAGCCCCGGCAGCGCTTCGACCAGGAGCCGCATCACGAAGCCGAAGGCCGCGAGCTTCGGAGCAGAGCCGATGAAGAGCGTGACCGCGGTCGGCGCGCCCTGGTAGACGTCCGGCACCCACATGTGGAACGGTACGGCGCCCAGCTTGAAGCCGATGCCGGCGACCACGAAGACGAGCCCGAACACGAGCACCGGCCCGGCGGCTTCGCCGTTGTCGATCACCGCCGCCACCTCGCCGATGTCGAGACTGCCAGTCGCCCCGTACAGCATCGACATCCCGTACAGCAGCATGCCGGAGGCAAGCGCGCCGAGCACGAAGTACTTCATCGCGGCCTCGACGGCGGTCGGCTCGTCGCGGCGCAGAGCGACCATGGCATAGAGCGACAGGGTCATGAGCTCAAGCCCCAGATACAGAGTCAGGAAATGACCTGCCGAGATCATCACCATCATGCCGATGGTCGCGAAGAGCGAGAGCGCGAAGAACTCGCCCCGCAGCATGCCGCGCAGGCGCACGTACTCCCGCGAGTACACCAGCACGGCTGCGACGGCGGCATACACCGCGAGCTTGAGCGCGTCGGCCATCGGATCGTCGACGAACATGTCGTTCAGTGTGTACTGCGGCTCGGGAGTCGCGGTGAGCAAGGTGATGAGCGCTGCCCCCACGAGCGAGAAGAGCGCGAGACCGTAACCCACGCCACGGCGCGTATCGTCCACGAAAAGGTCCGTGATCAGCAACACCGACACCATGAGCAGGAGGAAGATCTCCGGCAGCGCGGGCAAGAGGTCCGGCATCGGGTTCGTCATGATCGATCTCGCTGAGACAACCTGTTAGAGGGGTAGCTTGCTCCTCGCCACGTGGGCGAGCAGTTCGTTGACGGAAGTGTGCATCATCTCGGTGAGCGGAAACGGATAGATGCCGATCGCCAGCACGGCCAGGGCCGCAAGCGCCAGCACCAGGGTCTCGCGCGACCCGATGTCCTGCATCTTGGCGACGTGTTCGTTGGCGATCGCTCCGAAGACCAGACGCTTGTACATCCAGAGCGTGTAGGCGGCGCCCAATATGAGCGTGGTCGCGGCTGCGGCGGCATAGAAGAAGCTCACCTTCATCGCACCCATCACGACTATGAATTCGCCGACGAAGCCACTCGTCCCCGGCAGGCCCGAGTTCGCCATCGCAAAGAGCATGAAGAAGGCGGCGAACACCGGCATCGTGTGCACCACGCCTCCGTAATCCGCGATGAGGTGGGTGTGCATACGCTCGTAGAGGACGCCCACGCAGAGAAACAGTGCACCCGAGACGAAGCCGTGAGACACCATCTGGATCACCGCGCCCTCGAGCCCCGGCGCGTTGAAGAGGAAGGTGCCGAGCGTGACGAACCCCATGTGCGAGATCGACGAGTACGCGATCAGCCGCTTCATGTCCGTCTGCACGATCGCGACCAGGCAGATGTAGACGATGGAGATCAGCGACAGGCCGATCATCAGGCCGGCGAGCTTGTGGCTCGCGTCGGGCAGGATCGGGAGCGAAAAGCGAATGAAGCCGTACGCTCCCAGTTTCAGCATGAGCGCCGCCAGGACCACGGAGCCGCCGGTGGGGGCCTCCGGGTGCGCGTCGGGCAGCCACGTGTGCACCGGCCACATCGGCACCTTGACCGAGAACGCGGCGAAGAACGCGAGGAAGAGCAGGATCTGCGTGCTCATCGCGATCGGCAGCCGATACCAGTCGAGGATGGAGAAGCTGCCGCCCGACACGTTGTAGAGGTAGATGAACGCCACGAGCGTGAGCAGCGAGCCGAGCAGCGTGTAGAGGAAGAACTTGAGGGCGGCATAGACGCGGTTCTCGCCGCCCCACACGCCGATGATGATGAACATCGGGATCAGCGTGGCCTCGAAGAAGACGTAGAAGAGCAGACCGTCGAGGGCCGAGAAGACGCCGTTCATGAGACCCGAGAGGATCAGGAACGACGCCATGTACTGCGCCACCCGCGTCTGGATCACCTGCCAGCCGGCCAGCACCACCAGCACCGTCGTGAAACAGTTGAGCAGGATCAGCGGCGTCGAGATGCCGTCGACCCCGAGATGGTAGTTGACGTTGAACCGTTCGATCCATGGCGCGAGCTCCGCGAACTGGAAGCCCGTCTGCGCGCGGTCGAGGTGGGTGTACAGGGGGATCGCGACCAGGAATCCGCCGACGGCGCCAACGAGAGCGAGCAGGCGGGCGAGCGGCGCGTTGCGGTCGTTGCCGGTAAAGAGCACGACGATGCCAGCCAGGATCGGGAACCAGATGACGGTGCTGAGAAGGGGCAGGCCGAGGATCATGTGTACGCTGCTGTGATGGGGGTCGGAAATCCGTCGCGCGGCTCAGGCCCGGTTGAACCAGAGGGTGAGCAGGAGCACCACGCCGATGATCATCGTGAAGGCGTAGGTATAGATATAACCGGTCTGCAGGTGGCGGCTCAACTTGGCGAACCAGCCGACCACCCGCGCGGAGCCGTTGACGAGAAGACCGTCGATAAGCGTCATGTCGCCGACTTTCCAGAGGCCGTTGCCGGTGCCGATCGCGCCGCCGGCGAAGACGCGCTGGTTGAAGTCGTCGAATCCGTACTTGTTCTCGAGGATGCGCGTGATGAACCCGAACCGCTCGCGCAGCCGGCCCGGCAGCTCGGGATTCACGATGTACAGGTAGAACGCGGTGGCAATGCCCCCCATCACCAGCCAGAACGGAGCCGTGGAGAATCCGTGCATCACCATCGCGACCACGCCGTGGAATTCACTCGCCATCTCCGCCAGCCCGTCGTGCTCCGGTGCGATGAATATCGAGCCGCTGAAGTAGTCGCCGAAGGCGATGTCGCCGATCAGCCAGCCGGCGCAGATCGAGGGAATCGCGAGCAGGATCAGCGGAATCGTCACCACCGCCGGCGATTCATGCGGGGGCCCGCCGTGCCCATGCCCGTGATCGTCATGCCCGTGCGCCGCGCCGTGCGCGTCCCAGCGCGGCTTGCCGTGGAACGCGTACAGAACCAGACGGAACGTGTAGAGCGCGGTGACGAAAGCGCAGGCCAGCACGCAGAAATAGGCGAACCCGGCGCCGGGCACATCGGCGAGATGTGCCGCCTCGATGATCGCGTCCTTGGAGAAGAAGCCCGCGAACGGCGGGAAGGCCGCATTGGCGAAGCCGCCGATCACCATGGTCGCGTAGGTGATGGGCATGTACTTCCACAGGCCGCCCATCTTGCGCATGTCCTGCTCGTGGTGCAGGCCGATGATCACCGACCCGGCCGCGAGGAACAGCGCCGCCTTGAAAAAGGCGTGCGTGAACAGGTGGAACATCGCCACCGGATAGGCCGAGGCGCCGAGCGCCACCGTCATGTAGCCCAGCTGCGAGAGTGTCGAATAGGCGACCACCCGCTTGATGTCGTAGACGACGACCGCGATGAACGCCATGAAAAGCGCCGTGATGCCGCCGATGATGATGACGAACGAACGCGCCGTGTCCGAGAACTCGAACAGCGGCGACATGCGGGCCACCATGAAAATGCCTGCGGTCACCATCGTCGCCGCGTGGATCAGCGCCGAGATCGGCGTCGGACCCTCCATCGAATCGGGCAGCCAGACGTGCAGCGGGACCTGCGCCGACTTGCCCATGGCGCCGATGAAGAGCAGCACGCAGATCACCGTGAGCAGCGACCAGGGCACGTTCGGGATGACGTCCACCGTGTTGCCGGCAGCAGCCGGGGCCATCCCGAACACCGTGCCGTAGTGCAGGCTGCCGAACACGCCGAAGACGATGGCGATGCCGAGCAGAAAGCCGAAATCGCCGATCCGGTTGACGAGGAACGCCTTCAGGTTGGCGAAGATCGCCGTCGGTTTCGCGTAGTAGTAGCCGATCAGCAGATAGGAGACCAGACCGACCGCCTCCCAGCCGAAGAAGAGCTGCAGGAAGTTGTTGCTCATGACGAGCATGAGCATGGAGAACGTGAAGAGCGAGATATAGCTGAAGAAGCGCTGGTAGCCGCCGGGCGAGGTCGCGTCGTCGGCCATGTAGCCGATGGTGTAGACGTGTACCAGGAGCGAGACGAAGGTCACGGTGACCATCATCAGCGCCGACAGGCGATCGATCAGGAAGCCGATGTGCAGGCTCACGTCGCCTGCCGTGGCCCAGGTGTAGACGTTGCCGTCGAAGGTGTTGCCCTTGAGTACGTCCAGGAGCACGACCACCGAGCCCGCGAACGCGACGAGCACGCTCAGTATCGTCACCCAGTGAGCGCCGGCACGGCCGATGGCGCGGCCGAAGAGGCCCGCGATCAGGGATCCGGCGAGTGGCGCCAGCGGTATGAGCAGGTACAGGGCTTTCATGTCCACGGTTTGTCCTTCAGCCCTTGAGCTGGTCGAGGTCGTCCACGTTGATGGTCCGCGTGGCGCGAAACAGCACCACCAGGATCGCCAGTCCGATCGCCGCCTCGGCCGCGGCCACGGTCAGGATGAAGAAGACGAAAACCTGCCCGGCCGGATCGTCGAAGAAGCGCGAGAAGCCGATGAAGTTCATGTTGACGGCGAGCAGCATCAACTCGATCGACATGAGCAGGATGATGACGTTCTTGCGGTTCAGGAAGATGCCCACCACCGCGATCGCAAACAGGATCGCCCCGAGCACCAGGACGTGGGTCAGAGAAAGCACGAAAATCCCCTTCTACGCTGTGGCCGAGCGCCCGCCATGGCGGTGGGCGGGTCGGGTCAGATCTTGTTGGTTGACGGTGAGGGTGAGGGTGAGTCCCGCTTGTCCGCCGCGAGCGACACGAGACGCACCCGGTCCGCCGACTTCGCCCTGATCTGCATGGCGGGGTCGATGTACTTGCTGTCCTTGCGCCGGCGCATGGCAAGAGCAATGGCCGCCACGATCGCCACCAGCAGCAGGACGGCAGCGAGCTCGAAGGGGTAGACGTAGTCGGTGTAGACGAGACGTCCCAGCTCCTTCGTGTTGCTATAGATTGCCGAGCGCGAGGGCGGCATCGGCATCTCGGTGAGACCGAAGTACTTCCCGCCCACCACGAGAACCATCTGCGCCACCATGATGAGCGCGACCACCGCCCCCAGCGGCAGGTAGCGCCAGAATCCTTCGCGCAGGCGATCCAGGTTGATGTCGAGCATCATCACGACGAACAGGAACAGCACCATCACCGCGCCCACGTAGACGACCACGAGGACGATGGCGAGAAACTCCGCCTCGAGCAGCAGCCAAATGGCGGCAGCGCTCACGAAAGCGAGCACCAGGTAGAGCGCCGAATGCACCGGATTGCGGGCGGTGATCACGCGCAGCGCCGCGAAGATCAGAACCGCCGCAAAGCAGTAAAATAGAAACAGTTGGAATGTCATTGTTGTGTCGTGGCGGCTCGTACGCCCGCCCTCCCGTGCTAGTCGCGTTACGCGATGCGCCAGAAATCCCGCCGGTCGGCACTCCTAGCGAAACTTCGAATCTGCCAGCCGGTCCTTCGCGATCTGCTCTTCGTATCGATCACCGATGGCAAGCAGCATTTCCTTCGTGTACGTGAGATCACCGCGCTTCTCGCCGTGATATTCGAGGATCCGCGTCTCGACGATGGAATCGACCGGGCACGACTCCTCGCAAAAGCCGCAGAAGATGCATTTCGCGAGGTCGATGTCGTAACGGGTAGTGCGCCGGGTGCCGTCGTCGCGCTGCTCCGATTCGATGGTGATCGCCAGCGCCGGGCATACCGCCTCGCAGAGCTTGCACGCGATGCAGCGTTCCTCGCCGTTCGGATACCGCCGCAGCGCGTGCAGGCCACGGAAGCGCGGCGACTGCGGCGTCTTTTCCTCCGGATACTGGACCGTTACCTTGCGGGCGAACATATTTCGGCCCGTGACCACCATGCCCACCAACAGTTCGTATAGCAGGAAGGTGCGGAAGAAGTCCTGGATGCGTCCGATCATGGCGAACCCTCCTTCATCCCTGCGTCCCGCCCCAGACCCACAGCGGCGTCATGCGCCACAGCCCGACGACGACGATCCAGACGATGGTCAATGGGATGAACACCTTCCAGCCAAGGCGCATGATCTGATCGTAACGATAGCGCGGAAAGGTGGCGCGAAACCAGAGAAAGAGGAACAGCACGAAACAGATCTTCGCGAGCAGCCAGAAGATGCCGGGGACGGCATTGAGCGGCCAGATGTCGAGCGGCGGCAGCCAGCCGCCGAGGAACATCACGCTCGTGAGCCCGCCCACCAGGATCATGTTCGCGTACTCGGCCAGGAAGAACACGGCGAACGCCATCCCCGAATACTCGACGTGGAAGCCTGCCACGATCTCGCTCTCGCCTTCCGCGACGTCGAACGGTGCGCGATTGGTCTCCGCGACACCCGAGATGAGATAGACGAGGAACATCGGGAAGAGCGGCACGAAGTACCAGCTCCAGAAGCCCCCTCCCTGCTGGCCGCGAACGATATCCGAGAGATTGAGACTCTGCGAGGCCATGAGCACGCACACGAGCGCGAAACCCATCGCGAGCTCGTAGGAGACCATCTGGGCGGTAGACCGCAAGCTGCCGAGAAACGCGTACTTCGAGTTCGAGGCCCAGCCCGCGATGATGATCCCGTATACGCCCATCGAGGTGACTGCCAACACGTACAGCAGACCGGCATTGATGTCCGCCAGCACCAGCCCCGCATCGAACGGCACCACCGCCCACGCCACGAGCGCCGGCATGATCGTGAGCACCGGCGCCAGCAAGAACAGCCCCTTGCTCGCGCCGCTTGGAACGATGATCTCCTTGGTGAGGAGCTTGAGCGCATCCGCGATTGGCTGCAGCCAGCCTTTCGGTCCGACTCGGTTGGGCCCGAGACGCACCTGCATGTAGCCGATGATCTTGCGCTCGGCGAACGTGAGATACGCCACGGCGAGCATGAGCGGCGCGACGATCGCGACGATCTTCACCAGCGCCCATACCGGCGGCCACGCCGGGCCCAGAAGCTGTTCGAAGAATTCCATCCCTACCCCGTGGCCCGCTGCTCGCCCGGCACCCGATCGAGCGTGACAGGGGCGTCTTGTACGCCCAGTGATGAGGTGAGCGCGTGGCCCGCCGCGACGCGCACGCAGTTCTCCGGCAAGCGATCGTCGCGTTCGGCGAACAGAATGGTACTGCCACCGTCCTGTTCGATGCGCACGCTGTCGCCGTCTGTGAGCTGCAGTTTCTGGAACAGCGAACCGTGCATGGAGGCAACCGGCGGCTGGCCGTCGCGCGTCTTCTGCAGCGCTGGCGCGCGCCGCACGATGCTGTCGGCGTCGTAGATGCGCACCTCCGCGATGCGTTCGATGCCGCTGCTCGACACCGCAGCGAGGCTGCCGAGCGCGACACCGGTCACGGCGTTTCCGAGCACGCCAGCGAGGTCGGGATGGCGCCCCTGCAGGTCGGCACGGACCGCCTCGCTGGTGTCGTAATCGAAACCGGGAACCCCGAGGAGATTGCCGAGCACGCGCAAGACCTTCCAGCCCGGGCGCGCATCGCCCAAGGGACGCACGCAGCCGTTGAAGCTCTGGGCGCGACCCTCGGTATTCACGAAGGTGCCGGAGGTTTCGGTGAACGGCGCAATCGGCAGCAGCACGTTCGCATACCCCTGCGCGCCATGCTGGTACGCGGAGAGTGCGACGACGAACTGCGCCGCGCCCATCGCCGCGAGCGCCTGCCGCGGGTTCGCGCAGTCGAATTCGGGCTCGACGTTGAGAAGCACGTAGGCGGCGAGCGGCGCGGCGAGCATCGCGCGCGCATTCGCGCCGGCGGTTCGGTTGGCGAACGGCACGGCGCCCGCGAGATAGCCACCAACGCTGTTTGCGGCCTCCCCGAGGAAGCCGCAGCGCGCGCCGGTGACGGTTGCAAGCGCCTGCGCGAGGACGTGGAGCTCGGCGGCCCGCGGGTGGTGCTGGGCCTGGTTGCCGAGAAAGATGCCGACCCGGCTACCCGAGAGCAGCACATCTGCGATCTGCCGCGCCGCATCGGTCGGATTCACGTCGCGCAGCAGGGCGGAAAGCGACAACGAGTGCGCGAGATCGCGTGCGAGCGGCGCGCCGCGGCGCTCGACCGCCGCCTTCAACACCTGCGCCAGCGCGTGCGGCAGATTGGCAGGCGTCACGATGAGCTTGCCGGCGATCGGCATCAGCAGGTCGTCGTCGCTCGAATTCACGATGGCGAGCTGGAGGTCGCGCTTGGCGGCCTGACGCAGACGATGCGTGAGCAGCGGATGGTCCTTGCGCAGCACGCTGCCCACCACCAGCGCGCGGTCGAGG
>JBDHRV010000093.1:0-14170 GCA_039807745.1 Burkholderiales bacterium
GGCGCGACCTGCGTCAACCGCCAGACGGTGACGGTCACGGTACGGAACACCCATCCGTCGCGTACGGTGCGCGTGTGGCTGGAGCGATCGGTCGGCGGCGTGCCGACCGGGGATCGGTCGAAATCCGACCTGAAGCCGTCCGCGGCCCCCGAGGATCTCGGCTGCGCCAAGTCCCTGGAGGGCGCCGAGCAGAAATGGAAGGTGCAGCGGGCCGTCTTTCTGGACGGCTGAACTGCTCAACGCCCGACCCCCGTCGAACCTACCGGAAGTCGTCCTCCTCGTCTTCCTCCTCTTCGCCCTCGTCGGTGTCGTCGAGGAGCGTCGTGGCATCGCCCGACACGAGGAGGTGCAGCATGTCCCCGTCGAAACCGACGACTTCGTACTCCAGGTCGTCGAGGTCGGGAGAGTCGGTCAGCATTTCGGACAGCATGCCGATGAACGTGTCCCGATCGCTGTCGACGATCTCGTCCAGGTCCACCGGAACAATGCCTTCCACATAGCCGTTGGCGTCCATCTGGCGTCGCATCTGGACGTGCGTCAGCGGGCGGGTCAAGACTTCCTGCATGCTCCTCTCCTGATCTACAACTACGATTCGGTCAACGCGACGCAGACTCGTGCGAGCTGCCGCGAGCTCGCGCCGCCCAGGCATTCTTCACGTATGGCAGATCGGTGCGAAACCGGTTCGCCGCTTCGCTCGATACGCACGATCACGCCGCCGCTGGGCGCCGTTCGGCGTACTGGCGATACAGTTGCTGGCCGAGCGCTCCCACGCCGAAGACCAGCACGAGCAACGCCACCACCCCGCCCGCCACCGGCAGGCGGGCGACGAGCGCCAGCAGCACCAGCGCCGCCAGCAGCAACGCGACGCGCCAGCCGGTGCCCGGTGCGCGGCCGCCGCGCAGCAGGCGGCCGATCCGCTCCGCCACGAAGAAGAGCGCGGTGAGAAAGCCCGCCAGCAGCAGCACCGCGTAGAGCGCGATCAGGGCGAAGGCGACCGGGATGCCGACCACGGTCACGATCAGCAGCAGGGCTACGACGGGCAGTGCAAAGACGAGCGCCGCGCCGAGCGCGAAACTCCGCAACGGCGAGGCGCGCACGCGGTCCTGGGCGGCCACCGTGAAGCGCGGAAAGATGAGCAGCAGCAGGATGCCGGCCGCCCACAGGCCGGCGTAGAAGAGCGGCACCGCCCACTCGCCCGTGCGGCGCACCTCGGCTGCTTTCTCCGGCGCGCGCGACGGCATCGCGGTCACCGGACCCTGCACCTGTGCACCGGGCGCGATCAAGGGCGCACGGCGGCTCGTGAAGTGGATCGGCCCCTCGATCCTCGCGCTCGAGGTGATCTCGATACGGCTCGCGATGATGCGCAGTCCGCCCCCCACGTGCCCCGAGATCACGAGCCGGTCGGCGAATATGCGCCCGCCCCGGTCCAGCGTGCCCGCCACCTCGACGTTGCCCCCGGCGAGCGCGACCCTGTCCTCGACGCGCGCGCTGCTGCCAATGGAAATGGTGCCCGCGGCGATCGCAACCTCGCCGCTCACGGGAGCGTCGAGGGTGACATCGCCCCCCATGACGTGCAGGTCGTCCTCCACCGGCGCGGACACGGTGACGCGCCCCCCGGCGGCGAACACTTCGCCCTGCACCGGATGGTCGATCGTGACCTGCCCGCCGACCGCGTAGAAATCGCCGCCGACCGGTCCCGTGGTGCGCGCGATGCCCGCGGCGAGGTACACGTTTCCGGTGTCGTACCATGACTCGTCCGCCGGCGCAGCCAGCGACAGGCTCGAGGCGAGGGCGAGCACGATGAGGCCGAGCTTGAGTGTGATTGCGTCTGCCATCGTCGGCGGGCGCGATGAACCGCGATCCCGCGTTCTCCAGTTGCGTTCCGCCGCCGATTGTACCGCGTCGACTTTGCCCGAAGACGACTCGGCCTTCCGCCGTACAATATCGCCGCCCTTCAGGCGTCGCACCGGGCGACGAGCAGGAATCGGGGAGGCAGAGGAATGGAAGGACCGCGAACCGGGCAGCGCCCGCCACTCATGCGCCGTGTGGCGAAGGCGGTGGGCCGGCCGTTGCTGCGCCTGCTCTTTCGCGTGCGTATCGAGGGCGGACTCGACGCCTTCGAGGCCGAGCGGCTGCTCGTCATCGCGAACCACGAGTCCTTCCTCGACGGGCCGCTGCTGGGCGCGTTCCTCCCGATCGATCCGGTGTACGTCGTCCACAGCCAGGTCGTCGCGAACCCCTATTTCCGCTTCCTGCTGAGCCTGGTGGACTATGTCGCGCTCGAGCCGGCGAACCCGCTTGCCATCAAGGGCGTGCTCAAGATCGTGGAGTCGGGGCGGCCGGTGGTGATCTTCCCGGAGGGGCGCATCACCGTCACCGGCAACCTCATGAAGGTGTACGACGGCCCCGCCTTCGTCGCCTCGCGGACCAGTGCGACGATCGTTCCCGTGCGCCTCGACGGGCCGGCGCGCTCATACTTCAGTCGCCTTTCCGGGCGCTATCCGCTGCGTCTTTTCCCGCGCGTGACACTCACCGTCCTGCCGCCCACCACGCTGCCGCGCATCGAGGGCGGCAGTGCGGACGAGCGCCAGCGCAAGAGCGGCGAGGCGATGCGCCGCCTGATGCAGCACATGATTTTCTCGTCGCAGCCCAGGCACACGCTTTATTCCCAGTTCATCGACACGATTGCCGTGTTCGGGCGACGGCGGCTCGTGGTCGAGGACATGAAGCAGGTCGAGCAGAACTATGGGCATCTGCTCAAGGCGACCCTCGCGCTGGGGCGTCTCGGCAGCCGGCTCGCGGCACGCAACGAGGCAGTTGGCGTGTTGATGCCCAACGTGATCGGTGCGGTGGGCCTCGTGCTCGGGCTCACGGTGTTCCGTCGCGTGCCGGCCATGCTCAACTACACGGCCGGCGCGGAGGCGATCCGCAACGCCTGCGTCGCCGCGCGGGTGCGCACGATCATCACCTCGCGCCAGTTCGTCGAGACCGCGAAGCTCGAGCCGGTGATCGCGGACTTGGGCGGCGTGCGCGTGGTCTACCTGGAAGACCTGCGCGGCACGTTCGGCTTCGCGGACAAGCTGTGGCTCGTGCTGTGGGCGTTGCGCTTCCCGCGCGCGGTGGCGGCCCCGGCCGACCCCGGCGACCCGGCGGTGATCCTCTTCACGTCCGGCTCGGAGGGGCGGCCGAAGGGCGTGGTGCTGTCGCACCGCGCCATCCTCTCGAACATCGGCCAGGTGCGCGCCGTGATTCCCTTCTCGCCCGATGACAAGGTGTTGAACGCGCTGCCCGTGTTCCACTCCTTCGGGCTCACCGCCGGCACGCTGCTGCCGCTGCTCTCCGGCACGAACCTGTTCCTGTATCCGAGCCCGCTCCACTACCGCGCGATCCCCGAGATTGCCTACGACCGCAGTTGCACGGTGCTGCTCGGTACCAGCACCTTCCTCGGCAACTACGCGAAGGTGGCGAATCCGTACGATTTCTTTCGCCTGCGCTACGTGGTGGCCGGCGCGGAAAAGGTGTCGGAAACGGTGCGGCAGGCGTGGTTCGAGAAGTTCGGCCTGCGCATCTTCGAAGGTTACGGCGCCACCGAGACCGCGCCGGTGCTCGCCGCCAACACGCCAATGGCGTATCGCACCGGGACCGTCGGCCAACTGCTGCCGGAGATCGAGGGACGCGTCGTGCCGGTGTCGGGCATCGAGCGCGGCGGACTGCTGCACGTGCGCGGCCCGAACGTGATGTCGGGCTATCTGCGCTACGAGAATCCCGGCGTGCTCGAACCGCCGGCCTCGGAACTCGGCGCGGGCTGGTACAACACCGGCGACGTGGTGGAGATCGACGCGGACGGCTTCGTCACCATACTCGGCCGCGTCAAGCGCTTCGCCAAGGTCGCCGGCGAGATGATCTCGCTGGAGGTCGTCGAGAAGATCGCGTTCGCGGCCTCGCCGGAGATGCAGCACGCGGCCTCCAGCCAGCCCGACGAACAGCGCGGCGAAGCGATCGTGCTCTTCACCACCGACCCGGCGCTCACGCGGGAGCGCCTGCAGGAAGCCGCGCGGGCGGGTGGCCATCCCGAGCTTGCAGTGCCGCGCAAGCTCGTGCTGGTCGAGGCGCTGCCGCTGCTCGGGACCGGCAAGGTCGACTACGTCGCGCTGAAGGGCCTCGCCGCCGCAACGTAGCGTGATCGAGAGCGGGCGGGCGTTCGAACGCGTCGCCGTGGCGTGCACGTCGCCGCTCGCCCGGAGCGCAATCTATAATCCTCGCCCAGCGCGCGGCCATGACCGACGCATCCGTTACCCGCGGCCGGTCGGTTGCGCGCGCCCACACGAATGAACACCAGGGAGCGCAGCAATGGAAAACCTGAAGGCGGGTACCGACGTACTCTTCGTGCTGCTGGGGGCGATCATGGTCCTGGCGATGCATTCCGGGTTCGCTTTCCTCGAGGTCGGTACCGTGCGCGAGAAGAACCAGGTGAACGCGCTGGTCAAGATCCTCTCCGACTTCGCGGTGTCGACCGTGGCGTACTTCTTCGTCGGCTATCTGGTGGCCTATGGAACCGGCTTCCTGGCGAGCGCCACCGATCTCGCGCAGAAGAGCGGCTTCGAGCTCGTGAGATTCTTCTTTCTGCTCACGTTCGCGGCCGCCGTCCCGGCGATCATTTCCGGCGGCATCGCGGAGCGGGCGAGTTTCAACCCGCAGATCATTGCTACGCTGCTCATCGTCGCGCTCGTCTATCCCCTCTTCGAGGGCATCGCGTGGAACGATCGCTTCGGCGTTCAGGCCTGGATGGAAGCTAAGTTCGGCGCGAAGTTTCACGATTTCGCGGGGTCGGTAGTGGTGCACACCATGGGCGGCTGGCTCGCGCTCGCGGCAGTGCTGCTGCTGGGTCCGCGGTCCGGCCGCTACACCCGCGAGGGGAAGATGGTCGCGCACCCACCGTCGAGCATTCCGTTTCTCGCTCTGGGTGCCTGGGTGCTGACTGTCGGCTGGTTCGGCTTCAACGTGATGTCGGCTCAGAGCATCGAAAAGATCAGCGGGCTGGTCGCGTTGAACTCGCTCATGGCCATGGCGGGCGGCACGATCGCGGCGCTCGTCATCGGGCGCAACGACCCCGGATTCGTCCATAACGGACCGCTCGCAGGGTTGGTGGCGGTATGCGCCGGCTCCGATGTGATGCATCCCGTGGGCGGTCTCGTCACCGGCGCGGTCGCCGGCGCCCTCTTCGTCTTCATGTTTCCCGTGACGCAGCAGCGGATGAAGATCGACGATGTGCTGGGCGTGTGGCCGCTGCACGGACTGTGCGGGGCGTGGGGCGGGATCGCTGCCGCACTCTTCGGCGCGAGCGCGATGGGTGGCCTCGGCGGCGTGAGCTTCATGGCGCAAGTGACGGGCACGTTGCTCGGCATCGTGATTGCGCTGACGGGGGGCTTCATCGTCTACGGCATCCTCAGGGCAACCGTTGGCCTTCGCCTCGACCCGGAGGAGGAGTTCAGGGGTGCGGACTTGAGCATCCACCAGATTGGCGCGACACCAGAGCGGGAGTCGGGGTGGTGAGGCGTTGCGCGCGGGGCGGCGGAGGGTCGCGCGAGTTATCGTGCAACTTGCGCCTGACAGGAAGCATCCTGTCCTTGAGGTAATCGGCACCACCATCGGTACGCAGAACTGCACGGGTACGAGGCCCATGGTAATGGGCGTCGAAAGATCGAGCTGAAGCGATGCTTGGATTACTGGGAGATGGCTAAGGCTCGCGCCCCGTCGGGCGAAGCGCCGGGGAGAGGTATACTCCCCAGATTCTGTTGAGTTGGGGGTTGTCATGTCGAGCATGCTGGCCGAGTTGAAGCAGAAGGCGGCGCAGCTCTCGGAGCCCGAGCGAGCCGATCTCGCTCTCGCTCTGATCGAATCTCTGCATGGCCCAGCCGAGGACCGGAACGCGGTCGAGGAGGCATGGCGTGCGGAAATGGAGCGTCGGGCTGATGAAGTCGAGCGAGGAGAGGTAGAAGTCATCCCTGGCGATGAGGTTTTCGCTGAGGTTCGCCGCCGACTGCGGTGATCCCCTACGACTTTCATCCGGAAGCGAAGGCGGAGTTTATCGAGGCTACGCTGTACTATGAATCGCGAAGGTTGGGTCTCGGCGCTTCCTTTGCTGCCGAGGTCGAGCGCGCGATTTCCCTCATCCGTTCACACCCGGACGTCGGCGCTCCCGATCGACGCTCCTGCCGCCGGATGTCCCTTCCGGGCTTCCCCTACTCGGTCGTTTACCGGCCCTATGCCAAGTCAATTGTGATCCTGGCGGTCGCTCATCAGAGTCGTCGACCGGACTATTGGCGGCACAGGAAGTAGCCGGCTCAACATGGCAATCAAGCTGAGCGGTCCTGAGACATTCCGAGCGATGGCCGTAGCGACCTTCCGGTTCTACGAAGAGCTGAGCGACTTTCTTCCTTCGGCGAGAAGGAAACGCGACTTCGCCTGGGCGTGCACCCGTGGCGCCGCCGTACCTGAGAAGCAGCCCACGGCCGGTTTGCCGCTCCGGCGCAGGAGGAAACGATGCCGATGCCTGATACGGTACGCAAGGTGAACGCTTTCTCGACGTCGGTTCCCAATCAGCCCGGCGAGGCGTTCAAGGTGCTGGCGGCCCTCGTCAGCGCGGGAGTGAACCTGTTGAGCTGCACCGGGATTGCGCGCGTTCGCCGTGCCCAGATCGATGTCGTCCCCGACGATACGCGCAAGTTCATGGCCGCTGCCAAGAAGGCGGGGCTCTCCTTCAGCCCGAAGCGGGCCGGTTTTCTGGTGCAGGGCGAAGACCGCCCCGGCGCGCTGGCGGACAACCTCGAGCGCCTCGCCGCACGCGGCATCAATGTCACCGGAATCGACGGCCTGTCGGCAGGCGAGGGGCGCTGGGGGGCGATCCTCTGGGTCGACCCGGAGGACGTCGCCCGGGCGGGGAGGGTGCTCCACGCCAAGGCGAAATGAGCACGTCTCAGGGCCATGTCCACCACGCGCATCCGTATCGGTAACCAGACCAGTTGCCATGTGCCGGCCCGGCTGCCCTACGAGTTCGCCGTCGACCATGGGTTCGACGCCTTCGAGTGGTTCAGCGACAAAGGCGACTGTGGCTGGTGCGAGGACGACATGCCGCAGGCGGAGAGGGCGCAACTGCGCCGCGCAGCGCAGCAGCAGGGAATATTGTTCAGCGTGCACGCCCCGGTCACGGCGGACCCGACCACCCTGTCGGGCGCCGAGGCGATCCGACGCAGCATTCGCTTCGGCGGCGACGTGGGGGCGGACGTCGTCAATCTGCACCTGTCCTGCGAGCACGGTGCGAAGCCGTTTGCCGAGGCGCTGAGGCCGCTTCTGGTGGTGGCTCGAGCGACGGGTGTGCGCCTTTGCCTGGAGAACATGCCCCACACCTCGCCGGATCACGTCAACACCGTCTTCGGCGTGTTGTCCACCCTGCCGGAGGCAGTGGGGCAGGTCGGCATGTGCCTGGATTCGGGGCACGCGAACCTGTTCGCCGGCACGCACCACGATTACCTCGCATTCGTGGACCAGCTGGGCGAGCACGTCCCCATCATTCACTGGCACGCGCATGAGAACTGGGGTGACCGGGACAGCCACCTCCCACTGTTCACCGGGCCGTCCGGGCGCGACGACCGCGGGGTGCGCGGGCTGGTCCGGCGCCTGAAGCGGCGCGGGTTCTCGGGGTCGGTGGTGCTGGAGCAGTGGCCCCGGCCGCCGGACATCCTGGTGCGGACTCGCGAGCGGCTGCGGCAGCTGTGGGAAGCGGGGTGAGCCGAATTCGCCCCCTTTTCCCTTTTTCCCTTGCTGCGCTCATGAGAGAGAACTACAGTTCGGGGTTGCGAATACGTAGAGGCTAACGGCTCTTGTTGCGCACCGCACAGTTGAGCCCCATCGCCCGTTGGGAGGACCCGAAGATAATCAATCTCAACAGTAGGGGGCTTTCAAATGGTGTGGAACCAGGTCTACGATCCGTTCAACAATATGTTCCTGTCCACGCTCGCGGCGGCCGTCCCCGTCGTGGTGTTGCTGGGACTGCTTGCCTTCCATGTCCGTGCGCACCTCGCGGCGGTCATCGGCCTCATCAGTGCGCTTCTGGTGGCGATCGTCGGTTTCGGCATGCCGGTCAAGCTGGCCGCCCTCGCGTCGGCCTACGGCGCGGCATTCGGCCTGCTGCCGATCGGCTGGATCGTTCTCAACATCATCTTTCTGCATCAGCTCACGGAAGAAAACGGCTCGTTCAAGGTGCTGCAGGACAGCATCGCGAACATCACCGATGATCGACGGCTGCAACTGCTGCTGATCGCATTCTGCTTCGGTGCATTCTTCGAGGGCGCGGCCGGCTTCGGTACGCCGGTGGCGGTGACCGCCGCGATTCTCATCGGCCTCGGTTTCTCGCCGCTGGCGGCATCGGGTCTGTCGCTCATCGCGAATACCGCTCCGGTCGCGTACGGCGCGCTGGGCACCCCGGTCATCGCGCTCGCGGCGGTCACGGGACTCGACCTGCTTGAGCTTTCGGGGATGATCGGACGCCAGCTTCCGTTCTTTTCGCTGCTGGTGCCCTTCTGGCTGATCTGGGCCTTCGCCGGATTCCGCGGCATGATGGACATCTGGCCGGCCATTCTGGTGGCGGGTCTGAGCTTCGCGATCCCGCAGTATCTGGTTTCCAACTTCCACGGCCCGTGGCTGGTGGACGTGATCGCCGCCCTCGTGTCGATGGGCTGCCTCACCCTGTTCCTCAGGGTGTGGCATCCGAGCAAGAAATGGCAGTCCACTGCGCTGAAGGGCCATGAGGTCGATTCGGGGGTGGCCGAAGACCTGCACGTTAGCGACGACGCCGACGTCGCAGCGAGCAAGAAGGTATTCAAGAGCCACGACACCAAGACGGTCATGCTGGCGTGGATGCCGTGGATCATCCTCACCGTCTTCGTGTTCGTGTGGGGCATCCCCGACTTCAAGAAGTGGCTCGACGGGATCTCGGTCTTCAAGTTTCCGTTCGAGGGCCTGCACAACATGATCATGAAGGTGCCACCCGTGGTGCCGAAGGAGCACGCGGAGGCCGCGGTCTACAACCTGAACTGGCTGTCCGCTACCGGGACCGGCATCCTGCTTTCGGCGATCATCGGTGGTCTCGCGATGAAGTACAGCCTGGGCGGCCTGCTGCACATGTACGGCCGCACGTTCTGGAAGGTGCGCTACTCGCTGATCACCATCTCCGCGATGCTGGCGCTGGGATATCTCACGCGCTTCGCCGGTACCGACGCGACCATGGGTCTCGCCTTCGCTACGACGGGGGTGTTCTATCCCTTCTTCGGCACGATGCTGGGCTGGCTGGGGGTGGCGGTAACCGGCTCGGATACCGCGTCCAACGTGCTGTTCGGCGGTCTGCAGCGAACCACCGCGCAGCAGCTCGGGCTGAACCCGGTGCTCATGGCGGCGGCGAACAGCTCGGGCGGCGTGATGGGCAAGATGATCGACGCCCAGAGCATCGTCGTCGCGTCCACTGCCACCAACTGGTTCGGGCACGAGGGCACCATTCTGCGCTATGTGTTCTGGCACAGCGTGGTCCTTGCCGCGCTGGTGGGATTGGTGGTGACGCTGCAGGCCTACGTGCCGCCGTTCACGGCGCTGGTGCATTAGCGATGCGCGAACCCGGTGATGCGGGTTCGCGAGGTGGTGGAAGTCCCAAGCGGCGGGGTTTCGTAGCAGGCCGGCGATGGAAATACGAAATCCCGCATAGCCTGTATTGGAAGAGCACGGGGTTCAGACGGAAGCGGGTCGCTCTATACTCGCTTCCGCTCGTGCCACCGGGCGAGGACACGCAGTAACCAAGACCAAAGCGAGGAATCTCAGACATGGCGAAAATGACAGCAGCGGAAGCCGCAGTGCGGGTGATGGAGCGGGAAGGGGTCGAGACGGCCTTCGGCGTGCCGGGCGCGGCGATCAATCCCTTGTACGCGGCGCTCAAGCGCCGCGGCAGCATCACGCACATTCTCGGGCGCCACGTGGAAGGCGCCTCGCACATGGCCGAGGGCTACACGCGGGCGGTCGCCGGCAACATCGGGGTATGCATCGGCACCTCCGGTCCGGCCGGCACGGACATGATCACGGGGCTCTATTCGGCCGCGGCGGATTCGATCCCCATCCTCTGCATCACCGGTCAGGCACCGCGCGCGCGCATGCACAAGGAAGACTTCCAGGCGGTGGACATCGCTGCGATCGCCAAGCCGCTGGCCAAGTGGGCGGTGACGGTGATGGAGCCGGCGCAGGTGCCGCGCGCCTTCCAGCAGGCGTTCCACCTGATGCGTTCGGGACGCCCGGGGCCGGTGCTGATCGACCTGCCGTTCGACGTGCAGATGGCCGAGATCGAGTTCGACGACGAGACCTACGCGCCGCTGCCGGTGTACAAGCCGAAGGCGAGCCGCGCCCAGATCGAGAAGGCGCTGACGATGCTGAACAGCGCGGAGCGGCCGCTGATCGTTGCCGGCGGGGGCATCATCAACGCCGACGCTGCGGATCTGCTGGTCAGCTTCGCCGAGCTCGTCGACGCGCCGGTGATTCCCACCCTCATGGGCTGGGGCACGATCCCCGACGATCATCCGCTGATGGCGGGCATGGTGGGGCTGCAGACGTCGCACCGCTACGGCAACGCGACGATGCTGGCATCCGACTTCGTGCTCGGGATCGGCAACCGCTGGGCCAACCGCCATACCGGGTCGCCCGAGGTGTATTGCAAGGGACGCAAGTTCGTGCACGTGGATATCGAACCGACCCAGATCGGACGGGTGTTCGCGCCCGACTACGGGATCGTGTCCGACGCCAAAGCCGCACTCGAGCTGTTCCTCGAAGTGGCGAAGGAATGGAAGGCCGCCGGCAAGCTCCGCGACTGGAGCGGCTGGGTGAACGAATGCCGGGAGCGGAAGGGCTCGCTCAAGTACCTGCGCAAGACCAATTACGAGAACGTGCCGATGAAGCCGCAGCGGGTGTACCAGTGCCTGAACCGCGCGTTCGACGACCACGACACCTGCTACGTGACCACGATCGGGCTCTCCCAGATCGCTGCCGCCCAGTTCCTGCACGTGTACAAGCCGCGTCACTGGATCAACTGCGGCCAGGCGGGCCCGCTGGGCTGGACCATTCCGGCCGCGCTCGGCGTGCGGGCGGCGGACCCCGCGCGGCGCATCATCGCGCTCTCCGGCGACTACGACTTCCAGTTCATGATCGAGGAACTCGCCGTGGGCGCGCAGTTCAAGCTGCCCTACATCCATGTGGTGGTCAACAACAGCTATCTCGGGCTCATTCGCCAGAGCCAGCGCGGCTTCAACATGGATTACTGCGTGCAGCTCGCCTTCGACAACATCAACACCCCGGCCGCCGACGGCATCGTCAGGGGCTACGGCGTGGATCACCTGAAGGTGGCCGAGGGGCTGGGGTGCAAGGCGATCCGCGTGGAGAAGCAGGAAGACATCGATCCGGCCATCCAGCAGGCCGAGAAGTGGATGGCCGAGCTCAAGGTCCCGGTGGTGGTCGAGATCATCCTGGAGCGCGTGACGAACATCGCCATGGGCACCGAGATCAACAACGTGGTGGAGTTCGAAGAACTGGCCGATACGGAGGCCGACGTGCCGACGGCGGTGGGTCTGCTCGACTGATCCGCGCGCATCAGACACCGTGACGGGGCTGCGCTGGGTCAGGCCGTATCTTTGAGCCTGCCGGATGCGGGCTACGAGCAAACGAAAAGGAGACAGTGAATGAGCAAGGTCGGATTCATAGGCTTGGGGATCATGGGCACCCCGATGGCGGGGCACCTCATCAAGGGCGGCCACGAGGTCTACCTGCACACCATCGGGAACGTGCCCGCGGAACTGACGACTGCGGGCGGGCGGGCGTGCGCCAGCAGCAAGGAAGTCGCGGAGAAATCCGACATCGTCATCACCATGGTGCCCGACACGCCCGACGTCGGGGCGGCGCTGTTCGGCGAGAATGGCGTCGCCGCGGGCCTTTCCAAGGGCAAGGTGGTGGTCGACATGAGCTCGATCTCGCCGGTGGAAACGAAGGAGTACGCAAAGAAGATCAACGCGCTCGGCTGCGACTATCTCGATGCGCCGGTCTCGGGCGGGGACGTCGGTGCGAAGAACGCTACGCTGTCGATCATGGTCGGCGGCCCGCAGGCGGCGTTCGACCGCGTCAAGCCGGTGTTCGAGCTGATGGGCAAGAACATCACGCTGGTGGGCGGCAACGGCGACGGCCAGACCTGCAAGGTCGCGAACCAGATCGTGGTCGCGTTGACCATCGGCGCGGTGGCCGAAGGGCTGCTCTTCGCCGCCAAGGCCGGCGCCGACCCGGCCAAGGTGCGTCAGGCGCTGCTGGGCGGGCTCGCCACCTCGCGCATCCTCGACATCCTCGGCGAGCGCATGATCAAGCGCACGTTCGACCCCGGATTCCGCATCGCGCTGCACCAGAAGGATCTCAACCTTGCGCTGTCGGCGGCGCGATCGCTTGGACTGGCACTGCCGGCCACCGCGACGGCGCAGCAGCTCTTCAGCGCCTGCGTGGCCAACGGCGGTGCCGCGTGGGACCACTCGGCCCTGGTCCGGGCGCTGGAGGTCATGGCGAATTTCGAGATCGGACAGCAGGCCGGCTGATGCCGGTCGCCACGAAGGGGAGCGACGCCAATGCGCACACTTCGCATCAACGTCGGGACGTATCGTTTCGTGGCGCGGCTCGAGGACGAGAGTGCCCCCAAGACCTGCGCCGCGTTCCTTGCGCTGCTGCCGTTTCGCAACCGCGTCATCCATTCGCGCTGGAGCGGGGAAGCCGTGTGGATTCCGCTGGGGGATTTCGAGACCGGCGTCGGCTTCGAAAATCATACCTGCCATCCTTCGCGCGGAGATCTCCTGCTCTATCCGGGGGGCTTCAGCGAGACCGAGATCTTGTTCACCTATGGGAGTGCGTGCTTCGCGAGCAAGATGGGCATGCTCGCCGGCAACCACTTCCTGACCGTCGTGGAAGGCCAGGAGCAACTCGCCGAGATGGGGCGGCGGGTGCTCTGGGAAGGCGCTCAGGACATCGTCTTCGAGGCGGGTGCCTGAGATGCGGCGAAGAAGCGCGCGAGTAACGACTCCGAGGATGCGATGACCATGGCGATCGAGCCCCGTAAACTGCTGCGCCAGATGTTCGATGCCGCGATTGCCGCGGCGCAGCCGGCGCACTGCATTCCGCTGCATTTGCCGGTCGCGCCCAAGGGGCGCACGCTCGTGATCGGCGCCGGCAAGGCGTCGGCGGCGATGGCGAAAGCCTTCGAAGAGCATTGGCCGGGAGAACTGACCGGCCTGGTGGTCACGCGCTACGGCTACGAGGTGCCCTGCCGGCGCATCGAGATCATTCAGTCCGCGCATCCGGTGCCGGACGCGGCGAGCCTCGCCGCCTCAGGGCGCATTCTGGAGTTCGTCCAAGGGCTTACGGCGGACGATCTGGTGGTGTGCCTCATCTCCGGCGGCGGTTCGTCGCTGCTCGTGCTGCCGCAGGAAGGGCTCACGCTGGAGGACAAGCAGGCGGTCAACCGCGCGCTGCTCAAGTCCGGCGCGAGCATCACCGAGATGAACTGCGTGCGCCGGCACCTGTCGGCGATCAAGGGTGGGCGGCTGGCGGCGGCGTGCCATCCCGCCAAGGTCGTGACGATGCTCCTGTCCGACGTGCCCGGCGACAATCCGATGGACATCGCTTCCGGGCCCACGGTGGGGGATTCCACCACCTGCGCCGATGCTGCGGACATCGTCCGCCGCTACGCGATCGACGTCCCGCCGGCGGTGCACGAGATCCTCGCCAGCGGCCGCGGCGAGTCGGTGAAGCCCGGTGATCCCCGCCTCGCGGGCAACGAGGTGCGCATGGTGGCTACGCCGCAGATGGCGCTCGAAGCCGCCGCGGCGGTCGCGCGCGCGGCGGGTGTGCAGACCGTGATCCTCGGCGATCGCATCGAGGGCGAAGCGCGCGATGTCGGCAAGGTGATGGCCGGCATCGCCCTGCAGGTCGCGGCGCACGGGCAGCCCGTTCCCGCGCCTTGCGTGCTCTTGTCGGGCGGGGAGACCACGGTCACCGTGCACGGTAAGGGGCGCGGCGGGCGCAACGTCGAGTTCCTGCTCTCGCTCGCGGTAGC
>JBDHRV010000003.1:0-62390 GCA_039807745.1 Burkholderiales bacterium
TTCGGCGGCGAGCCCGACAAGCCGCGCGGCAAGCACTACGTCGAGCCACGAGGCTATGCCGCGCCACCCGGCACTGGGCCGACTGGCGAGACGTGCGGAACGTGCAAGTGGGCCGTGAACTACACGCGCTTTGCGAAGTGCCGCCATCCGCTGCGCAAATTCAAAAACACGCACGGCAAGGCGACGGATATTCGGATGAGGTCGCCGGCGTGCAGCAAATGGGAAAAGGAACAGCGAGAATGATCAAGATCAAGATCGAAGGTGCGAACGCCGCAATCGTCGGCAAGCTGATCGCGCAATCCCTACGTGACAGCGGCCTCAAAGTAAACCACTGGCACGGTGCTACGCCAGCAAGCATTGCTGGCTGTAGACGCGATGCAGCTCGCGAGGGCGCCGACATCAGCATCGTTTCGATGTCGAGGTAAGTGATGAGTAGCCCTAGGGATGTGCGGAGTATGAGCAACCCCAACGATCCGGCGTATCCGACAGACCGCCGCATCAGCGAAAACTACATGGATTTGGGCGGGTATGGCCGCCGCCGAGAAGTCATATTGAACCAAGGCGGCATGACCATCCGCCAGCGATTCGTGATGGCGGCGATGCAGGGGCTGTGCGCGAACAAAGATTAGGGAATTACACACTTAACTCCACCAAGGTGATTTATGTGCAATTACCAAGGCTATGAATTCGGCGCGTCCTACCCGGATTCGGTGTGCATCGACGGCAGGTTGTTCGATGCCGATCACTGCGACGACAAGGGCAACCTCTACGACAACGAGGAAGACATCCCATGCCCGATGTGTCGGCGAGAGGACGCAATTCGCTGGCACGCCAGCAGGGGCATGATCGGGACGTACAAGGAGCGCATGAAGTCAGCGCGCTTGCTCGTGGCTGATATTCACCACAACCGGAAAACAGGGAATTTCCCGCTATGAGCGATTGCAGTCACACCATCTCCAGAGAGGAAGCGCAGCGTCTGCTGGCCGCTGCGGATGCGGCCAAGGCCGCACGCGCCGAGGCAATGCCGACTGAGCAGGATGCCCTGCGCCTGATGACCGACGCCTACAGGCGGCTCCATGAGCTGGGTTGGCGCGAGGCCATGTACTGCCCGAAGGACGGCACCCCGTTCCAAGTGATCGAGGCTGGCTCATCCGGCATCCATGATTGCCACTACCACGGCGAATGGCCGAATGGCTGGTGGATCGCCAGTGCCGGTGATCTATGGCCTTCACATCCCGTCTTGTGGCGCCCAATACCTGACGACGGCAAGCATGGGAGTTAAAGACATAAATCCCAAAGATTATGCGCTGGCCGCTGACTGCATTGCCGTCGATGCCGCAAAAATCGCCGACGCCGCGCTGGCCGAGGAAGCAAGGACGAGGAGCAAGGCATGAGCTGCGCGGCTGACATCAGTTCATGCGGCCAGTACCGCTATACATTGCGCCGTAACCTGCCAAGCGCAAACAAAGAACTAAAACAAATTCTATGGGTAATGCTCAATCCAAGCACAGCCGACGCCACGAACGATGACCCGACCATCCGTCGCTGCGTTGGATTCAGCACGGCCTGGGGTTTTGCTGAAATGGTAGTCGTGAACCTGTACGCATATCGCGCCACCGATCCGAAAGCGCTGTGGAGTATTCCGGACCCGGTTGGCCCGGACAACGACGACTACATCCGCGAGTACGCAATGTGCAGCGACATGACCCTGTGCGCGTGGGGGAAGGCTGGCCCCGATAGAGACCGGGCATTGCATGTGCGCGGCTTGATTCCAAATGCGCACTACCTGCGAATGAACAAGACCGGCCATCCTGGCCACCCACTCTATCTACCGAAAGGACTCGTGCCGAAGGAGTGGTCATGAGCACTTGGATACCAATATCAGAGCACTTACCGACGCGCGAGGATGCGGACGAGCGCGGCGAGGTTGTGTGGAGGTGGGCGGATGGGACCACATGCACCGGACGCTTCGAAGATAGCGGGGACGAGGACGATCCGGCCGTCGCATGGCTGCCCCTCCCCCGTTACACGCCGCCGAAGCCGGGGCCGACGGATGAAGAATTAGATGCGCTGCTCAATCAACTTGCGAGCGCGCACGGCACATCCTATCCACGGCGCATCGCGCGCGACTGGTTCGCCGAGGTGACGGCGCGGATTGAGAAGGAGAAGGCGAAATGAGCTTCTGCATGCATACCGGCAACATAACCTGTCCAAACTGCGCGCCACAGCGTGGGGAGTATCACTATTGGCCGTATGAGGCGCGCACAGTCGGTGCGCTGCCGGTGCCGCAACTCACCGAGGCCGACGTGCGCCGCATCGTGCGCGACGAGCTGGCGAAGGAGAGAGGGTGATGGTCGCCACAGTACGACGCATCGCACGCCGTCCTTGGTCGATCACCGCACAGAACGGGGACCACTTCGAGTTGAAGATCGGCAAGGACTACGAGACCACGCTCGAGCCCTACGACGACGGCTGCATCATCGTGTTTTCGCGCTACTGGCTGCGCGTGCCGCTGGACCGCTTTGAACTCGACGAGCCGCCACAGGTGATCCCGCGCTGGTGGCAACGACTGAGGGAGTGTCTGCCATGACCTCCCACTTCCGCGCCCCGACGAGCGAGATGCCGACATGGGTACGCCTGCGACACGACCTTCGCCACCTTGTGCTTCTCGGTGACTACAGCGCAGAGGAAATGCTCGATGTTCGCGAAGCCGAAGCCCTGCTCGAAGTGCTGCTCGACATCTGCCCGAATGCCTACGCGCTAGCGCACAATTTCCTGTTGGAACGGCAGAAGGCCGAGCACATGAAGGGAGGAGGGAGTTGAGCACGCTGCCCTACGAAACCGCCACAAGCGGTGACCGCGCCTTGGTCGAAGTTCAGCGCACGCTGGCGAAGTTCGGCTGCCAGAGTTTCGGCACGATGATCGACGCCGAGCGCGGCGTGACGATTGTGCAGTTCAAGTGGCGCGAGCGGCAGATCAGTCTGGAAGCGAGCTGGAAGGGGTATGCGGCGGCTTGGCAGAAAGCTCATCCGTGGTCAACGTACCGCAGTCATAATCGAGCCGCCTACGACAAGAAGGCGCTGGACATAGGCCGGACTGCCGTGTGCTCGGTCCTGCGCGACTGGGTGAAGGGCCAGGTGACAGCCATTGAATGCGGAGTGATGTCGTTCGATGCAGCGTTCATGCCGCACATGCTGCTGCCGACGGGCGAGCGCCTGATCGACCGCGCGCAGGCCATGCTTCCGGCGCCGGAGAAACCAAAGGTCGTGGAGTTCAAGCCGTGACCACCTGCCCGCACTGTTCGGCAGAGTTTGAGCCACGCCGGGCCGATCAGGTCTACTGCAGTCCGAAATGCCGCATCGAGCACTACCACGCCACCCGAGGCGACGGAGCGCTACGTGGCGCGATTACAGCCGTTCGCAGGCTGAAAGGCGGGGCAGTATCGGTTACGACTCGTATGCCGCCAGAATCGGCGCAGAACGCGTTTCGGCTGATTCCCGGACAGACTGTCGAGGTGGTGGGATCGTGATGACGCTCACCCTGGCCGAAGCGGCCGAGATCGCGAAGTGCCACCCGGACACGCTGGCCGATCTGGCCCGTGCTGGCGAGGCACCGGGTACGAAAATTGGCCGATCGTGGGTATTCTCCGAGCGCCTGCTCGTCGAATGGATCGAAAAACGATGCCTCTCTACCGCCGAGAGGGCTCCCCGCACTGGTGGGTCCGGTTCTCCGTCGCTGGCCGCAAGGTTAGGAAGTCTGCGGGCACGGCGGATCGCGCGCTCGCGGAAGCGTTCGAGCGGCGCGAGTACGAGCGAGTGTTCCGGCTCCGCAAGCTCGGCGAACGTGGTGCCCATACGTTCGGCGAGGCATCCGCCCGCTGGTTAGACGAGACGCGCAAGCGCAGCCTCGCCAAAGACGAGGCGATCCTCGCCTGGTTCGATGAGCACCTGCGCAATGAGCCGCTGGACGGGATTGATCGCGACGCGATTGACGAGCTGCGCGGGCTGCTCGCGGATGAAGGGCGCGCGCTCGCAACAGTCGATCGCTACATGGCCTTGCTACGCGCGATCCTGCGCAAAGCGCATCGCGAGTGGCGTTGGCTCGACGCCTTGCCCGCCGTGCCGATGCATCGCCCGGAGTTGACGGAGCCGCGCTTTCTCACGCGAGAAGAGTTCGCCCTGCTGCGCGCAGAGCTGCCGCCGCACTTGCAACTCGCGGCTGATGTGGCCGTGCGCACCGGGCTGCGCATGCGCTCGATGCTGGCGCTCACCTGGGATCGCGTGGATCTGAAAGCTCGGCGCGCGTGGGTGCCGGGCGCGCAGATGAAGGCCGGCCGCAGCCACGGCATACCGCTGTCGCGTGAGGTGTGCCGGATTCTCAAGCGCGCGCGCGGCGAGAACCCGCACGTATTCACTTTCGAGGGCGCGGCAATCGGTGACTGCAATACAGCCGCGTTCAAGAAGGCAATAGAGCGAGCCGGGATCGGGCCACTGCGCTGGCACGACCTGCGTCACACGTGGGCGTCGTGGGCCGTGCAGAGCGGGGTCACGCTGCAGGAGCTGATGGAACTCGGCGGGTGGAAGAGCTACGCGATGGTGCTGAGATACGCACACCTAGCCCCGGATCACTTGGCTGCGGCCGCTGAAAAAGTGCGCGCTCGGGTACAAACCGGGCACAGCGGAAAACGAGCGAAGCGCGTAAGTGCCGGAAAACATGGTGGAAAGGGAGGGACTCGAACCCTCGACCCCGGCATTATGAGTGCGGCACGGCTAAGAAAATCAGCAGCTTAGAAGCCGATATCGGGGCACATTCGGCCATTTTCGGGGGTAGCGGGGTACAAACGGGGCACAGTGATTTCTATCGAGCGCACTCAGTAACCTGTTTCTCGTATTCGAGGATCGCGCGGTGCTGCGCCTCGATCACGTCCTGAGCCGTGGACCCGTCAGGCAGCGTGACGGCGCGCAGTCGTTTGCAGGCGGCGGGCAGCGGCACGTGGACCGGCACCTCAACGATTTTCGTCGAGGGCACTACCGCCCGGCCGGCGCAGCCCGTCAAGGAACAGATCAGGTAGAGGCTGGCGCAGGCAATCGAAGCGCGTGTCATTGACGGACTCCCGGATCTGGGCGAACTGCGGCGCGACGAGCCGGGCCACAGCAGCCGGTATCGCATCGACCGCGGCGGTGATCGACTGGTCGCGCGCGCGCAGCGCCTCGGCAGCCGCCTGCTGGCGGGCAGCCGCTTCGCGCTCGATCGCGGCGGACTGGTTCGCCAGCTCGGCGCGGAAGTCCGCGAGCTGCGCGCGCGCTTCGGCGACGTCGCCGCGCATGATCGCGCGCGTCGCCCAGGTCGCCGTCCCGGCGCCGGCGAGGAACGCGACGCCGGCGAGAATCAGGCACGGGCCTCGAAACGCTTTGAGCCAGGTCAGCGAGTTGGCGAGCCAGCCGATCACGTGGGCGCCTCTAAGGCCTCAAGCTCCGCCCTCAACTCAGCGATGCGTCGCCGGCGCCGCTCCTCTGCTTCGCGTGCGCGGGTGGCGCGAATCTCGATGAGCCATGCCTCCTGCAGATCGGGGTCCAGCGGCTCGCCGTTGAGCTCGCCGCCGCCATCCCAGATGAACTGGTTCAGCGGGAAGTGCGCGCGGCAGCCAACACAGAACGTGCCGGAGTAGAAGCGGGGATTGCGCGCATAGGTCTCGGCGATCGCCAAACCCATATAAGTCTCCGCGCCGCACCCGATCTGGCGATCCGTCTCGCTCGGATAGGCATGGATGTAGGAGCGCCGCAGCGGCTTCACGAATCCCTTCGCACGTTCCTCTGGGCTGAGAACGACATAGCCCACTTGCTGGCCATCGGGCCTCAGTACTATGTGGCTGCCGTCCTCTGGCACCGGACTCCCGTCGGTCAACTCGCGGGCGCTCATCAGGCGACCGCCTTCTCGAGCAGGTCGATGAACAGGCGCCCGTCGAGATGGTCGATCTCGTGCTGGATCACCGCAGCCAGCAGGCCCGTGGCCTTCATGCGCTTCCACGTCCCATCGAGATCCCGGTAATCCACGACGATCCGCTTCGCGCGGGTCGTGTAGGCAACCGTTCGGCCTTCGTTGACCGACAGACAGCCGTCGCGCACGCGCTGCGTGTCGTCGGCCTGCACGATCCGCGGATTGACCATCACGTGCGGGTCGATCTGCGAGGGGCTCACGTCGACCACAATGAGGCAGCGCGGATCGCCCACCTGCACGGCCGCGAGGCCGATGCCGCGCGCGGCGTACATCGTCGCGAGCATGTTCTCGGCGAGCTCGCGCAGCGGTGCGCCGAACTCTGCCATCTGGCGGGAGACGCTGCGCAGCAACGGATGAGGGTGCTGCAGGATGTCCAGCACGCGACCCATCAGAGGATGCGCGCGCTCACCACCGGCGCCTCGAGCGGCGTGTCATCGGCGATGACGACCACCGCCGAGCCTGGCGCGCTGACCTCGCCGTTCGACGAGCGGGCGCGCAACTCGAACTGGTAGAGGCCGGGGTCGCTCACGTCGATGTCGATCGAGGTGGCCTCGGCAGCCGGCTCGGCGATGTCGGTGAAGTCCGGCGCGCCTTCGACGCGCATGCTGAGCACGTAGCCGACGAGATCCCCAGCGGCGGCCGGCCGGCCGCTGGTGTGCTTCGTCGGTGCTTCCCATTCAACTCGGATCGTCATAGTGAGCCCTCACGTTGCGGGGCGCCTCGAGGACGCGCCCGATGAAAATTTCGACCAGCCACCACCACAGCGCCTTCAACTGCACGACGCCACGACCACCTGCGGCTTGACCGAGCCGTACCACGTCACGGCGGCGCGCGGCACCGCGTAGAAGCCGTTGACTGTCTGCGTCGGGTCACAGGTCGTACCTGCCGGCACGGTGCCCACCGGCAGCAGCGCGATCCGGTCGAGCGTGCCGATCACCTGATAGACCACCAGGTCTCGCACGGTGAGGTCGCTCGGCGGATTCGGAGTCGGCGCCTCGAGCACCTTGCTCACCGCATTGGTCGGCGCGCTCTCCTGGCTGTAGGTGTTGCGGGCATACACACGTGCGCACCACTTGCCGGGCGCGAGGTTCGTGACCGTGAAGGTCGCTGCGGGCGCGGCAACCACCTGCTCGCCAGCCTTCGTGCCGAAGTTGTTGCCGCTACACGTCCCCCACTCGACCCGCGTGCCGGTGAGCGAGCCGGGGCCGCTCGCCGGGATGTTGGTGTTGTCCGTGTTCTTCGTTGGATGGGTCCACGTCAGGACCATGTCCCCGGCGGCCGCAGGCAGCGACAGCAGGCAGGCGAACAGCGCGATCAGTAGGCGGTGCATCACAATCCCCTTTCTTTCTCCCGGCGCGCGCGATAGGCGCTCGCCGGCGGCGAGACGGAGCCGACGACGTGATTGGTCTCGAGCCACGGCCACCAGCGCCGGACGGCCGAGCGAAAGCCGTGGTAAGCCAGCACCTGTGAGAGGCCGACGCCGATCTCGACCGGCCAGGTCAGCGCCTCACTCAGGAAGTGCGCGAAGGCCGTGGTCGCAGCGATCGCGAACGCGCGCACCGCGAAGTCGTAGGCCCGCGCGTCGTTGATCCAGTAGTACAGCGGGAACTTCACGAACTGCGCGAGCCCGCCACCGAACAGCCAGGCGAGCACGATCGTGAGCACCGGCCCCATCGTCGCAATCGCCGCGTCACCGGCGCCCATCCATCGCAAGAGGTTGTCGAGCATGGTCAGTCCCTCACGCTGCCGGATACTTCTTCGCGGACAACTGGAAGTGCGGCATGTCCCACTTCCACAGGTCGTAGCCCCATTCGATCGGCACGCGCACGCGCGCGGCCGCCTGTTTCATCGCCTTGGCGATGCGGCGGAACGCGGCCAGTGCTTCGGGCGAGTCGAGGTCGCCGTAGCCACCGGGCCGGTACGGCAGGAGGTCTACGGCGTGTCCGGTGAGGTGGCGCGAGTTCATCGTGCGCGACAGCCCTTTCTGGTAGTACTCGCGCTGCTTCGCGGTCGTGCGCAGGCCCTCGACGACGCTGAAATCCTGCGGCGTGATCAGGATGGCGTACTTGACGACCGCGACCAGCGCCGGGTGCACGCCCTCGAGGCGACTGAGCGAGCGGGCCGAGAGGTAGTAGGCGCTCATCGGTTGTTGCCGAACGTGAGGCGGTCAACGATCGTGTCGAGCCGCTCGAAGATGCGCGAGTTCTGCGCCTTCATGTCGTCCTTGATGTCGCGCAGTTCCGACTTGATCTCCGCGCGGTCGAGCGAGGCTTGCGCGACGGTCTGGCGGTCGCGCTCAAGTGCGTCGACCCGCCGCACAAGCTGGCGACCGTTCCACATCAGCACACCCGCGAGACCAAGGATGAGCAGTTCAATGACATGCCACGGCTCCACACCCGCTGCCACCGACCCGCTACGGCGTCCTGCCGAGGGGGATCTTCGCGACGACCTCGATCTGGTCGACGGTGTTGCGGTCGCGCAGGTCGGGGCAGGATGACTGATGGGCCACGCCGAGAAGCAACGCACCGGGCGGTATTGCTCCGAAGTGGATCGGCTGACGAGCCCTCACGACGCAGGCTGGATTACCGCCAACGGTGTGCTGAAAGTCGTAAGCGAAGCCGACCTCGAGGTATGGCTGTCTCTCCGGGCTGACCGTGCAGCCCGATACGACAAGCAAGCCGGCGGCGACACCAATGAGCGCAAGGACGATCAGGAAGGCGCCCTTTGTGTCGCGATCCCACAGCCGAAAGAACGTGAATATAATGGCGAACGCGAGAACCACCGCAGCGGTCCACTGAAGGTTATTCATGAAGCGCGACTCCACTACCGGACGCATCCTGAGCACCCACGGACAGAGCGGCTCGCCTACCTACAGGAGCTGGAGAGCCATGCTCGTGAGGTGTGGAAACCGAAACCACCCGACGTGGCAACGGTACGGCGCCAAAGGAACCCGGGTTTGCGAGCGGTGGCTCGTATTCGAGAATTTCCTGGCGGATATGGGGCTCAGGCCGAGTGGAACAACGATTGACAGAATCGACTCCACGGGGGATTACGAGCCCAGCAACTGCCGCTGGGCAACGCAACGGCTGCAGCAGCGGAACAAGTCGTCGAACCACTTGATTACCCACAACGGGGAGACGCGCTGCATCATGGACTGGGCCGTTGCACTTGGCCTTCCTCACAAGACGCTCTACGAGCGCGTCAGACGTGGCGAGCGCCCCCCTCATGCGTTTCGCCCGCTCACGCATGCGAGCGGCGCAGCCGCGCGAGCGCATCCGCCAACACCCTGACTTCTGACCAGCGTCCAGGTGCCCGGACCCATCACACCTTGTCCGGGTTGCGCGGGTCGCCGCGACCGCCGCCGCCCGTACCGGACGACCCATCGTCGTCGTTGTCGGCGTGGCGGGCCTTCAGGTAGCGGACGAGGCGCCAGCCGCCGTAGCCACAGACCGCGAGGATGAGGATGGTGATGGCAGCTTCCATGGAAACCTCCGGTACGAGGGTGAGCCGTTTACGTCTCAGTCAACATAGCAGCGGGCATCTTGAGCGCAAGTCAGATCACGGCCGGCAGCCCCTCGGATCGGCCAGTCCCCGGCATGTTCCGGGGCGCCACCGACTGTGCGAACGTGAGGGCGAGGGAGTCGGCGCTGTCGGGGGATGGCAGGCCGATTTTCCGCATATCCTCCTTCGACATCAGCTTGAGGCGGTTGCCGGCATCGCGCGAGACGGGCTGCGCGACGAGCTCCTGCCTCAGGTCGTCATCCGGCGGGATCTTCGACTCGGTCAACCATTGAGCCATCGTCCCCCACCACTCGGCCCGGGGGTTGTAGTAATTCAACCGCTCGACCACCACGGAGCGATCGCCGCTGTAGGCGGGCACGACGTTGGTGTAGCGCAGCTGGATCAGCCGGTCGTAGACGCCTTTGCCGGCCCCGTGCGCGTCGATGAAGGCCACGTCCGGTCGCTCCTTCGCGAGGATCATGGCGATCTTGTCGGCGAGCACCATGTTGTTCGCCTCGGAGAACTTGTAGATGTCCTCCTTGCGCACCAGCGGGCCGCGGCGGAAGGTCAGGACGGTGCGGGAATCGCCGCCGTGAGCGACGTCGATGCCGCACACGCGCGGCACCGTCATCGGAATGAACTCCTCCTGGATGTCACGGTCGATCGACTCCTGCACGAGCGAGGCGGAAATCAGGCCGGTGGCCGAGGTCTTGGGCGGCAGGCCGCGCACGCGGACACGCACGAAGTCTGAGTCCTCGCCGTAGTCGTCGACCCACTCATTGAGCTTGGCGTGGTCGGCGGCCTTCGTCGTGCGCGAGTCGATCGTGTAGGTGAGCCAGCGGTGGCGGAACCGCGTGAAGCAATCCGCGAAGCGGCCGGTCTCAACCGTCGGGTTGCCGAAGGCGATCCACAGTCCGCCCGGCGTCGTGAAGGCGCCCTCGGAGGCCTGCCAGATGTCGTCGTGGATGGCGCTCGCCTCGTCGTAGACGAACAGCACGTCCTGCTCGTGCGTGCCTTGGAACGCCGCCGGGTTGTCGCGCGACCACGGGATCGCGTTCGCCGCCCAGAGGTGCCCCTCGCCTTTCAGCCTGAAACTCGTGGCACTCCACTCGAACCAGTGACCGTTGAGCGCATGCGTGTAGTTCTTGTTCAGTTCGCGCCAGAGCTTCGTCTCGAGCTGCGTCTTGGTGCCCGCCGTCACCACGATCTGCGGATTCGAGCGCGTCGAGAGGAACCACTGGATGATCAGCTGGATCAGCCATGACTTGCCGATGCCGTGACCGGAGCGCACCGCGACCTGGGTCGTGCGGTCCGGCGTCTGCCCCGTCGCGACCGCCAGCATGTGCGCACCGATGTCGCGCAGCACCGTGGCCTGCCAGAGGTCGGGGCCATCCGGCCAGTTCGCGTAAGGCGTGCCGGACCTGCCCCACGGGTACATCGTCAGTGCATACCGCCACGGGTCGTACATGCACTCGCTGATCGCTTCGATCAGTTTGATGTCGTCGTCGGTGGCCTGCAGCGCCTCGGCGGCCATCAGAACAGCCCCGCGTAGGGCTCGACCTGCCGAGCGATGTCGTTGCGCGCAGCGTTCAGGCGCTCGATCTCGGCGCGCTTCTGGTCGCCGGTCAGCGTGCGCGAGCCCTGTACACGGCGCAGCTGCGCATTCAGTTCACGCATGCGCTTGGCGAGGTGATTGAGCTTCGGGCGCAGCAGCAGGGCTTGACGGTTCTCCTTCGCGACCTCGCGCGCCTGCTCGAACAGCCGCTCGCCCTGAAGCTTCGAGACCGTGCGCGCCGCCTCGTCTGCCGCGTCCATCATGCGGTAGAGCTCGTCGTGCCAGCGGGTCACGCGCGGCTCGCCGGTGCGCGCGAAGCGGCGCAGCATCACGTCGACCGGCGACTGCGACGGCGCGTCGTAGTAGCCGCCGGCCGCGCGCACGCTGCGGTCGGCCACTTCCAGGGCCATCATGCCCATACCGCCGAGATAGCCGCGGATCAGGTGCTCGAGCTGCAGCGGCGAGCGCATGAACGCCGGCGCCGCGTCCGGCATGGCCTGCGCGATGCTGATCAGCGTCGGGGAAGTCCACGGCCGGTACTGCGCCTCGGGCAGCAGGTTGCGCTCGGCGATCGACAGGATCGGCCGGTTCGTGAAGAAGCTGCGCCCCGCCCAGGCCTCGAGCACCGGCTTGAACGCCTGCGGCACCGGATTGAAGGCAAAGGTATCCGTGACCATGCGCACGAGGGACTGCGCGACGTCGCGGAAGCGGTCTTGCCCGCGCATCAGGCGGATCATGCGCTCCGGCACCGTGCCGAACAGGGCGCCGACCTCGAAAGGCTTCGGGATGCGCAGGTGCAATTTTCCGAGGAACAGGTGCCAGTTCGCGTCGCGGTCCCATTGCGGGAGTTCGCGGTAGCGCTCATCGTCATCACCGAGACCCATCAGGGCGATCGTGACCGCGGTCAGCATCAGACCCTTGAACATGAAGCCCATGCGGTTGGCGGTGAACCCACGCGCGAGGCGGTCGAGGCCCTGAATGCGCGCGTTCAGGAACGGCACCATCATCACGAGCAGCTGCATCGCCGGATGCGCGCCGCGCTGCTGGAAGTTCAGCACGTCATGGGCCTGATAGGCCGCCTCGGCGTGCGTGCCGCCGCGCTCGCGCACGAGGCGGTAGGTTGCGATGCGGTTGGCGTTCTCCGAGGCCTGCTGGACCTTCGTATAGACCTTCCAGAGCCGGCGCGGAGAGACCATCGTGCCGGCCATCTCCTCGAGGCGGGTACGGGCGGCGCTGTCGCTCATTTCGCGCATCAGGGTGCGCTTGAGGTTGCCGCGCTCGTTGTCGTAGACCTGGTCGCCACCAGCGCCGGACATCATCATTTCGGCGACGACCGGATTGTCGGCGATGTACGCGACCGCCCCCTTGAGGCTCTCGGTGATGAAGGTCAGTTTCAGCATGTCGCCGACGGACTTGTTCTGGTTCTGCACGACGTTGGAGGCGGTGTCGCGCAGGTAGTTCGCCATGATGAAGCCGGGCATCGCGGTCACGGCGCGCGTCAGCAGCCGCTTGCTGCCCGAGAGCAGGCCGAAGGTGAACAGGTCGATCTGGCGCAGCCACTCGTTCGGGGACATTTCGACGATCGACTGCAGCAGCAGCGGGTCGTGCACCTCGAAGTACTGCGGCTTGCCATCGAACATCACCGAGACGATGTTCTTGCCGACGGGGGCGACGCGGCGGAACAGGGTCAGGTAATCGGACGAGGGCTCCTGGCCGACGAGGTTCACGCCCGCGGCCCGCAGGGCCCGCATCGCCTGATCGGCGCTGATCGTGGTCGGCTGCACCACCTTCGGCAGCCGGGTCGTGGCGACGCCATCGAAGGCGGTCACGATCGCCTGCGCCGCACGGTTCTTGAACGACGCATCCACCAGATGCGCCGTGTTCATCAGCATCGACTCGAACACGTCCTCGAGCGGGCTCGTGCCGCCGAACAGCGTGCGGATGCGTGCCCGCTGATTTGCGATCGACTTCTTCAACGAGACGGCGTTCACGCGGCCAGAGACCGACTCCATAGCCCGGTAGAACGGCACATAGTCGTGACGCTCCCAGATCGCCCTGGCCTCGGGGTCGATCAGGCCCGCCTCCTGCGCCATATCGAGCGTCTGCGTGTTGAAGGTCTGCCAGTCGTCGAACACGTCCTTGAAGATCGGGTACTTCTGCTCGAGCTCGAGCGAGCGGTCGATCATTTCCTGGGTGAACAGGCGCTCGCGGCCCTCCTCGATCAGGCGCGAGGCGCGCCGCGCCGCGGCGTACAGTTCCCACTGAGGCAGCAGGTTGCCGTCGGGGTGATTCACCAGGGGCGCGAAGATTTCGAGGATGCCCTTGCGTCCGTCATTGGCGACGGTATAGGCACCGTTCACCCATGCCGGGATGCCCTTGTGCAGGATCGCGGACATCACGGAGCCGAGGTTCTGCGTCGCGACCGTCTGCTTGTAGGGTGAGAGCGCGGCATCCAGCAGCTTCCCGGCGTTCATCAGCCGCTCGTAGGCGGCAATCGACTGGAACTTGTTGACGATCGCCTGGCGCATGGCGAGACCGGAAATGTCCGTGACGCGCGTGATGAACAGGCGCATCCGGTCCTTCAGCGGCAGGCCCTCGTGCGCGGCGTTCGCCATGACGTGACGGCGGATGCGCGTGATTTCCGGGTCCTCGGGCGCGCGGCGCGAGTACAGACGCTCGCGATCCGGCCCCGGCGTCTCAAAGAGCGCCGCAGCGATCGCGTCGTCGAGTGCCTCGATGTCCGTCTCACCGAGCGTTTCCTTGTCGAGCACTGCCGGGCGCGTGTAGTAGGCATCCAGCGGCGCACCGGAGCCGATCAGCGGGGAGTCGGCGAGATCCATCGCGTTCAACTGGCGCAGCGCGGCCTCCTCGGTCGCGGCCGCGTCGATCTTGGCGGCACGAACCCGGTCTGCTCCGGAGATGCGCGCAGCCTCCTGCAGGGCGCGCGCGGCACGCGCGATCAGCGCACGCACCTCGGCATCGCTGTATTCGATGTCGACGCCCCACGAGCGCAGCAGGTCGCGAGCCCAGGCGAGCAGCCGGTCGAGCATCGAGTTCTTCACGCCGCGCTCGGCCATGAGCGCGATCACTTCCTTCGCGTGGCGCACCGGGTCGAGACCGGGCTGCGTCAGCGCCACCTCCTGCCACAGCGCGCCGATCGACTTCGAGCCCATCCTGCGCATGTTCCTGACCATGCGCACGGCGCGGTCGATGTCGCCGTACTGCTCAAGCGCGAGATGGCCGAACATTTCATGGGTGTACTTGCGCAGCGCCTCCTCGCGGGTCGGCAGCGCCGAGGCGACGAGGTAGATGCGGGACTCGCCATCGAAGTAGACGCCCTCGACATCATCGGGGATGCTCGGGTCGCCAGTGGCCTCGCGCAGCGCGGCGACGTCGGCCACAACATGCGTGTTCGCCGCGCCGCGGGTCTTTTCAATGGCCGCGGAAAGCCATTCCTTGACCTGAGTCACGCTCGCGCCGGCGGCCGGTGTCGCACCGGCACGCGAGTAGAAGGCGTCGTTGGTGATGCGCTCGGAACGATCGGATGCCATGCGAAGAGAGCCGTTGGCACCGCGCTGCGCGATGTCGAGATCGCGGATATTGCCGGCCGCCAGCGCGGTCATCGCGTTACGAGCCGCGTTCACGGACTCCTCGCCTTCCGGAACGACAGCAATCGCTGCCGAGGCATTGGCCTTGCTGGCCTCGGCGAACAGCCGGGCATGACTGGTGCGCGGATCGTCGGTGCGCAGTCTGCCCATTTCTGCCACGGAAGTCGGCAGCACGCCGACGACGTGATGCCGCCCGTTGAGGAACAGCAATCCGCTCTCCATGCGCGACGCGAACCGCTCGATCGCCTCCTTGACGTAGGCACTCGATCGCACGATGAACTTGTCGGGCTGGATGCGCGTGAAGCGTCGTTCCAGCATCGGCACGGATTCCTTGCGCACCGCGGGCTGAATCCTCTGGTCGAGGTCGCCGTAGGTGCCCGGCGTGTACAACGATGCCTTGCGCGAACCAGGGGCGACCACGATCATCCCGCCGACCTCGATGCCGCTGCCGCGCATCAGCGCGTTCAGGTGATCGGTGATCAGATGGTCCGCCTCGCTCTGCTCGATCACGCCCGACGGATGGTTGTGCGCGAAGTAGACCTTCGCGACGTTCGGCACGCTGGCGATATGACCGAACACGGTGCCGGGGTCGACGTTGGAGGAATCGCGCAGGCCGACGGTGTGACGCAGCACGGCCAGCGGGCGGCGCCGCTTGTCGATCGCCAGCATCAGGAACTGTTCCTGCGGGATCTTCCGCAGCGGCGCGATGATGTGCGCAGCAGCAGTCCACTCGTCGATAGTCGTGATGCCGGTCTTGAATCGGCCGGTCTCGACGAGCGCTACGCGATCGAACGTCCTGGCGGCTTGCTGGCCTTGGAGCGGGAGCGCATCGTTGGCGAAGATGTCGATCTGTACGGGGCCGGCGGGCTGTACGTTCCCTCGCCCGGCTTTGGCGGGCCGGGAAGCAGCCACCTTTCTTCGGCGGGCTCGTACCTTCGGGTCTTTTGCGGCTTCGCCTTCATAGACGGCCGCATTCTCCCGCACCTGGGTACTGTCTGTCGAATCAGGCGGCACGACGTTGCCGATGGCGCGCCGCCCGCCCGCGGCGATCGCTTCCTTGTGGTGCGACTCCGCCTGCAGGGGGCCGAACTTCTCGGCGAGGATCGGCAGCACCCTGCGCGCCTGCTCGGCCGTGATGCCGGCGCGCATGGAGTTGGCGACGCTGACGAAATCCCCCGTGATGGCGCGCACCTGCGGATCGAGGTAGACATCGCCGCCGCCGCTCTTGGAGCGCGGCGTCGACAGCAGGAACCCGTCACCATCGGCGAGCAGCCGGACCGAGCCGTCCGCGGTCTCGACGCGCGCCTGCGGGTGGCTCTTGAGCAGCTTCATCGCAGCCGCGGGCGGCAGTTCGATGGGCTGCGCCGCCTCGAACTCCTTGATGTCGAAGTTGCGCGGCAGCAGCACACCCTGGCGCGTGGCGCCAGTGTCGTCCGTGTAGTGCACGATCTGGCCGCGCGGCAGCTTGCTGAACCCGGCCAGCAGGTTGCCGGTGACGATGTGCCGGTTCTCTCGGCTCGTGCTCTGCCCGGCGTCGAACATCTTGAGGATCGAGCCGAGCAGCGGGTGCTCGGCGCGCGCCTCGACGTAGGTCACGCGAGCCTCGGGCCGAGCCGCGTCCTCGCGGCTCGTCGTGAGCTTGGAAAACGGTAGCGCAATCTGACGCGCGCCGTCGGCCACCGCAAAGCGCGCGACCCACGAGCCGTTCGCCACCGGCATCTTCACGCCCTTCTTGCGCGTGATGTCGAGCAGGACGCCGTAGAAGACCGCGCCGTTCTTCAGTTGCAGTTCGTAGGTCTCACCGGGGGTCAGCGTGTCGGCGAGCCCCTTCCACCGATCGAACTGGCCATCGAGCACGCCGAGGCGCGCGCGTGCCACGACATCCTTGGCGCCGGCGTCGAACATCGCCTTCTCAAGGCCGGCACGGTACTGCTGGAAGCTGTCGCGCGTATCGCTCGCGGTGCGGCGCCACTTCTCGGCGGCGGCATCCTTGATGTCGTCCCATGCAGCATCCTTGCCGAGACCCGCCTCGCCGGCCGCCAGTTCACGCACCTGCTCGCTGGTGTAGGGCTTGCCGAGGCGCTTCGCGTCGACCGTCTCGAGGTAGGCCGCGTCGGCAAAGGGACTGTTGGAGTCGCCCTCGCGCTCAAAGAGCGTGCGCCGCTCGGTCGTCTTGGCGTCGAGCTCGAGCGTTTTCGCCTCAAGCGCGTTCTCGCCCATCGCGTCGGCGCGCGCGATGGCCTCGCGGTAGCCGGACTCGATCATGTCGTACAGTTCTTCCTGCTCAGCCACCGGCAGCAGCGGGATACGGCCCGTGACCTTGCGCGCCGCGTCCTCGGTGACGAAGCCCTCGCTGTCGTTGTCCAGCGGCTCGCCGAGCCGGCGGTGCACGTCCGGCAGGTCCGCCATGAGCTGCGCCACGACCTCATCGCCGTACTGGTTCAGGAAGTCGACCGTATCCTTGGAGGTCACGGCCGAGGTGCGCGACGCCGTCGTGTTGGCGTTCAGGCTCGCCATCTTCTTCGCGAGCACCGCCGCGGGGCGCTTCTCGGCCGGCACGTCCGCCACAAGCTGATCGTAGGCCGGGGCCACGACCTGCCCGGTGCGGTGCACGCGGCCGAGCATCTGCATGTGCGTGTCGATGTTCTTCTCGGCCTGCGCGATGATCATGCGGCGACGGCGCTTGTCCTTGAACTTCTCGCTGGCGTGCAGGGAGAGACCCGTCGCGCCCGCCTGGTTCAGCACCACCACGTCGAGCTTGCCGCTGTTGAAGTCCGTGATCGTCTTGCGCCGCCCGAAGATGCTCGTGGCCTTGCTGCCGCGCGAGCGGTAGATCGGCCGCCCACCGGCGCTGCTGTAGTCGATCGTGTGCGTGCGCCCGGTGATTTCCCCGGAGGTGTAGCCGGCGGCCTGGATGCGTGCGTGTATCCAGTCGATCGGGCTCACTGGCATTGAGGCGATCTCGCCGGCCCCCCGCACGAGCGCCTCGGCCGCCCGGTAGGCGGAGAGCGCGAACGGGCCGAGTTCCTCGTCGCTCATGCGGTGGCGGCTCGAGGTGCCGTCGGGGGACTTGATGCGCACATCGCGCGAGCGCTCGAGGTAGCGTGCCAGCAGGTCGCCGAAGGTCAGGTTGATCGCGTCCCCTGACTTCATGCCGGCCGCCTCGGCGTACTCCTCGATGAACGAGCCCATCGTGTTCGCGACGGTGATGACGGGCTTCTCGCCGCGCTTGAGGGCCTCGATCGCCAGTTCCGCGGCGCGCTCGGCCTTCAGGCCGAGGAGCATCTGGTCGATCGCGTTGTGCATGATCGAGGTGAAGTTCGTCGACTCCGCCCCGGCCGCGCCGGTCACGCCGTCGCCGCTGATCTGCTTCGCCTCACGCTTCGCCGCCTGCGCGAGCGCCTTGACGGCCTCCTTCTTGGCGTCGTCGAATTCCTTGACCGAGAGCATGATCGCGGAGATCTGCTCCGCCGCCGGGCGATCGACCGTGGTCTCCGCAGTGTTGTACTCCACGCCCTCGAACGATCGCTCGCGCCGGATGTACTGACCGGCGCGAGCGAGCATCGAGGCGACGACCTGCTGCAGCGGCACGCCGCCGGCCTGGATCGCATCGGGCAGCGCCTCGACATTGCCACCCACCGCCATGCGCATATCGGTCTTGAAGTACAGGTCCATGACCGATGGTCGCTTCGCATAGGTCGCGCTGCTGTAGAACACGCCGCTCGCGAGACCGGCCAGCGCGCGCGCGAACGCGGCGCGGCCGGTTTTCTTCGATCCGGCGTCAGCTTCCATCTGCCGCTGGTTCTTGCGCGCCGAGTCGTTGCCGCCGGCATTGTGCGACTCGTCGAAGATGACGATGGCGTTCGGGGCGATCGCGCGCAGGAACGCCATGCGCGAGGTCTCGGCGCCCTTGAGCGTCTGCATCTGGCTGTAGGTGGTGAACACGATGTTGTGCGCACCGAGGTCGCCGGTGGAGGCCATCTCCTCGAGCGCCTGGCTGTGCGCCTTGCCGGCCGGTGTCTTGAGCACCACCTTGCCGTCGTCGTCGAGCGGCACCTTCTCGCCGGCATTGGTCATCAGCGGGCGGATGTCCTGCATGCCGATGTCCGTGAGGTCGCGGTACATGTCGGCGTAGAGGTTCGGCTTCTCGGTGACGAAGATCGGCGTGCGCCCGTTCTTCAACGCATAGCGGATGACGCCGGCCACCACGCGCCCTTTGCCGACGCCGGTCTGGTCGCCGATGATGAACCCGGCGCCGCGCTGCATCTGGTCGAGCGCGAGCGCAAGTGCGTCGACCTGTTCGCCGGAGAAGTACTTGCCGATGCTCGACGGTTCATAGCCGAGCTCGCGCGCCACGTACTCATCGAGGGGGCCGACACGGTCGACGAGCGCCGAGAGCGAGTCGGCGATCGCCGAGCGCATGTTGGAGGGAACGAGCGTGCCGACGCTGTCAG
Organism: Burkholderiales bacterium; assembly: GCA_039807745.1. Lineage (GTDB taxonomy): Bacteria > Pseudomonadota > Gammaproteobacteria > Burkholderiales > JAEUMW01 > JAEUMW01. The sequence continues at coordinate 19,116 of JBDHRV010000003.1, forward strand.
CACTACTGGTTGGCTCGTAAGGGCTCTGGCCCTCGCTCGCTACGGGAGCCTTGCCATCAGGGCGGCCCACACCTCGAGCCGATCCGTCGGATCGGCCTGGTCCGCCACGATCTGCATTCGCGCTGCCAGCATTTCCACCGGCTTCGCTTCCCGGTCGGGCAGCGCCCCGTGCGCTTCCAGCCGCTCGCGAATCGCCGGATTGCTCCAGACCAGTTGGTTCCCCGCCGACCCCGGTGGCACGCTCGCCTCGTCCTGATACAGCCCCGCGTCCCACAGATTCCGGCGCAGCCGCTCGGCCGCCTCCGGCGGATTGCGAGAGGCGTCCACCAGCCCCTGTATCCGGTCCGCGAGCAGGCCCAGAAACAGATCGCGATCCAGCGCCTGAGTCGGGGCGCACAAGACCGCCGCGAGGAACACGCCCGGTTCCTTCTGCGTCGGCGCCCAGGCCACTTGCTTGTCCATCGCCCGACTCCAGGAGCGGCGCCATCGCCGCCCAATCACTATACACCCTAGGGACATCGGCGGCCGGGAGGTCCCTCGAGGACTTCCCGCGGCCATGAATCACGATGACGTCAACGGGCCAGCCAGCCCCCTGCCGCTCGTAGAGCTCGCCGGCGACCGTGAAGTGGTCCACGACGTTGTAGAGGCGATACAGGTGATAGAAGAACTTGCGCTTGGCCGCCCCGTTGTAGGCGTCCGAGCGCGCCTCCTCGGTGCGCGCCAGCTTGTTGATGCCACCGATGATGAGCACGGCGCGCCCGTCGTCCTTGAGGTAGGACAGCGCGTGCAGCGAAATCGCGTGGTCGATCTCGTTCGTCTGCATCGACGGGAAGTCGCCGCCGACATCGACCGTGAAGCCGCGCGTCGCCCCGGAGTCGGTGCGCACGACGCCGAAGGGCGGGTTGGCGATCACGACGTCCTGCTTATGATCAGGCGCCGTGGCGTCGCTCATGGCATCGCCGACGACCGGATTGAAGCCCATCGCCTGCAGCGCTGCCGCGCGATCTGGATTCAGTTCGACCGCGTGCGTGTTCCTGGGACTCGCCTCGATCAGCAGCATGCCGTTGCCGGCCGAGGGCTCGTAGACGGAGGTCTCGCTCGTGACGCCCGCGAGGCGCGAAGCCAGGAACGCGAGCGGCGCCGGGGTCGAGTACGCTTGCTGCGCCACGCTCGTCGAGGTGCGCGTGCTGAGCTTGGGCTGCTTGCGGTAGAGGTCCACGAGGTCAGCGAATGTGCGGGCCGGGTCGTTCCCTTCGCCCGCGATGTCGCGCGCTGCGGCCACCACGGCCGTTTCGATGATTTCGTCGACGTACTTCAGATCAGCGTCGGTGATCGGTTGCCCGGTCAGTTCGCTGAGGAACTTGCGCGCCTCGACGATCGACTTGAACCCCTCGCCGCGCAGGCGGGACACAAGCGCATCCATCGCAGCGCCCACCGCCGCCGCTTCGGCGGCGTCATCGGTCTCGCTGGCGCTGGACTCCGGGGCCGTATCGACGGGTGCAGCCAGGTTGGCCTCCTGCCAACCGCGCGACCACTCCTTCGCCGCCTTCAGCGTCTGGTCAGCCGTGATGACTTCGGTCGGCACGGCGGCCGGCTTGCCAGCCAGGAATGCAGCCTTGCCCTGCTCGTAGGGGCTCAGGGTCTGCGTGGGCCGCCCGGCGCTGTCCGCTTCATGCAGATCGAATGCCTCGACGTCACCGGCCGAGTCCATCTGCTTCTCGAAGGGCTTTGCGCGCGGGTCGTACTTGACCGCCATGTACCACGACTTGAGGAACGGGCGCACCGCCTCGCCGAGATCGGCGATCATGGCCTCGGCGAAGGCCGCGAACGTGCGCGCGCCCTTCTCGATGTGATAGCCGGCGAGCGTGATGCCCGCGTTCAGCAGTTCGGGGTCAATGCCGGTGTTGATCTGCCCGAGTTTCTTGCGCAGCACCGCGCGCGCAGCTTCAGCGGCGTCCTCGGTGAAGATCGTGTTCTTCGAGGGTCTTGGGGCTGCCTTCGGCGCCGCGGTCTCGGTGAGGTCCGTCTGCTGGCGCGCCTGGCTGAACAAGTCGGACGGATCGCCGGTCTCGGTCGAGTCCTGCCCGCTGTTGCGCTTCTCGTCGCGCCGGCGCTGCTCGTCGGCGAGCGCCTGCTTCGATACCGGCGCCTCGCCGAACAGGTCGCGCTCTGGTGCCTTCCCGGCCGGCGGAGCCGGCGCGGCGTCTGGCGGTGCGGCGATCTCGTACTGCTTCGCGAGCCGATCCGCGAGCGCCGTGGCCGCCTCGCGCATTGCCGGCGTGTGGTCGGCCTGCTGGTTCGACGCGATGCCCCGCATCCAGTTATGCAGGATCGTGGCGGCGCCGTTGATCGCCTCCTCGCGCGTGTCAGCCATGCTCGGTACGCGGTCATCGAGCGGGCCGGTGCGGCCGAGCATGGTGCCGGTGCGGAACTGGTAGCCGGAGACCGCGCCCCACCGACCATCGGCGAAGCGCCCGAACAGGATGTGGGCTTCGAGGCCCTTCTTGCCGCCGGTGATGAATTCGAGCCGTTCTTGGCTCTCGGGCCGCTCGGGGCGGCGCGGCGTTACTTTTGCCGGAGCTTCTTCGCGACCGCCGCGTCGAACATTTCCCGCATCTGCCTGATCGCCCCGGCGCGCTTCTCCGGCGGGAGGCTGCGCAGGAGGGCCTTGTCCTCCTGAATCATCCGGTGCAGGGCCGGATTCCTCGCCGCGAGCGCTCTCGTTTTCTCGCCGGAACCACTCATCTTGCGCGCGTTCCTCGTCGTTGAGGTGGGCATGGTACTCCTGAATGTCCGCCTCGGACATCACGCTGGCGGCACGCTCCTCGGCCCGGCGCCGCAGCAACTTGACCAGATCCGCATCGCTGATCGCGTTGGCCCGGACGGTCTGTTCGGCCGCCTCGGTCATACCCTCGATGACGCGCTGCTCGCGCGCGGTGAGTTTCTCGCCCGCGAGCGCCTTCTCGACCAGCGCGACATAGTCGCCGTCCTTGCCGAGCTTGGTGGACAGGCCCGCGAACCACGGCTCATGCGGCAGCCATTTCGTGCGGCCAACGACGGTGCTGTAGTCCGGGCTGTCTGGGTCGTCGGACTTGCGGATCATGCGCCCGCCGGTCTCAGACCATCCGGCATGGGGCGCCATGCGGCGCAGTTCTTCGGTCACACCGGGGACGGCCAGCCGCTCCGCCGTCTCGGGCGCGACGTTCGGGTAGCGGGAATGGGCAGCTTCGTCCGGGGTGAGATCGGCCGCGCTGCCCTGCGGGCTCTGCGCCGGCGTGCTGTGCGCGCCATCGGCGAGCCAGGCCTTGAACTGTTCCGGCGTGAACTGCGCGATGCCGAGCAGGCCCTTCTCCATGCGCTGACCGAGCCGGCCGCTGAATGAGGCGCGGTAGGCGGCGCGCGCAGCGTCGACGTCGGCGTAGCCCATGAAGGTCTTGTGCTCGTCGAACTGCCCCGTCTCGAGGTTCGCCTGGTTGAACACGAAGATGGGCAGCGAGGCGTTCTCGGGATCTGGCCCGAGCGTGACGTCGATGTGGTCCTTGTCCTTGCCGACGGTGCCGCGGATGTAGCCGTAGTGGTCCGGCATCGTCGTTTTCCACGCCCTGCCGTCCTTGTTGGTACCGCTGCGCACCGACCCGCGCGGATTCTCGATGCTGATGTCGAGCCCCTGCACGCGGACATGGCCCTTGGCATAGTTGCCGGCCTCCTTCTGCGCCTCGGTGGGTTCGGCCTTGCCGTTCGTCGGCGAGGTCGCCGCAGCGTTCGCGGCCGCGTCGATCGACGATGGCTGCTGAGCCGTTTGCGGCTCACCCTGGGCAGCGCCAGCCCCGGCGGCGGCCGTCTCGGCCCCTACCGCTGCCTCGCTACCGGCCTGGGGCTGCCCCGCTCCTGCGGCTCCTGCGTCGGTCTCAGGGGCGGTCCCGGTGGCGTCCGTGATCAGGTCGCGGAGCGCCTGCGCCGCCTCCGGCATCGTGATCTGCTTGCGCACCGCGGCCCGCGTGATCTGCTGCACAGCGCCGACGTCGATCCCCTCGGTGGCCTGCGCCTGACGGGCGAGCGCGCTCAGGGTCGCCATGTTGACCTGTTCGTCCACCGGCGCCGCAGCCTCCGGCGCGCCCCCGGGCGGCGGTGCGCCAGGCGGAGATCCCGGCGCCGTGCCAGCGGCCGGGGCGTCCGGCGCCGGGCTCGTGGCAGACGCTGCGCCGCCCGGCCGACCCGTCGCGTAACCGATGCCACCGCCGATCAGGCCACCCGCGGCCGCGCCGCCCACCGCCTGGTTCGCTGCCTGCAGGTACGGGTCGGCCTGATCACCTGTGACGCCCGCCTCGCGCAGCGCCAGCGCCTGCAGCGCACCCTCGGCGCCGGACTGCACGAACTCCTGCCCCATTTCCTCGAGCGCACTGACGCCGGCGTTCGCCGCGCGGCCGCGCGCGGCATGCGCAGCCGCCTCGGCGACGCGGCCGGTCAACAACTGGCGCGCGCGACCGGCGACCGGGCCGGCGATCGGGCCAGCGGCGAACGTCGTCGCCGCGACCTTCAGGCCCGTAGCGCTGCCGAGCTCGTTGGCGAGTGTCTCGCGGGCATAGAGAAATCGCTCCTCTGGACCAAGTTCCTGCGCAGCGTCGTAGATTTCCATGAACCGCGGGGAATGGCGCAGCGTCGCCATGTCGAGCGCGTTGACCTGATCACGCACCTGCTGCTCGGCAAGTGGTGCCGCGACGGAGGTCTCGCCGAGCCCGTAGCCGGCAGCGTCGAGGATGGCGTCGATCTTCTTCAGGCGCGCCTCGGCGGCCGTATTGCCGGCGCGCGCGAGACGCTCGAGACCGGCGCGGCGGAACAGCCCCTTCGTGCCCGAGCGCAACAGCTGAGCGGCACCACCACCGGCGCCGATGCCTGCGACGACACCGGGGATACTTTGTCCCGCCTGCCCGAGCAGCGTGAGGATGTCTGCGTCGCCCCATGTGAGGTTGCCCTCGGCGTCGCGGCCGACCCAGTTCTTCTGCAGCGAGGCCTGCATCTGCGGGCTCATCTCGCTCTGGATGTCCTGCTGCAGGGCCTGGAACGCGGCATCGCGCACCTGGGTCTGCTCGCCGAGCTGCTGCACGACGTCGAGGTTCGCCTTCGGGTTCACCTTCTGCGCGACGTTGCCCATGAGGCGTATCGCCGCTTCCTGCACGGTCCCCGGTGTCGGGATCGGCGAGGTGGCGACCTCGCGCACAAGGTTTGCCGTTCCGCTGGCGAGCACCTTCGGCGCATCGGACAACTTGCCGCGGGTGAACGGCGAGAAGAAGGCGTCGAGCGCGCCTCGCGGCAACTGGTCCGGCGAGTACAGTCGCTGCTGTGGGTCGATCGTCGGCTGCTGCGGCTGCGACGGGATCAGTTCCTGCGCGGCAGGACGCCCCCATGATTCATCGAGCAGTGGATCGACGCCGCGATCCGGCAGCGACCGCGCAAGCTGGATCAGCGGGTCGCGGTCGAAGTCATCGCTCGCGGAAAGATTCGCGAGAAGTTCGCCCTCATCAAAGAGGGGGATGCGGGCCATCAGGGCCCCGCGTCGGGAATCAAGAACTGCGATCTCGTCGCGCCTTGATTGTCCTCGCTGAACGATCTCGGCAGCGGGAATTTGCCGATCTGCTCATCCAGTGCGCGCCGCCTCTGATCAGCTTCTTTCAGGTCGGACAACAAACTGGCGGCGAACTCATCGGTCTGCGCGAGCCTACCGAAGCCCTCGGCCCCCGCGTCGCCCGTCAAGGCCGAGCCGATCGTCTGTTTCTGGTAGGCCGCGATCTTCTGTTTGGCGCGCGAGATGTCGTCGATCGCCTTCTGGCGCTGAGAGGTCAAGCCCTCGCGATAGCGGGTATCTTCGCGTCGCGCTTCGCTCTCTCGCTGAGAAGTCTCTCGGTTCGATGCGCGCGTTTCCTGCGCCTCGATCAGCTGCTTCTGACGCCCGAAGGCGCCGCGCTCGCGCGTCTCGGCGCGCTCGTCGGCGTGCTTCTGCAGCATCTCGGCCTTCTCGTACTGCTTGTCGGAGAGCTCGAGCGCGTTCTTGTGGCGCACACCCTCGGTCTCGAGGTCGAGCTTCTGGCGCAGGCGCAGCAGGTTCTCCTGGCGCATCTGCTCGACTTCCTGCTCTTCGCGCCGCGCCGCGCGCCCGGCCATGATGTTCAAGCCTTCCGCGGCCCCGGCAAGACCTTGCGACCAGTTCAGTCCCATCAGCCTGCCTCCTGTGGCGCGCCCGCCGAGGCGCCAGCCGGCGCGAGCTGGCTCTGCGCCATCTGCATGAACTCGGGGTCTGCCGTGCCGCTCTCGACTTCCTGTGCGACACCGCGCGCCCACTCGTCCTGCGCCTCTGCCGTGCGCCGCTCACCGTCCGGCCCGCGCAGCTGCGCCTCGCCGTAGGCTTTCGTCGCCTCGAGCATCGCCATGCGCACCTGCTGGTCGAACTCTGTGCCGCCCTGCCCGACTTCCTCCTGCGAGTCGTCCGGTGCGTCGAACGGGAAGATGCCGGCGGCGACGCCGACCTGCATCAGTTCCGGCACGACGTAGCCAGCGGCTTCCTCGAGGATGTCCTCGGCGACTGGCTCGCGCGTGCCCGCCTGCTTCTGGTCGCTGACCGTCGACAGGATGCGATAGGCGGCGCGGCCGACGACTTCCGCGACGGACTGCGAGGGGTCGTGCAGCATCTGCAGCGTCTGATCGCGCGACTCGCGGCCGTGGATGAAGCGCAGGGACTTGTTGACGACCTGGCTGAGCTCGGCCTCCTCGCCCGGCGTTGCGGGGATCTCGCCGCTCGCTGGCTCGCCGCCCGGGATGAGCTGCGGGCGCACGCTCTGCGGGTCTGCCGCGGCGGCCGGCGGCTGCGCGCGCGGCGGCGTCACGCCACACCTCCCTGCATGGTAGCGAAGTCATCCATGTAGCTCGGGATCAGTTCCGAGGTGCCGGCGCCGTAGCGATACGGCTGGCTCACCATCGCCGCGCGCGAGGCGCGCACATCCGCTGGCGCCTGATTCGACACACTCGGCAGGTTCGGACGACTCGGGGACGCCTTCTCCGTCGAGGGCTGCTCGGTCGGGATGAGCGAGGCCGCCGTGGGACCTTTGCCTTCATCACCGTAGAACGCGCCCTTCCAGCGTTTCTGCGCCTCGGCGATCTGGCGCGCCGACGGTTGGAGCAGGCCGCTCACCGCCTTCATGCCCGTCGAGGCGAGCAGCAGCTTGTCGGACAGCGCCATGCCGGCCTGTGCGGTACCACCCGCCGCCGCCGGAGTGACGGACGCGACGCCGGCCTCGGCGGCTGCCTTGGTCGCCGCGATCGGCGCGCCGCCCGCCACGCTCGTCGCCGCTGGCGTCACGGCCACGGCAGCCTGTGATGCCGCTGGCGTGATCAGTCCTGCCGCACCGGCTTTCGTCGCGCCGGCCGCCAACGCGCCAGCGCTCACGCCGGTCTCGGCGAGCGCTGCCACAGACGTTCCCTTCGCCAGCGCACCACCGACGAGTCCGCCGCTCTTGCCGAGCGCAGCCAGTCCGAACTTCGCTGCGACCTTGGTGAAGATGCCGGTGCCCGCGGAGGCACCGGCACCGATGCCGGTGCCGAGTATTCCTCCCCCTGCGAATCCTGGCATCGATGCCGCGAAACTCGCCGTGGCCGGCATGGCCGAGAGCGCGAGCCCCGCGGTGAAGTAGATCGCCACCGCCGCGAGAATCGGCTTCCAGACTTTTTTGACGATCTTGACGACCTTCTTGAAGACCTTCTTCACCGCTTTCGCTACACCGCTCATATCGCGACCTCCATCGCCTCGTAGCGCGAGAGCCGGTACAGGCCGCCGCAGCGCTCGAAGCCGAGCCCCTCGTAGAACATCTGCGCACCGTCAACGTGCCGGCCGCTCGACTGTCCGAGCAGCACCTCCACGACGTTCGGCCGGGACCATGCCCACCGACAGAAATCCCTCACCAGCGCCTCTCCTGCGCCCGACTGGTATGAGACGAGGATGTGATCGGTGGCGTAGTGTCGGCTCGACCACCAGTGCTCGAACGTCTCGCCCATCAGCGCAGCGACTATCTTGCCCTCGGGCATCGCCAGCGCAAGGTACCCGCCGGGCGAGGAAATACAGCGCCGCATCGTGGCGCGCGCGCGATCCAGATCGTGCGTGATCGTGGCGTAGGGTGAGCGGCGCTTGAAGGCGAGAAAGAACTCGACCAGCTGCGGGATGTCCGCGTGGGTCGCCTGGCGAATCCCCGCGGTCACGTCCAGCCCCGGGTCGAACCCCTGCGCCAGCGGCAGCGCGCCGCGAGACCGTTCCCCTCGGGCTCCGCGCCACCGAGCAGGCGCGGGATGCCGCGGCGCGCGGCCGACGGAATCGACGGCATCGAAATGAACTGGTTGGCGTGCGCGATCACCGGATCACCGTAGACCGCCGATGACGGCAGGCCTTCCAGCGGCACGGTCACGTTGCCCGTGATCGAAATGGCGTGCGAACCATAGACCGCCGCCGAGGCCAGTCCGTCTGGCGGGATCACCGGCACCTGCGCCTTGGCGAGCGTGTGCGCGCCATAGACGGCGCTCGTCGTCACGCCCTGGCCGTTCAGGCCGAGCACCTCGGCGCCACCGCTCGAAATCGTGAAGGTGCCGTACAGGGCCGCGCTTGGCACGCCGATCGACGGCACCGCCTTCTCGACGAGGATCGTCCCATAGGCCGCGGCCGAGCCGACCCCGCTGATCGGGCCGATCGTGCGCGCCGCGACATTCGCGAGCGCATGCGTGCCATAGACTGCGGCGCTCGCGACACCTGACAGATCGTCGAGGTACTGGATGCTGCCGGACGAGCCGATCGTGTGACTGCCATAGGCCGCCGCGGAACCGAGGTTGCCGACGGGGCCGAGAGCGCGCGCGGCGACGTTCGCGAAGGTGTGCGACCCGTAAACCCCCGCGCTGCCTACGCTGGTGACATCCTCGATGATCTGGCCGAACAGCGGCCCGTCGAGATCGTCGAAGTAGATCTCGCCGTTCGGCCCGGACAGGTCATCGAAGATGATTGCCATGCGCTACTCGTAGTCCGGCACGATCCAGCGAACCCCGCTGCGCACGGGCGATCCGCTCTTGAAGAACGAGACCAGGATGGGGTCGTTGAGGGCGAGCGCGCCGCGCGCGACCGCCTGATCGACTTCGCCGCTCCCGTTGGTTGACACCGTGATTGCTTGATCTGGATTCGGCGCGCCGGTCGTCGGAGCCTGGCGCCACACCAGCATGACGATGCCGCTCTCGCTCGCCACCGGGGCGCCGAACTTGTCGATCAGGATCTCGCGCACGAACACGCGCGCCTGAATCTGCACGACGTAGCCGGCGGCATTCGATGCTCCGTCGTTCTCGGTCACGAACAGGTAAAGATTCGTGTCGAGCGACAGCGCGCCCTTTGTTACGGTGATCGTGATCGAGGTCGCGCTCCATGCTGTGATCGTCTGCGTGACCGCGCCGCCATCGGCAACGTTGTTCGTCGGCGACAGGCGAACTGATCCGCTGCCCTGCGAGGCTCCGAAGTTGGTACCGGTGATGACGACACCGGTCTCACCGTTGTAGAACGCCTCGTCACCGGCGTCGGTGATGGTTGGCACCGTGCCAGCGGTGATGTTCCCTCCCTCGAAGTCATCAAGGTAGAACGCCGCCGAAAGAATAAGCCCCGGCGCACCGGTTGAAAGGCTGGCGTCCGTGGCGTTGAGTCCGGTGATCTGCGTGCCGTTACGGAACACGCGAAGCGAAGTCCCTTCGACCTCCAGCGAGATCACGTCGTTGACCGACCACGCCTGATCCACATTCGCCAGCGACGTATTGGTCCCATTGACGACCTTGCCGACGCGCGTGGTGTAGCTCGGCCCGCCATCGTCCATCTGCACGATGGCGTAGTAGAAGTCTCGCGCAGCATCCGTATCGCCGCTGGCGCGAACGATCACGCCGGCCCAGTAGTTCGCGCTCTGAAAATCGAAGTTGAGAAGCTTCGCCGCCGCGTACTGGTCATTCGTGAATGAACCCGCGCCCACCCATCGTGCGGCAGCATTGTCGGCACCATTCCCTGTTGCGCCGGTGATCCGCGTCGACGAATTGATGCTGATATCGCCGCCGCCGCCGGAGTTCAGTTGCGCCCAGTTCGCCCCAAGGCTGGCACGGTTGAAGTTGTCTGCTGCTACCGGTTGACGTGCTGCCATGTCAGGTTCCCGCCGGGCGATATGCCTGCGCTCGGTTCGTCGCTAGCGTCGCCCAGATGTGTGATTTGATCGTCGGTGCATAGACGAAGCGGCCGTGATTCTCCGTGCTCACCGAGCGCGCGCTCGCGCCGCCTGCGGCGCTGAAGGTCTCCGTCGTCCATGCCCACGAACTGTTCCACGGATCGGCGGGGTTCGACGGCTTCAACCAACGGACCTGCGTGGGACTCGTGTCAACGATGCTCGCGAACCCCTGCACATCGGGATTCCACGCGAGCGAGCTCGAGCCGGCTCCCTGCGTCCCGCTCGGGGAAATCTGCTTGCGCGCATTGGCCCCCGTCTGCCCCGCCTCCACCTGCGCGAGGTTGTAGATCCAGGTCTGCTCGCTGCTGAATGTTCCGCGCAGGACGAGGAACCGGGTTCCCGGAATGACCCCACCACAGAAGTCGTTGCCGGTGTTGATGCCGAGTCCGTAGCTGGTGATGGCGCCGGCTTGCGTTACTCGATGGATGTTCGAGACATCGCCACCGCCGAACCACCAGAAATGCGACCCCGGCTCCTGCACCATCGTCTTGGTCGTGATGCTGCCGGCCGGGATACCGGATGAATTGATGAACTGCGACCACGTTTCGGTGGCGAAGTTGAACTGCCACCACGCGCCAGTCCGCGCGTTGCCGATACTGTCGACGGCAGGCTGCGTGGCAGATATCAGCGAGCCGTAGGCACCTCCGCCATTTGCGCTCGAGCGAATTCCGAGCGTGTGGTAAGTGTGCGGCGGCGCCGGCGTGCCGTCGGGGAAGGCGCCAGCGCTCGTCAGTGATTGCGTCGGCGAGTACGGCGACGGATTGCCCATCCGCGACCAGAGCTGCGTCGCGAGATCGAATCGGTAGACCTCGTTTCCAGAGCCGCCCAGGTGGCCACCGCCCCACGTCACGTAGGAACCGAGCGCGCCGAGTTCCGGTGCGAACACACCCGAGGTCCACGTATCGAATGCGGCATTCTGATGCGACGAACCCGAGTAGACGCAGTTGTCGGCCGGGCACGGGTTGACGTTGGTCGGCATGTTCGTCGACACGTCACGGAACGTGCCCGGAGCCGGCACCCATGACGGAAGCCCGCCGCCACCGCCAGCCTGACGTCTGATCGTGATGGGATTGCTTATGGCCATGTCGTCATGCCTGCGGACACGGGATCGGCTGCAAGGAGCAGATCACCTGGTCGAACTCGTTCCAGGTCGCGGCAGGCTGCGCGGCCCACTGCACGCCTCCCGTGAACGGATTGAACTGCATCCAGGTAAACCCATAGGGGTGGCGACCGGAAGGGTCCGACCCGTTCTGCGAGCCGTTATCGAACGCCCATATGAAGTCGCTCTTGGAGAAAATCCTGGTCCACGTCGTCTGTCCCTGCGGCGCCACGAACCACTCGATCAGCGTGTCGCGTGAACCGTTGTTTGCTGACGAGGACAACGTCGTCGACCCGTACTGATGCCCGGGGCGGATGCGATGCATCACCGTGACCCACTCGTTCTCCGGCCACGTCCAGCACCCGGACTGATTGTTATAGGTACAGGCGTTGGTATACCCCGGCTGCTTCTGGCCGAGATCAGGCCCATTGCTTTGCGGCTCCTCGAGCCCGGAGTTGAACATCTGCTCCCACGATGTGTAGTGCGTGGGCACGCTCTTGTTCGTCAAATAGCCGGTCGAGCGCCAGACATACTCCTGCGAGGGGTCTTGGTAGTTGCAGGTGACGTAACCCATCTTCGCGTAGGGCATGCCGGACGCGAAGTGTCCGGGGCTGAATCGCACGCGATACTGCAGATACAGTTCGCTACCGAGCATGATGCCGGTGCGCGCCGGCGAGCCGACCGGCACGCCGTTGTAGTCGGGATGCATGATCCCGTGCATGAGCGCGCTGTTCCACTGGTCGATCGCGGATGTACCAGGACCCACTGGCACTCCGGGCTGGTTGATGTCGCCGGGCTGCGGTTGGATCGGGCGGCGCCATGCGATGGCATTCCCGTCGCCCGGACTTGCGCGCTGCGCGACCGTCTGACGCATGCAGCCATCGCCAGAGATAATCCCGCGACCCGCCTCGAACGTTTGGCCTGCCATCGGCGTGCTGGTCTGCCAGCGCGTGACGTCGCTCGCGGACTGGAACCGCTGCGCCCACAGAACGCCTGCTCCACTGATGCGGCTCGCCCAATCCGCCGCGGCGTCACCCCCGCCGCCGCCCGGCGTGTAGTCCTCGATGAGAACGCCGGTCACGTCGGCGATCGCGCCCTCCTCGCCATCGTCGACCAGTAGCTTGTTCGCGCTGTCGAGCGTGACACCCGCAGGCAGCGGCGCCGAACTCTCGTGCAGGCGGTAGTTCGACGAGCCCGGCGGCACGAACTGCGCGAACGAGATCGACTTCGGCGTTCCTGCCGGCGAGAAGTCAGCGAGCCAAGGGTTCGGGTTCGTCCACTCGTTCGCCGCTGGCGTCGTGATGTTGGCCGTGCCCGAGTAGCCCGACACGTTCGGCACGCTCGCCGCATCCGCGGCACGGGCGCGATAGTAGTAGGCGGTCTCCGGGTCGAGGTTTGTGTCGTCGTAGGGGAAGATGCTCGCCCCCGCGGCGATCTGCGACCAGCCGGACGAGCCGTTCGGGCTTCGCTCGAGGCGATACTCACCGATTCCCGAGGCATCCGAACTCCCCTCGGTCAGAGACACACGAGCCGACGTAGCGCTCAGCACGCTCGCCGAAATCGTGGGCACCGTCGGCGCGTTTACGTCATGCCCGGTGCCAATGCGGATCGCCTGATGCGCCACGAGCCTTACGCGGCCGGCTGACCCTTGAGCGCGGCGATCTTGCTGCGCACCGCGTCGAGTTCGGGCACGACGGCGGCTGCCTCACGGCGCGCCGTGGCGCTGGCGGCCATCGCTGTCGCGCGGGCCTCCTCGAGCCGGGTCTCATGCGTCACGAGTTCCGCGATCTGAGCCTGCTTCTTCTCGCGCGCGGCGAGCTTCAGGGCGCGCTCCTCGGAGACGTCCGGGGTGTTGTCGGTCATGTCAGTGTTCTCCGTTGCGATGTTTGATGAGGGATGGCGTGCCGACCGCCTTGCGAGACGGCACGCCGCGCAGCGGCATCGCCTTGCGCGTGGCGCTGTCCCACTGCGCATCGTTGTAGGCTGCCTCGCGGATCTTCGGGTTGTTCGACAGCGCGAAAGGCGCGCCGGTGCGCACGAGCGCGGCATCCTGCGCGATGATGATGTTCGCCTTCTCGTACTCCTCGCCGGCGCGCGCGGCCCGCCGGAAGGAGTCTGCGATCTCGTTGCATGCTTGCCACGGGATCGAGGCGACGGCCTGACCGTTCAGGATCATCAGCGTGCGCGAAGGGTCGAAAGAGTCGCGCTGCAGGGTGAGCGTGCCCTTCTGCTTCATGCGGCCACCTGTTCGGCGAGGCGCGCGTTGTACTCGCGCTGGCGGCGATTCGTGCACTCCCGGCAGCGCCGCTTGCGCACGCTGCCATCGTGGTTGGTTTCGATCACCAGGTTATCGCCGACGAGTTCGTGGCCGTGCTTGCAGCGCTTCTGGCGGCCGTGCTTGATCGGTGCGCGCTTCCACTCCTCGAGCAGTTGCTCGATGCGCTTGCGGCGACGCTCTCCAAGGTAGGTGAACAGGGTCATCGCGAGGCCGGCGGCGTGTTCGGCGTTCGTGACCCGCCAGTTCCAGACTCGCTTGCCTGTTTTCGTGCGACGAGAGTGTTCGACAACGAATCCGACGCCAGCGATCGCATGCGCTCGACGCACGACATCCTCGTCGGTCATTGCGATCTGCAGCACAATGCGGTTCATCTTCTTGCCATGAACCGTGCGCATGTAGACGCAACCCTCGCCTTCAAAGAGACCGGCGAGCCACGCGAGATTGATCGGCGTGCGTAGTTCGTTCATGAACTACAGCCGAGCAATGCGATTGGTGCCATTATCCCATTGAATGGTCACGTTCCCTCCGTCAGGAGTTAACGGCAGCCCCGTCGCCGTATCGAAGTTCAGCAGCAGGCGCCGCGCCGAGTCCGCACCGCCATCGTGGCAGTAGATGTCGACGCTCTCGAACTGGTCGCCGGTGACCGACACCAGCGTCACGTCGGCGGCGTCGAGGTAGCCCTTCGTGTTGGTCTTGCTCGCGAAGCTACCGCTGACGGCCACGCGCGCACCCGCGGCGCGATCGTTGAGGAAGTCGTCGTTCGCGAGGTCGATGCTGGTATCGGCCTCGTCGATACAGACGACCCGGATGTCGCTGGTATCCCAGGCCACATCGCCGCCCGCGAAACCTTCCAGCCCTGCGTCGTACCATGCATTCGCCATCGTCAGTCTCCTTGGAAAAGCGGTTAGAGGAAGCGCCGGTAGCTCGACATGTGCGCGGCCGACGCGCCCCCATCGGCGCGCAGCCGCACGCGATCGAAGCAGCCGACGAGCACGGCCAGTTCGCCGACGGCGATGCCCAGGGCCCACGACGACGGATTGGACGAGTTGAGCTTCATCACCGCGACCGGGAACGAGGCCGAGTCGGTCCACGTCACGCCGTTGTCGATCGACACTTCCACGAGCACCGCGCCATCGGTGACGCGGATCAGGTGCTCGGTGGCGGCGGACACGTCCTCGGAGGTGAGCACGAGATCGCCGTCCGAGTCGGCCGAGCCGGATTTCTTGACGTCGTAGGGGTGCGGCACGGGCGGCTCCTAGAACTGGTTGAGGACGACGTTGGTGCGGCCACGCGAGCCGCCGCCGGCGATCGGGCTCGTGCCCGGGATGCTGCTCGGCGGCACACCGCCGCCGGGCGTGATGTCTGGCACGCCATTGCCTGAGCCGCCGGACGGCTGCAGTGGGCCGCTCGGCGCCGGGGTCTTGCCCCAATCCTCGTCCCAGAAGGGCGATTGCCGGTAGTACGCGGCGATCGCATCGAGGTCGGTCTGCAGGCGGTTGCGTGCGTTGGCGACCGCGGTGGACTGCTGGCTCGCGTTGAGCCCCTCGGTCTGGTAGATCGTCGCGATCTCGTTCGACGCGGCCGTCATGCGGTCCGTGACCGACGCGAGGTACTGGCTCTGCAGCCGCGGCCCGACGTCGGCCTTCTGGGCCGCCTCGGCCTGCGCGGCGATCTGCTCGAGCGTCTGCGCGTGCTGCAGGTTCATGCGCTCGATCTGCTGTAGCTGCTCGGCCTGCGAGAGGCCGAGCCGCTGACCGTACTCGGCGATCATCAGCGCCTGGCTGTTCTGGAAGCGACGATCCTCGAGCTGCAGGTCGTATCCGGCGGCGCGGTCCTGCTGCAGGAGACGGAAATCCTGGTCCATCTGCTGCAGGCGGGCACTCGCATCAGTCTGCGCGGAAATCTCCTGCAGCCGCTGCTGGCCTTCCCGCGTGAGCAGCTGCACGCGCGCGGCGGTCTCCTGGCTCAGCAGCGAGCTCTGGTTCTGGTAGGACTGGTCACCGAGGCGCAGCTGCCCCTGGATGCCGGCCTCCTGAAGCCCGAACTGGTTGATCGCGCCGAGGTTCGCGTTCGTGCGGTTGAAGTTGGCTGTCGCATCGAACTGCGCGATCGGCAGCGCCGAGTCGATCAGCGCCTTCTCGCCGGACTGCGCCGCCATCGTCGAGTTCTGCAAGCCGCGCGAGGTCGCGAATTCCTGCGCCCGTGTCCGTGCGCTCTGCAGCAGCGGGGACTGCTCGTCGAGCAGGGTTTTCAACTGGCCGCTCGCGGTCTCGCTGGCGTTCAGGCCGGCGACGACGGGCTGCCCGGTGACGCCGACCGTGCTCATGCCGGACACGGCGGGCGCGCTCGGCTCCGCCGTCGGGATCAGGCTCGCCGGCGGCGGGCTCGTGGCCGGCGCGCTCGGCGTCGTCACGCCGGCGGCCTGCTGCGTCGTGCCGAGCGTCTGCGCTGGCGTCACCGGATTCGCGCCGGGCAGCGTCTCAGGTTGTGGGATCAGTGAGTCAGCCATGTCTCAACACACCGGGCCTCGGATTAGCATGTCATCGGGCATCGCTAGCGCAAGGGCGGCCCGTGAATCCAGTTCACGAGCGCGTAGCGCACGCCGCGCGTGATCTCCGACACCTGATGCGGCGTCCAGCACGCGAAGGCGACGGCGTCACCGGCGTTGCGGTAGTTCAGCGTCTCGGACTGGTGAGACATGAGCGTGAGCGCACAGCCCTCGTAGTCCTCGCCGGCCGACAGCTGCGCGAGGATCGTGAGCTTCCTGCGCCCCATGTAGCCGGCGCCGAAGTCCTGATGCCAGTTGTAGTGGCCGGGGATCTCGTCCGACGTTTTCGGCGCCTCGTAGCGCAGCACCTGAAACGGCTCGAGCAGGCCGGTGAGGTCGAAGCGCCAGTAGGTCTCGTTGGCCCATTGCACGCGCATCGTGACGCGCTCGTAGAGCCAGGCGTGCTCGGCGCTGAACGGCAGCGTGGCCGTGCTCACGCAGCGGTAGGCGGGATCGACTCGCGCCGCCTCACCGGAGCCGACCGCGGCCGGCGCCCATCCGGCGTGCTCGGCGGCCACGATGATCGCAGCGCACTCCGGCGGCGACAGCAGCGCGTTCGCGCCGGTCCACTGGACGTGCGAGGGGTAGTCCTGCGCGAGCGGTGCAGGCGTGAAGAAGTAGCCGGTCGTGTTCATGAGGTGTTGTCGATCACGTTCAGGGTGGCGGTGGCGGTTTCGAGCGACTGGTTGCCCTGCGGATCAGTCACGCGCACGCGCACACCCTGCACGAAGGTTGAATTGCCCGGACCTGCTGTCGGCGGGAAGCGCACGACTTGGCTCGAGGCGTTCGAGGGGTTCAGGAACGAAGTGCCGCTGACGTTCGGTGCGACGAACGTCCACTGGTCATACGTGGGCGCGCCCGGCGCGCCGCCGGTGTAGCCCGCGATCATCGGCCCGACGCTCTGCGCGCCTGTCGAGCCCCCGGGTGCGAACACGGTCTTGGTCGAACTGCCGAGCAGCGCGTTGAGACCCGGTGGGCCTGCCGGCCCCGGCGGCCCCGCAGGTCCCGTCGAACCCGTGGGACCTTGAGGCCCCTGCGGTCCAGTCGGCGACGGTCCGGGTGGCGAGGAGCCCGTCGGTCCCGTCGGCCCCTGCAGTCCCGTTGGCCCTTTCGGCGAAGGTCCCGTCGGGCCCGTCGGCCCTGCAGGTCCGGTCGGGCCTTGAGGCGAGGGCCCGGTCGGACCCGGCAAGCCGGTCGCGCCCGTCGGTCCGGGCGGTCCCTGCGGCGAGGAGCCCTGTGGTCCGCGCGGCCCCGGCGGACCACGGAATTCAGGTAGCGATGGGCCTGTCGGGCCAGCCGGCCCCGCCGGTCCCGGTGGGCCTTGCGGCGACGGACCCGGCGGGCCAGGTGGGCCTGACGGTCCGGCCGGACCCACCGATCCTGTTGGCCCGGGCGTGCCAGGACCTCCGGTCGGCCCGGTCGGGCCGGGCGGGCCAGATGGCATGACGATGAATTGCCGGTAGGTGCTCAACCCGGAGGCCCTGCCGGACCAGCCGGCCCCTGCGGACCTTGCGGCCCGGTCGGACCCGGTGGTCCTGCTGGCCCGGTCGGACCCGTGGGACCTGCCGGACCTGTCGGCCCGGTCGGACCTGTCGGCCCCGGCGGGCCGGTGTTGCCCTGCGGTCCCGTCGGTCCCGCTGGCCCGGGCGGTCCCTGCGGGCCGGTCGGTCCCGGCGGCCCCGTAGCGCCCGCCGGTCCTGTCGGCCCCGTCGGCCCCACCGGCCCCGGTGGTCCAGCGGGACCTGTCGTGCCCGGCGGTCCTGCCGGTCCCGTCGGGCCAGGCGGACCGAGGCCCGCGGGACCCGTCGGCCCGGGCGGCCCGGCCGGTCCTGCGGCGCCCGTCGGCCCGGGCGGTCCCGGAGGCCCTGCCGGACCTTGCGGTCCCTGCGGGCCGGTCGGTCCCGGCGCCGACGGCCCGGCCGGTCCCGTGGGCCCTGTGGGTCCCGGCGGCCCCACCACGCGCAGCGCGCTGTACACGCTCACGTCAGACCCCTCGCACCAGACGCCAACCGCGCGTGGCATCGGAGTAGGCAAGCTCGAAGGCGGCGTTCGTGTCGTTCACCGTCATGTTCTCGAGCAGGCCCATGATGCGCAGGCCGTTGCGGGCGATCGTGATGTTGTTCGCGCCGATGTTGCCGTCGATGTGGGTGACGCTGATCGCCTGGTCGTTGATGCTCGGCGCCGCAGGCAACGTGATCGTCACCGCCCCGCCGCTGACGTCGACCATCAGGTCATCGCCCGCCACGGCCGAGTACGGGGACTGCGCGCTCGTGATGATCTTCGAGCGGCGCACCGCCCTGTAGACCTCGATCAGGTCGATAACCTTCGTCCAGCGGGACGCCGCGAGATCCGTCGAGAACGTTCCGGAGGTGTGCGCGATGCGGCACACGTACAGGGACTTCTCCGTGCCCTGTGCCACGACGTCGTTCACCGCGTAGGCCGTGGCGGTCAGCCAGTCGCCGCGCCATGCCCAGAGCATGCTCACGATCGCGGCTTTGCCGTTGGCGTCGAAGCCGAGCGCGCGCCCGGCGCGCTGGCCGGCGCTCTCGGCGATCTGGAAATCCGCCTCGGCCGGCGTCGCGCCGTTGGTGAAGCGAATCGCGCGGTTCATCTCGTTCGCGACCGAGTCGAGCGCCCCGTCGATCTCGCCGAATTGCTGGTTCACTTCGCCCGAGCGTGCGATCTCGCCCGGCGAGAGGTTGGCGATCCAGTTCCAGAACCTGCTCATGACACGACTCGCTCCAATCTGCGGAAGGACTGCTGCAGGCTCACGCCATCGACCGCATACGAGGCATGCAGCGTGGATTCGCTCGAGATCAGGAACGACAGGTTCTGGCCGGAGCCCTCGAGCTTGATCGCGACGCGCCCCTGGTAGCCGGAATTCCAGCGGAACTGGTCCCACCGGCTGACATCCCAGAAGCCGCCGCCGGCGATGAGGTCGACGTTGTGCACGGGATCTCCGGGGACATCCGTGCGCGCATAGGTGTAGTCGACGCCGATCGAGACCTCGCAGCTGCCCTCGGTCACGATGTCGAACTCGGCGCGGCGGTAGCGCTTGATCCGCGCCGGCGCGCGCGAGTGGTGGAACGGTAGCCGCAGGAAAGCGGTGATCGGTGCCCCATCGAAGCTGGTGCCGGAGTCGGCGACGTAGACGTAGCCGTCATCGGAGCCAAAGACGATGCGCTCGGCGCCGGTGGTGAGCTCGCCGCTGAAGATGCAGCGCACCACCCTGCCCCAATCGCAGCGAAGATGCGCGATGGGCTTGCGGTCGCGCATCGTGATCGACACGATCTGCCCATCGGAGAAGAAGCAGCGGTACAGGTTCTGGTTCTTGCTGATGCAGCTGGCGGTGGCGATCGCCTTCAGTTCGGTGATGAGCGGCGCGACCTTCGAGGAGATCGAGTTGCCGGCGTAGTTGCCGAAGCGGTCGGTCGTGGCGAGCGTGGCGAACCCGCGATCATCGAGGTAGGTGCCCTGCCCGATGCGCTGGATCGTCCAGGGCATCGCGCCGACCTCGATGTTGTAGTCGCGCATGGCATAGCCGCCGGCCGTGCCCTCGATGTACTTGGTGATGTTGCGCGCGAACACGAACAGCACCGTGCCGACCTCCTCGAGGAAGCCGGTGGGCTCATCGCCGATACCGAGCTCGGCCGCGCCGGTCAGGATCGTCCATTGCGCAGGATCGAACACGCCTGACTTCTGGATGCTGCCGCCCTGGAAGGCGTACCACAGCTGGTTCTGGTGCACGGCGAGGTACTGCGGCGCATCGTTCGTCATGCCAGTCTCGATCTGGCAGAAGAACGCGCCGGCGCCGTCCTGGAACTCAAAGCCCCGGTTGACGCCATCGACGCCGTACAGGCGCGTCGTGCGGGTATGGCCGTAGAAGTTGCGGACGCGGAACTCGTAGCGCCCGCCGGGCGCGAGCGTCTGCGCCGCGCTCGCCCCATCAGCCGTCGCGCGGTTGGTGCCCCCGACACGCAGGCTCTCGCTGTTCTGGTAGGGACCGCTCGCGAGCCCGGTCAGGATCAGGTAGCCAGCGGCATCGTTGCCGGAGAACGTGCCGCTCGTGATGACGATGCGCCGCACCGTGGCGGTGGCGCCCGAGGTGTTGCCGGTGAGCGTGTCGCCCTCGGCGATGCCGGCGGCCTGCCCGGCCGTGAACTTCAGCTTCCAGCCGAGCGCGACTGCGGTCCAGCCGCTCGAGCTCTCGACGTACATCACGCAGGCCGTGCCGCCCGCGTTGTCGCGGAAGGCGTAGGTGAGGCCGCGGTAGAGCACGACGCCGCGCACTGGCCCGCTGCCGGGCAGGGCCGCGATCTGCGCGCGCTGGTCGGCGGTGGCGAGCGCGTGGTACTCGAGGTCGCGCTCGTCGGTCGTCGTGCTGTTCTGCACTGGCGCGCCATCGAGCAGCGCCGAGAAGGCGCCGCTGCTCAGCGCGGTGTCATCGGTCCAGGTGCCGGTGAGGCGCCCGACGATGATTTCACCGATGCCGTCGTTGTCGTCGTCCTCGAACTTCAGCACGACGGCGGTCCCGCCGCTCGCGGCCGTGATGGTGGCGCCCACGATGGCATCGTTGGCGACGTTGCCCTGGGCATCGAAGGCCACGACCCAATACGGCGCCTGTGACGGCAACGTGCGGCCATCGAAGCGCTCGTAGCCGGCGCTGCGGCGATAGCCGCCCTCGACCTTCGCCTCGAAGTTCAGGCATCCGAGCAGTTCTCCGGGCTTGACCTTGAGTGAGGCGGCGACGAGGTTCAGGCCGCCTTCCAGGGAGTAGTAGTCCTCGTCGTTCACGCGCGTCGGGCGCGTGTTGCGGGCGATGCGGCGCGTCTCGGCGAGGTTCACCGTGACCTCTCGGTGGCGCGATCCTCGGGCGAGGCGGCGCGCCGGCGGTACTGGAAGGCCTCGAGGTAGCCGCTTTCGAGCTTCTCGAGCAGGTCGGGGTACTCGCTGAGCGCGGCGCTGACGAGCTCAGGCGCATCCTCACGGTCGGCGTACATCACGAGCGCGCGCACGAGAATGAGGCGGTGAAACTCCTCGGGGATCAGCGGCACATCGCTGTTGGCGGCGAGCGGCACCGGCGCGCGGTAGAACGCGCCCTTCAGGATGTAGGACTGGTCGGCCGGACAGTTGAACTGCAGCGTCTGGTCCGGCATCACCGTGAACGCCTCTGGCTGGCCCGCCGTGGCGGTGTCCGGGTCGTAGCACTGGTCGAACTGCGCGCGATCGAGGTAGGTCAGCAGCGACCATGCCGGCGCGGTCGGCGGCGCCGGGGAAATCTTCAGGTTGTGCGTCTCCCAGAGCCGCGCGCGCACGCCGGCGGGATCGTTCGGGAGTGACGGGACGGAATCCGGCGCGCTGAGCGTGCCGCTGTAGCGCGTGAACAGGTAGCGCCAGTCGAGCCAGAGGTTGTCGATGTAGAGCGCGGCATCGCGCACCCATCGCACGACGTTGCCGAGCTCGCCGACCTGGTTCTCGACCGATGACGGTCCGGTGCCGCCCGCCAGTCCGAATTGAGCGACGAAGTCCTGGCAGAGGGTCCGGTAATCCACGGCGCGCCGGGCTTACGCCTCGACGGCGTACTTCAGCAGCCAGGCCGTGTACAGCTTCGCTGCGTTGTCACCCGAGTACGTCGGGCCACCGGCCTCGCGCGTGAGCTGCGCGAGCTCATCGAGCGGCCGCTCGAGCAGCACGCTCGCGCGCGGATCGGCGAGCAGCGCCTCCATCTCCTCCTTGTGGATCGCCTTGTCGGCCGGCGAGGATGACGGCGGCACGGCTTTCGTCACCGCTGTCGCGACCGCGCCCTTCTCGCTGCGTAGGTAGTCGCGGTTCGCGCCGAAGTAGTGTCCGGCCTGCACGTAGCGCGCCGGCTCGCTGTCCTCGGCGCCGCTGCCGTAGATTTCGCCATACGGCTGATCCGGGTTGAACACCGGTGCCGGACTGACCTTGTGGGGTTTGTCTGCTTTCGCCATGCCGGCCTCAGTAGTAGAAGTTGCGACGGCGCAGCGTCTGGCGCGAGGCGTAGCCGTCCTCGAGGCGCGCCTGCCCCGCCGACTCCCCGCCGGTGGCCATGCCGGTCGATTCCCGCAGCGTCACCTGCCCACAGCCGCCGCGGTCGTTGTACGGCGGCAGGAAGTCAGGCGACTGCGTGACGCGATCGCGGCCACGACCATCCGGATCGTGGCCGCTACGCGCCGGTTCTTCGGTGACGAACAGCCCGTTCGGCACCACTGGCGGGCGTCTCGCCACCTCAGCGGTACTTGTGCTTGCCGTCGCCGACGGCCTTGGCGCGCTTGCCGGCACCGAGGCGCGCGCTCTGCGCGTCGTAGTTGCCGGGCTTGAACTCGCCCTTGCCCTTCGCCGATTCCTTCTGGTACGTGCCGCTCTCGAGGCCCGCGCCCAGCTGTCCGTCTCGCTTGTCGCTCATCGCGCTCTCCGTTCGATGTTGAAGGACGGGGCGCTTGCGCGCCCCTTCCCTACCTGGCCTTACGACCAGGCGATGCCGAGGTTGACGTCGCCGACGCCGGCCGGCGCGCCGCCGGTCGGTGCCACCGTCTCGATCTGGATCGAGGAGACGCCATCGCGCACGAGGTCGATGTCGCTCTTGATCGCGCCCGCGAAGTCACGCGCGTTGTACGCGGTGTTCGCCGCCGCCGTGCCCATGCCGAGCGAGGCGTACTTCGAGGTGTCGCCGGCGATGCCGACGTTGACGAAGCCCTGCGTGGTGACGGCCGTGAACAGGGTCGTCACGCTCACATGCAGGTCGGTGATCACGCCGCGCGTGCAGCGCACCGGCGGCTTGATGTGCCGCGTGATGGCGCTGGTGAAGTTCTGGGCCGGCCAGATGTAGCTGCGCTCGGTCGGGTTGCTGTAGCTCATGGTCGTTTTCTCCTCCCGTTACGCCGCCGACTGCCAGAACATGATGCGGGCGTCCTTGTTGCCGGCGCCCGCATGCACGATTCCGAAACCGCCGAGGTAGTACCAGGCGATGCCCTTGTCCCGACCGTAGTCGCCGGGGATCTTGCCGCGCATTTCCTCCGGCACGACGACCGCCTCCGCGACCGTGTCCTCGCCGAAGAAGAACACCCAGTCCGAGGCGTTGCCGTTCCACGGGTCGGACGTGCGGAAGTTGTAGGCGGTCGAGTCCTCGGCTCCGCCCTTCTTCACATGCGTCTGCTCGATGAAACGGATGCCCTCGTAGCGGCCGATCTCGCCGTTCATGATCATGCGGAAGCCGCTGTCCACGTACTGGTGCAGCGACTCGAGCTCGTTCTTGAACGCGCGGAAGGTGCGCGGCCAGGCGATGGCGAAGTAGTCGTTCGCCTGGTACGCCGGGATGTTGCGCTCCTTCATCGCATCGGAGATCGCCTTGACGTGCGCGCGGTTGAGCGGCACGGAGTTGGTGACGCCGATCGAGCCGGAGTCGACCACCACCACGTCGGTCGTGGAGTTGCCAGAGGCCGCGTTGACCTTGAGGTTGGTCAGGCGGAACTGGTTGAACGCCGCGCCGTCGAGCGTTTTCGTGGTGTCGTTGCCGAGCACGCGGTTGATGATCTTCTGCACCGGATGCTTCGAGAAGTTGTCGAGCTTCGCGGTGTAGGGGACCGAGTTGCCGTACTCGTCGATCGTCAGGCTCGCCTGACCGACCGTGAAGTTCGTCTCGGGCAGCTTCTGGTTCTCGTTGAGCTTGTCGCCGCCGTCGACGAGGTCGCTGTAGACGTCCCAGAAGAACTTGTCGCCGCGCCCGTACGTCTTGCCCGTGCCGGCTTCCGTGGCGTCCTGCGCGTCGCAGAACTGGCGGAAGCGCATCGCGGGCTGAACGGCCGTGCGCAGATAGACGGAGAGCTCATCCGAGTACATGTACCCGCCGAGCTGATTGACGGACCAGACTTGACCAGCCATTTACGATTCTCCTTTAACGGCTGGCGCGTCGCTCGGCGATAGCACTGTTGGAGCCGCTGCGCGCGCGCAAATTGCGGATGTAGGCGCGATTGAGCTCGGCCATCGTCGGGGATCTCGTCTCGGCGGCAGGAGCAGCGCGCCCCGCGGCAGAGGATGACACCGGCAGACGCGCCTTGACGGTGCGCCGCAGTTCCAACTGCTGCGAGGCCTGCGTCGACGTCGTGCCCGAAAGGCCCGTCTGACGGGCGATCCGCACACCGACATCACGCGCCAGCGTCTCGAGGGGAATCCCATCGAGGGCCGGGTCTCTCATTCGCTCCAGGATCAGCGCCGTGGCGTCCCGCATGGCGGTCGGATCGTTCGTGATGGCGGCAAACTCGCTGGCGAACATGGCGTTCGCGGCGCGAATCTCCTCGGCATCGCGGCTGTAACCCTGGCCTGCAGGCTTCGCGGACGGCGATGCGGGCGATGCAGCCGGCGTGGACCGACCGAGTCGCTCGTTGATCTTGCTGTCGACGAATTCCTCGTACTTGGCCGACGCGGTGTTCGCGTCGTTTTCCAACAGCGCTTCCAGCGCCTGACGGATCACTTCCTTGCGATCCACGGCTGCCTGCTCGCCCGAGGGTGGAGAGGCTGCCGCCGTATTGGGTGCCGAGGCCGCCGGCGCACTGGCGCGGGCCTCGATTTCGCGCAGCGTCCGTGAGGCGCGCGCAAGCAGCGTGTCCGCTGCGAGAGTTTTCTGGTAGGCCGCGACGCCGCCCGCGGCGGTCACATCCGCCGTCGGGACCTCGATCTGGCGGCCGTAGACGGTGACGACGGTCGTGTCGGCGCTGGCATCGGCCGCCCCAGAGGCGGCAGGGGACCGAGAAACCCCCGGGGCGGCGTCCGCCGTCGCTTCTACACGAGATACGTCAGGATCACCGCTGCCCTCGTCCGCCGGATCGGCGGCGGGCGCCGGCGTCTCGGCGACCGGGGTCAGCTTCGCGAGCATCGACTCCGCATGGCGCGCGGCGATGGCGGCGCGCACGGGGTCATCGAAGGGTTTGGCAGCCGGCGCCGCTTCGGTCTCGCCGTCTGGATCGTTCTCGATCACCGCCTCGTGAGCCGTTTCCGGCTCACTGTCGGCCGCAGCAGAGACGGGCTCGTCCACCGGCGCGCCCCCTGTGGGGTCGGGGTGGTTGGCTTTCGCGCCTTCATCGTCGGCGCGGAATCCGTCGAGACGATCCTCTGCGCTCATGTGCCTCGATAACCTGCAAGCGGGTCGTTGGCGTCGTTCTCGTGGTCGATGGCGATCATGGCCTGCTCGGCCATCATCCCCTCACGCACGATCACGCTCATGCGACGCAAAATACCGATGTTCATTCTCAGCGCAAGTAGGGCGCGGCTTTCGGTCTCGGCGTTGGGCAACTGCACGTCATCGGTCAGCGTGCGCAACGCCCGCACCGCCTCGACAACGCAGCTGTGCACGAGCACGCGCCCTGCGCCGGTGCGCATGAACGCCTGCATCGCCTCGCCGTCCTTGAACACATCGAGCAGCCCCTCCTCGGGGCCGAGGCCCTCGCGGATCGCGCGCTCCTGGTGAGCCAGAAACTCCTCGGTGACTTCGCTCTCGTTTGTCATGGTCAACCTTCGGCGAAGGGCACGAGGTTGAAGCGGCCGCGCGCGATCGTGCCAGCATTGTCATCGCCGGGCAGGTCCATCGGGCCATCGCTGCGGCCACCCTCCCCGCCGGTTTCCGCGGCCTGTTCGCGCGCGTTGTTGTCGATGGCGAGCAGGAATTCGCGGTTGTCCTGCTGAATCTCGTGGCTCAGCGCCTCGCGCTGCAGGATCAGTTCGCGCTTCTTGACCTCGGACTGCTCCATCGCGAGCGCGCGGTCGATCTCCTCGAGTTGCAGCGTCTTGGCGCGCAGCTGCGCATCGAGCAGCGCGATACGCTCGCGCGTCTCCCCATCCATCGCGGCCTGCTGAAGCCGCGCCTGTGCCTGGATGTTCGCGACCTCGACGCGCGACTGCGCCTCGAGTTGCCGGCCGGCGAGCAGCTGCTCGAGCTGCGCGACGCGCTGCTGCAGCGCCTCCTTCTCCGGGTCGCCGCCTTCCTTGCCGGTGTTGTAGAAGCGCGAGCCGTTGCGGAAACCGAGCGCGCCGAACACTTCCTTGACGATCTCGCCACCGTTCACCCCTGGGGCCTGCTCCGGGGCGAGCTGCGCGACGGTCGTCACGCCCATCGAGATCCGCGCGATGCGCTTCTCCGGGCTCGTCGCGCCCATGCCGACCGAGGTGCGTACCCGCACTTTCAGCGCGAGCAGGTCGAGCACGCGCTCGAGCGAGAGGCCGGAGCGCACGACGACATCGTTGAGCAGCTGCTCGTCGGTCTCGTACATCTGCTCGAGCGCGTAGAGCTGGTTGATGAGCGGCTCGACGAAGGTCTCCGTGAACGTGCGGATCTCGAGCTCCTTGACCTTGTCCGCATCGCCCGAGAGCAGGTTCATGCCGCCCACGGTCTCATTCAGCTGCCGGTTCGTGCCTACCGAGGCGGCGGAGAAGTTGCCGGCGAGTTCGTCGAATTCGACGTTGACGCGGTCCGCCTCGGCGAACACCGAGGCCGGCAGGTCCTGCTGCTTCAACTCGCGCAGGTCGCGCGTCACATCCTCGGTCGTGATGACAGAGTTCGCGACACCGTACTTCAGCGTCTCGATGTCGATCGAGCCGCCGCGGCGCGCGAGCCAGCGGCCGAGCGTGGCGTTGCGGATACCGTCGATGCGCAGGTTGGCGAGCTCGTTCAACTCCTTCTGCGTCTCGGCGACCATCATGACCGGCGCGGTCGGGTACGCCTTGTGCGCCTCCACCGCGCAGGTGCCCATCACGAAGGGGCGCGACATGCCATCTTCGTCGAGGTGCGGATAGACCTCGGAGACCGGCCGCGGGACCGAGAGCATCGCGCGGGTGTCAATCATGTCGTAGACGTAGTCGATGCCCTTCACGCGCATGAACACGCGATGTATCCACACGATCTCGAGGTCCGGCGCGCCCTTGCGGGCATCGTAGACGTCGGCCTGGCCGGTCTGGCGCGAGGTACGCACGGTGTCGTGATCATTGCCGGAGAAGGTCCACCAGCTGGCATCGGTCACGTTCTCGAAGTACCAGAGCCCCTCGTACTCGGCGTTCTTCTCCTCGATCATCGCCTTCACGTCGCCGACGTACATCGGCATGCGGAAGATCAGGTACGGAGAGGTGTTGATCGGGTCGCGCCAGTCGCAGGCCGGGTCGAGGATCAGGTTCTCGATCGGCACGAGATCGACGGCCGGGCGGTCGGTGATGACCTCCTCGACCTCCTCGCGCGTGAGGTTGCCATCCTCGTCCTCCACCAGTTGCTCGGTGAGGCGGGTGCGGTACTTCCAGTGCAGGTGCGCGATCGGGCGGCCCGTGACGTAGGCCTCCTGTGCCGCGCCGATGAGCGTCTGGAACCACGGCAGCGTGCGCTCGAGGCGGTACTGGATCAGGTACTTCGCGACCTCGGCGGCATCGGCCTGGTCCGGGTTCGCGTCGTCCCATGAGTCGGTGGTGAGCAGGTCCTCGGTCGAGAAGAACGCGACGGCGGTGGCCGCCTCACCGCGGCGCACGAGGGAGCGCGACTTCGGCCGAAAGACCTGCGAGCGCAGCTTGTAGTACTCGTGGTAGTACTTCGAGCCCGGCGCGTGCCTCGACTGGAAGTGCGCATAACCCGCCGCGACCTGCGCGCTGATGCTGGCCTCGAACCAGTCCTTGCCGGTCTGGTGCGCGCGCTGCGCGAACTCGGTCCACTGGCGGATCGACAGGCCGCCGGCGACCTCGGTGTCCTCGGCGCGCGGCTCGCCGTCGACGCCGTCCTTTTCCTGCTCGGCCGCCAGTTCATCCGCCGCAAGATCGGCGGCGAGGCGGGCTGGCGAGCCCAGGACGGGGGGTTCAGTCGCCTCGAACATCGCGAAGCGCGGCTCCGATACTGGCGTCAGTCAGGATACCGGCGTGCCCGGTCTCGATGCCCTGACGAATCTGCTGCGAGCGGTAGCTCTTGCGCACGCTGCCCGGCAGGTCCGAGACGTCGGCGCGGTGCTGGCCGAGGTGCAGCGGTGTCCCGCGGTACTGGTCGCGCTGCGACTCGTAGGGTCCAGCGCGAAAGCCGAAGCGCTCGAGCAGTTCGCCCGCGGCGCGGATCACATGGCGCAGCTGCGGATCGTTCTGCAGGCGCTCGATCTTGAGCGTGTAGCCCCACTTGCCGGACAGGCGCATCGAGAAGATGTTCACGATCCGGCCGCGCTCGTCGGGCTGGATGGCCCAGAGCCAGCCGGGATACTCGCGCTCGAGGCGGTCAGCGGCCTCCTTCACGAGCAGGACGAGACTGGCGTGCGCGACGATCTCGCCAGGCGCAAAGACCGTGCCTTCCGGGTCGCCGTCCGGGTCGCGCGGGTTCGCGGCCCTCACTTCGAGCCTGCCTCGTCGAAGAACTTGCGGGCCACGGAGCGGCCGGCACCGAACTCGTAGGCGACGTAGCGATTGCGCGTCGCGAAGGCGCGAGGCCCTTCGGCGGCACGCACCATGTCGCGCCAGGTGGTCTGACGACGCACGGGCGCTTTCGTGGGTTTGACCGTCGGCATGTCGGCCGATGATGCCGTCGGGCATCGCTAGCGCAAGTGGCGCTACTTCAGCGCGAACCAGCCGTCCTCGGTGTGCAGTTCGTAGGTCACGATGCCGGGCTCGCTCGTCGTGTAGAGCTGGCGGATGAACGCCGTGCCGCAGTGGTGGCACAGCGCGGGAGCGCCGACCTCGCGCTGCTGCCCCGCGCCGAACTCGAACCAGCGCGGGTCGATGCCCGGCGGCTGGCGGATGATGTCGTAGCGCAGGCGCGCGATCGTCGCGCGGCACCGCGGGTTTGAGCAGGTCAGGCGCGTCCCCGCCGGCATCAGCGGACGCGGATCAGGCTTTGCGAGCAACGGCGGCCTCCGGTTCAACGGCGGGGATCAGTGGCACGACCTCGGTGCTCGTGGTGACGAGCTTGCCGTCGACGATGCGGAACTTCGAGACGTTCTGCGGGGGCGCGAGGCGCTTGGCGAGCTCGAGTTGCTGGCCCTTCGCGCGCGCCTGGCGCTCGCGCAGCTCCTCGGCGAGGCAGCCAGTGCCCTTGCCGTCCTCGTTCGCGCGCCGTGCCTCGTGGTAGACCTCGATCAGCTTCGTCAGCGCATCCTGGGCGCGCTGGCGGTCAACCATGTCGATCTTCGTGATCTGCCCATCGCGGATCGTCACCGAGCGGATGCTGACGGCCTTCGCCCGGTCCTCGCGTGCCGCATCGAGGTTGAAGCGGTAGCCGCTGACGTACTCGACGCCGTCCTTCGTGACGACCGGGATGTTGTCGGCGTGCTCGAGGAAGTCGACCGGGGTGGTGTCGATGTCGGCCTTGTACTGCGCGATGAGATCACGCAGTTCCTCGGTGGCGCCGCGCACGAGCGCGCCGATCAGTTCTTCGACGCGCGCGCGCACCTGGGGGCGCGCCAGCAGTTCGCTCGCCTTCACGGCGGCCACAGCCCGGTTCACGTTCGGGTTGATGCGCTGGTACGCCTGCGCGCCGTTCATGCCAGACACGACGTAGTAGGCGGCGAACGTCTCCTCGAGGATTTTGCTGCGGTACCTGACCTGCTCGCCTATCTTGGGCAGGTTGGCGTGCGGCTTGCCTGCCTTCTTCTTCGCCCTGCCCTTTCGTTTCGGCTTCGGCTTCGGATCGGCCGCGGGCCCGGGATCAGGGGTTTCTACCTCGCCGGCCACAACTGGATCTCCACGCCGTATCTGGCGAGCACCTGCTTACGCTTGTTCCGTGAGACCTGCAAATCCTTGCCCTTGGCATCCTCGACGATGACTTCGCCGTCGTTGCGCCGGTAGAGGAAGTCGGCACGGTACGTGACACCGCCCTCGAGGATGAACACCGGCTGCACGCACAGCCAGAGGATCTCGCCCGCGAGCATCAGCAACTTGAGCTCGCCGTAGCGGCGCGCCTCGAGCTTGGAGTCGAACAGGTAGCCATCGACCATCGTGCGCTTCGCGCTGTACTTGCCTGCCGGCGGTGGCACAAAGAGCCCGGCGGTGGCCGGAACCGTGGCCTCCATGCGCTGCTTGGCGGCGTCCACGTCCTTGCGACGCCATCGCGGGCGCACGACTCTCATTGCCCTTCCTCGAGACGGTGGATCAGGTTCGCCGCATGCAGGATGCGCAGCGCCGCCGCGTGCCGGCGGATCACTTCCTCGCGCTGGCGCATCAGGATTTCCTTCTCCGCCACGAGCCGCTCGACGTGCTCGAGCATCTGGCGGCAGATGCGCTGCGCCTGCTCACCATCCGCGATCGCTGCGGTCATCGTCTCGTTGAGCAGCCCGGCACGGCGGCTGAGCAGCTTTTCCAGCCGCGCGACGCGCTGCGTGAGCGTGAGTTTCTTCCTCGGCTTCTTCGTGCTCATGGCGATGACGCCTCCTGACGGGTAGA
Organism: Burkholderiales bacterium; assembly: GCA_039807745.1. GTDB lineage: Bacteria > Pseudomonadota > Gammaproteobacteria > Burkholderiales > JAEUMW01 > JAEUMW01. Next base: position 49,721 of record JBDHRV010000003.1, read on the forward strand.
TTGCCGCTGCGCCATGCGCTCGCGGCGTGCGGCGATGGCCTCGGGCCGGTCGCTCGGGAACGGTGGCAGTCCCCGGGCCTTGCGCCAGGCCCGATACACGCGCTGCATCACGCGCCGAGACTCGCGGCCGCGCGCGGTCTTGAGGTAGCGCTGGAGGTATTCGCGCTTGTAGGCACGCCTCTCGGGCTGCGCCTCACGCTCCCGATCCTTCTCCCGGCGCGTCTCGAGGGTCGTCTGCCGCCACTGCGCCACCTGCGCGCGCCGGCACAGCTTGCACATCGACGCATGGCGGCCGTGCCGCTCGATGTAGAAGCCCTTGAGCGCCTTCACCGCGCCGCAGACCCTGCAGCACTTCTTCGTGTGCACCGTCATGGCGCTGCCACCTGAGCCATATTCGGCTCACCGAACTGACGCGAGAGGCTGCGCGCGTGCCGCGTGCACGCCGCGCGCACTGTGCGCAGCTGCGTCGAGGCCTCGAGGAGCTCGGCGCTGCGGCGCCGCGCCGGGCCGAGTTGCGGGTCCGGCAGGTACCAGGCCATGTAGAGCTTGCGGCCCGGGTTGGGCTCGGTGCGCAGCACGCTGTAGGTGCGCTCCCCGTCGGTGCCCTCCTCGCGGTCGATCGCGACGCGCTTCCACTCGAGCGTCATGACAGCAGCCTCCACCACAGCCACAGGCACAACGAGACCCATGCGACCATGATCGTAGCCATGATCCAGGCCTGCCAGACCGGGATCGGTGGCGGGCGCCGCGGCGGCATGAGGTGCACGCGACCGAAACGATGTCGTGTGGCGATGCGCCGGTATCCGGGCTGAGTGTTCATGTCATTACTTCCTCTTACCGCCCTGCGCTGAGAACAACGCAGAGAGCTTCTGAGCCGTTTTCGTCTCACCCGGCCTGCGGGTCGGATTTTTCCCGATCGCGGCGCCTGCGCCGCCAGCGTTCGATTCCGGGGCCGTTTCAGCAGCATCCGTGAACGCACGGCAGAACTCGGCCTTGAGGCGAGCTTCCTCGCCGACGCGGCGCAGCTTCCATCGGGACCAGCCGCCGAACTGCGCGAGGGCGCGCTCGGTGCGAGTGTCGCGCTGTGCGCCGTCGGTGGCCACGAGCGCATCGAACGCGGCGCGTGCCGCGGGGTCGTCCTCGGGCTTGCCGGCCGGGGCTTGCGGGATCGGGAACGGCCCACGCCACATGCCGGTGCCGTTGAAGAACTTCGAGGGCTTCGTGATGAAGCGGGTTCGCTCGTTGCCCATCGCCTGCTGCTGCAGGCAGTAGGCGGCGGAGCCGGCGACGAGGTCGTCGGTCGCCACTCCCTCCTCGACGCGGGCGTAAAACTCGCGCTCGGCGAGCAGCCACTCGGAGTCGGTGAACGTGCCGGCGGGGTAGCTGGCCTTGGCGCGCAGGAAGGCGGCGCGGCTGCGGTCGGTTTCCCGTGGAACAGTTCCGGGCGTTACGCGGCTCGCGCGCGCGTTCTTCACTCTGGTCTGGTCTGGTCTGGTCTGGTCTGGTCTGGCATCGTTATGTGATGCGTCACGCTCCGTTACGTCATGCGTTACGTTGCGCTGCTTCTGCCTCCATCGGTATGCTGCCTGGCGCTTGGCGTTGCCCTTCCTGAGACTGGCGGAGCTACCGTTATGGTCGAGAAAATCAGGCAATTTTACGTGTTCCGCGTCGATGACCTGAAGCCAATCAGTGGGGAGTGCTGCGGCGAAGCCGTGGATGCCGACGACCTCGTCTATCTCGTCGAGCGTGGCATCGAGGATGTCGTTTTCATCGAGATGGGTGTCCGCGTACGACCACAACTTGAACAGTCCGCCGAGCACCATGTTCTCGATGTGGGCGTGACTGATTTCAACGCCGCCCGTTACGGATACGCCGCGTAACACGTTACGTAACGCTCTCACCACGCGCTTGAACCGGAGCGATTCGACGAGCGCCTTCTCGAGCTTGATCCAGCCGCTCATGCGCGCGGCTCCGTGTTGGCCATGCGCTGCGCGTCACGCTCCCTGATCGCGCGCTCGTATCGCTCGCGCCAGCGAGCCTTGCTCTGCGGTGTGCTCGCCACGACCATCCAATGCCAGAGCCGGTCGATCTCGAGATCCGTGGCGGTGCGCTCGGGCAGCTTCACGAACGGCGCTCGAGGCGATACTGCGCGACGCGGCTGTCCCCACACCGGATGAGCTTCGAGGTGATCGGGTGCCCCTGGCGCTTCAGGTCATGCACGCGCGCCCCGAGGCGGAAGGCACCGAAGCGGCGCAGGGCTTCGAGGGGCGTGAGCGTTCGGCCGCGAGCGAGGTAGTCGATGATGCGGGCGTTCTGGCTGCGCTTCCTCATGGGGCTCTCCCGGCGGCGGCCTCGGCGGCGCGCACGGCTGAATCGAAGTAGCGACGGATCGAGGCCTCGGCGGCCGCCCCCTCGAGCACGAGGTAGGCGTCCAGTTCGATGACTTCGCCGAGTGGGACCGCCGCGCTCGCGCGGCGCTCCTGGAACTCGAAGTAGGACGGGCTCATTTGCGGCGTCCCCCGCTGTCCCTGCTGTGGGCCTGAGTGGCCCCTGCATGGGCCTCGTCGGTGGCCAGCGCGACCAGTACGGTGGCGGCATGGATGTATTTCGCTGCCAGTTCATCGAGCGCATCACGCGCGATTTCCTGCTGCGAGCGGCCGCTGCTGTGCGCCGCGGCCTGCAGCCAGGCGCGTGTCCGCTTCGTGATTTTCAGCCGCTTCAGGTCCGCGAGATCCACGCTCACGGCCGCGCGCCCTGGGTGTCGGCCTGCAGGGAGCGGATCAGGTCGTAGTGCTCGACCATGATCGCCTTGGGCAGTCCACGATGTTTCCAGTTGTTGATCCGCTGTTGCAGACCGGGCCGCACTTCGAGCCCGAGAAGGTCCGCAAACGCTAGATCACCGCCCGCAGCCTCAATCAGCTGCACCGTCTTTTCAGGTGTCATGGGAGGGAGAATTAAACACTATGTTTAATTCATGTCAAACGCATTGTTGCGTGCACCCCTAAACAGATTGTTTAGGCTACCCTCATGTCCGGCTCGAATAGCCCTGAACCCCTGAGCGCGATGCTGGCCCGCGCCAGCAAACACCTGCTCGATCGCATCGAGAAACGCGGTATCACCGCCACCGATCTCGCCCGCTCGCTCGGCATCGAGGCCTCGCAGAACGTGACGAACTGGAAGCGCCGCGGGATGCCGGCCAACAAGTTGATCCAGGCCGCCGTGCACTACGGGTATTCCGTCGACGAGCTTCTCGGCCAGACCACCGCATCTGCACCGAAGCCAGGCCCCGCCGTCCCTGCGGCGCTGCTCGACAGTCTCGCGGAGCTCGATGCCGATGGGCGCGACGATGTCATCTGGTACGCACAGCAACGAGCACAGAAGGCGCGCGAGAGGTCGCCTCGTCGGCGGAGGAAAAGCCCGGCGGCGTGACATGGACGCCGGCTCGACACTGACCGAACACGACATCATGCAGTTGCTGGGCTGCGCCGATCGTGAGCCGTAAATCGAACGCACACCTGGCCCGCACGCTGACGGCGGTGATCGCCGAGCACCCCACGCTCTCCACGCAGCGCGCGCTGGCGCGGCGCAGCGGCATCGGCCAGCGCACCATCAGCCGGATTTGCCGCGGCGAGGCCAGCCCACGGGTTGATACCATCGAGCGGCTCGCGGATGTGCTCGGAGTGGATGTCGCGATGTTCCTGCGCCGGCGACGGAGAATTCGGTGAACCTGCTGTACGCCGGCGCCGTGCTCGCTGCTCTCGTCGCGTGGTTCTACCTCGGTCGCGCGCTCGAGCGCCGCCGCACGCTCCCTGCCCTGCTCGGCGCGATCGCGCTGCTCGTCGTCACCCTGATCGGCGCCGTCGCAGCCATCACGGCCACCGCCAGTGATGATGACCTGATCGGCGGCCAGGTCCAGTGGCTCGCGCTGCTGCTGATCCTGTTCTCCTGCGGTTTCACCGCCAGCATCTACAGCCGCTATCGGGGGAAGTAGCCGTAGAAACATTTCGTTTGACATGAACGAAACATAGTGTTTATCCTGCCTCCACCCTACAGAGGCTGGCAGGCATGAACACCAACGAACCCCAGATTCCTCCGGCGCACCGCGCCACCGCACAGACCTACCGCTGCGCACAGTGCACGTGGGAAGGGCGCGACCCGAACCTCACCGACGTCTCCGACCTGTACCCGCCCGAGCACGAGCGCGCCGGCGAACTGGCGCACACGCATCGCGCGGTGTGCCCGGCCTGCGGCAAGCGGGTGCTCGCGATCGGGCCGGTGCAGCCGCTGCAGCACTACGACCACAGCGGCTCGGCCAACGCCGCGTGGCTGCGCGAGGTCGATGACCTGTTCGTGCACGAGCTTGCGGTCGCAGCCTCATCGCTCGAACTCGAGTCCCCGCCGGCGGACATCGACATCCGCGTCCTGCCGACGATGACCGTCGAGCAGGTCGCGCGGCTCTGCCACGAACTGTCCGATGGCGAGCACGAGGTCTACTGCCGCATCGAGCATGTGTCCGGGCAGCCCGTGCACTACCTCGTGCGCGAGCCGCGCAACGATCAGGAAGTGCCGGCCTGGCTGCGGAGGACGGCATGAGCACGCTGCGCTTCCTCTCCCCGTTGCTCGTCGGGTCGACTGCTTTGCTCGTCATGCTCCTGATGTTCTCCTGCGCCACGCCTCGCGTGGTCGACACGGAAGCCTGCCGCATCGCGCAGATGGACATCGCTGCGGCCGAGGCGTGCCTCGCCGAGCCGACCTGCGCCGCGAAGTGGGACGGCGACCTGTTCCGCATGCAGTTGAACGCCAACCGCGACTACGTGGCGCAGCGCTGTGGGGTGCGGCCGTGAGCGCGCATACGCCGGGACCGTGGACTCTCGCCGAAGGTCGCAGCGGCTACCAGTTCTGGCCACTCATCCAGCACGGCGGCAAGGACATCGCCGTCTGCTCCCGACAGGTCGACGAGACGGACGCCAACGCCCGCCTGATCGCCGCCGCGCCGGATCTGTACGAGGCGCTGCGCGCCATGATCGACTGCGCAGGGGATGACGATGCGCGCGCCTACCGCGCCGTGACGCAGGCGAAAGCCGCGCTCGCGAAGGCGGTGCAGCCGTGAGCGCCCGCCTGATCAAGGTCTCGAGCGCCGGCGAGCTGCTGCCGGCAGATGCCGCCGACTGGGTCGCGGTCTACCACCCGGAGCACGAGCTGATCTGGACACGCGATGTGCTGGATTGCGGCGCGGTGCCGTGGCAGCGCGCCGTCGAGGCTGCGAGTGCCGTGACGCTCTGCGGCTGGACGGACTGGCGCGCGCCGTCGCACATCGACTACGCCTACCTGATCGACAACGACCTGTACGGCCCGGTCCTCGACACCGACTACTTCACGGTCGCGGATCGATACCAGTGGGAGTGGACGGGCACCGCCTGCAAGCCCTCGGGCTGCGCGCGTTGCGTGGTTCTCGACGGCGGCTACTCGTTCATCGGTCGCCAGGACTACCGCCTTCACGCCCGCGCGGTGCGCGCCGGTCAGTTATCTGGGCTCTTGGGCGGGAAGGCCACGTGAACGCGCCGCTGATGTCCGGCGACCTCGCCGCGCACGCCTTCGCGGCCGTGCTGATCGTGGCCGGGATCTGCGGCGCGATCGGCTGGATGCTTGAGTGGTGGCGGTCATGAGGCCGCGCACCGAACCGTGCGGCTGCAAGAGCACCGACACGCAGTGGACCCATCTGTGCGCCGAGCACCGGCGCGAATTCGACGACACCCACCAGCGCTGGCACGCCGAGCACGAGCAGGCGCGCGCGCGGAAGGAACCGGCATGCCCACCGCAATCCTGACCAACGGCAACGTCCTGATCGTGCTGTACGACATGCTCGTTGATTTCGAGCGCAACGCGACCTCCGATCCTGAGCGGGGCCAGGAAGTGCTGGAGATGATGTACGCGACCGTGCGCGACAAGCTGCTGGCTAGCAAGCCGGAGCCGCACGAGACGGCCGCTGCGCTGTTCCTGAGCGAGTACTTCAAGCACCGCGGCGACTGGACCGCGATGCGCTGCTGCATCGAACGGTCGATCACGTCGGCCGCCGTCGACGTAGACGCCCTGCGGGCGAACCTGCGGGCGCAGCCGCTCCCCTCGTTCTTCAACAAACAAGCCGCGCAGTAAGCGCCGCGGCGTCCACCACCACTCCAAAGGCAGGGAAACATGAGCACACGCATCTATCGAATCGAGATCGGCGAGCCGACGACGCCGCTGATCGGCCCCTTCCTCGTGCGCGCCAAGACACGCGCGCAGGCGCTGTCGAGCGTGCTCGACCCGCTGGTGCGCATCGACGTGGCGAACCAGGAGGACCTGCTCTCGCTCGTCGCGGCCGGCACCAAGGTCACCGATGCGAAGGAGGCCCCATGAGCGCCAAGGGAACACATGCTGCCGTGGCCGGACCGGCCGCGCCCGCCGCCGCGCCGACCCTCGCCGGCAAGCCCAGCCTCGTCATGCGCATCGCGAGCCGCTTCGGCGTCGATGCCGACAAGATGCTCGACACGCTCAAGCAGACGGCGTTTCGCACCGAGAAGCCGGCCAGCAACGAGCAGATGATGGCGCTGCTCGTCGTCGCGGAGCAGTACGGACTGAATCCGTGGACGAAGGAAATCTACGCCTTCGAGGACAAGTACAAGGGCATCGTCCCGGTGGTGTCGATCGACGGATGGGTGCGCATCATCAACGAGCGCCCTGAACTCGACTTCATCACCTTCGACTACGCGCCAGATGACTCCGAGGATGCGTGGATCGAGTGCACGATCGGCCGCAAGGATCGCAGCCGGCCCATCGTCGTGCGCGAGTACCTCAAGGAGTGCTACCGCAAAACGGGACCGTGGGACTCGCATCCGCGCCGCATGCTGCGCCACAAGACCCTGATCCAGTGCGCGCGCGTGGCCTTCGGATTCGCAGGCATCTACGACCCTGATGAGGCCGAGCGCATTCGCGACGCGAATGCCATCGAAGGCTCGTTCACGGCGGTCAGCACGAAGCCGGCCACCGAGGCGCCGAAAGCCATCGAGAGCAAGACGGAAGCGCCGAACGTCGTGCCCGTCGGCGACCTGCAGCGCCTGATCGACAAGACCGGCATCCCGGAATCGGGCTTCCTGCACCGCTTCGAGATCGACTGCATCGAGTCGCTGCCGCTGAGCCGCGTCGGCGAGGCTTTCGAGTATCTGCATGGCATCAATGCGGGCTGAGTCGCTCCACTTCGACGCGGAGTCGCACACGTACCGGCTCGCCGGTCGTGTGCTGCCGAGCGTGACGCAGGCGCTGCGGTTCCTCGAGAACTTCGAGAATGTTCCGCAGCGCCTGCTCGAGGCGGCTGCCGAGTTTGGTCGGCACGTCCACGAGGCCTGCCACCTGCACAACATGGGGCGCCTCGACTGGAGCGCGCTCGACCCCGCCCTGCACCCATACGTCTCGGCCTACGACAAGTTCCTGATCGAGACCGGCTTCGTCGTCACGGCCAGCGAGGAGCGCGTCGTGAATGCCCGGTACGGTTTCGCCGGCACACTTGATGTGCGCGGCCGCTACAAGCGGCGCCCAGGCCTCGTCGACATCAAGTCGACAGCGGCCCTGCCCGCGACGGTCGGGCCACAAACGGCCGCCTATGAGAAGTGCTGCGAGGGATCTCACCGCCGCTACGCGCTGCTGCTGCGTCCAGATGGCGAGTTTCGATTCAAGCCACTCACCGACCTGCGCGACTGGCCGCTGTTTCTGTCCTGTCTGAACCTGCACAACTACAAGGGATCACACCATGCCCCCTGAAACCGACTTCACGACCAAGCCCGAGGTGATCGAGGCCCGTGAGCTCGCCGAGCGCGCCACCACCGCCGTCAACGGCTACCGCATCGCCACGCCCGAGCAGTACATCGAGAGCGCGACCGTGCTGCGCAAGATCAAGGCCGGCCAGAAGCGCCTCGAGGAACTGCGCACCGCGATCACGAAGCCGCTGAACGCTGCCCTCAAGGCCGCGAACGACCTGTTCCGCGCGCCGGCCGAGCAGCTCGCCCAGGTCGAGCGGCAGATCAAGGCAGAGATCAACCGCTACGACGCCGAGCAGGAGCGGATTCGCCGCGAGGAGCAGCGCCGCGCTGAAGAAGTGGCGCGCCGCGAGCGCGAGGTCGCCGAGGCGAAGGCCCGCGCCGCGCGCGAGAAGGCGGACGCCGAGGCCGCTGAACTGCGCCGCCGTGCAGAGGAGGAAGCCGCTGCCGGCCGCGCCGCCGAGGCCGCGAAGCTCGCGGCGAAGGCGGACTCGAAGGTCGAACGTGCCGAAGCGCGCGCCGATGCGCTCGAACTGCAGGCGGCGTCCGTCGTCGCGCCCGTGATCCAGCGCGAGGCACCGAAGGTGGCTGGCATCGCCAAGCGTACCGTCTGGCTGTTCGAGGTGACCGACCCCGCGAAGGTCAACCCGGCTTTCACCATTCCCGACGAGAAGAAGATCAGGAAGCTGGTCAACTCACTCGGCGCCGATGCCGCCCCGCTGCTCGGCGACGGCGTGCGCGTCTGGTCCGAGCAGCAGATCGCCGCAGGGGCCGCCTGAACCGCCATCCACACGAGGAGCCTGACCACCATGCCACGCCCATTCTTTGAAACCCTGCGCGAGCTGCGCGCCGGCCGCACGCTCGAGGACCTGCAGGACGCGCTCACCGAAGCCGTGCAGGCCGTCGCGGACACCGGCAAGCACGCCGAGATCAAGCTGACGCTGCGCGTGCGCCCGCCGCGCAAGGGCAGTGCCGCCTACGTCACGATCGAGGATGACGTGACCGTGAAGCTGCCGAAGCGCGATCGCGGCGACACCGTGTTCTTCCCGCTGCCGGACGGCTCGCTCAGCCGGCAGGACCCCAACCAGATGTCGCTCGGGCTCAGGTCCGTGGCAGACCCCACCGTCGATCTCGCCACCGGCGAGATTCTCACCCCTTCCAGGAGCCAGCAGTAATGGATGCCGAAACCATCAAGGAGATCGTGAACACGATCCGCGTTCAGCCGCCCGTCCTCAGCCGCATCGACGAGGAAACCGCCTATGCGGTCGTGCCCGAGGGCTACAACATCACCGACGTCAGCCACCTGTTGCCGCCGCCGAACCGCCCGAAGCAGCGCGTAGCGCTGCTGTCGATCGAGTCATTCAGCGAGTACGTGTGGAAGTTCAAGGGCGAGCACGCTGCGGTCTTCGCCAACGAGGCGCAGGTGTCCTACGAGGCGGTGCTCGACTACCACGCGCCGGTCGGTCGCGGGACCTGCGATCACGTCGCGACCTTCAAGTGCCAGCACTCGCCGCAATGGCTGGCATGGATCAACCAGAACGGCAAGTTGGTCAAACAGGGCGAGTTCGCGCGCCACATCGAGAACAACCTGCTCGACATCTGCGAGCCGTCGTCTGCCGACATGATGCAGGTCGCGCTCTCGCTCGACGTGAAGAAGAACGTCAAGTTCCAGAGCGACATCCGCCTCAGCAACGGCCAGCACCAGTTCCGCTACGAGGAGGAGATCCGCGGCACCGTGCGCGCGCTCGACATCGAAGTGCCAGAAACCTTCCGCCTGTTCATCCCCGTGTTCGACGATGAGGGCGCCTACGAGATTGCCGCGCGCCTGCGCTACCGGCTGCAGGAGGGCGAGTTGCTGATGGGCTACGAACTCGTGCGCCACCAGCAGGTGCTGCGCGACGCGACCAAGGCGATCACGAAGAAGATTCGCGAGGCGCTGTTCATCACTGACATGTACGTCGGGGCGCGGGTGTCGTGACCACCACACCCTCCTTCCAAGCCTGGGCCATCGTGGAACTGTTCGGGCACCAGCGCTGCGCAGGGCGCATCAGCGAGCAGACGATCGGCGGCGAGACCTTCATCCGCGTCGACATCCCGAAAAGCGACGGCAGCGAGTACACGCGGCTGTTCGGCAAGGGCGCCATCTACTGCATCAACATCTGTGAGGAGGCCACGGCGCGCGAGTACGCCTCGCGGACGTACGCGCCGCTGCAGCCCTACACGTCGTTGCCGGCGCCGCCCGATGACCCTGATCCGGACGACGATCCGGTGATACAGGACTGCCGATGATGCGCGGCACCCTCGAGATCCGCCACGGTCACCTGTTCTGCGGCATCGGCGGCGGCGCGAAGGGATTCAAGCGCGCATCGGCGCGCGTCGGTCACCTGGCCGCCCGCTTCCGCTGCATCGGCGGGATCGACGTCGACCCGTCGGCGATCCGTGACTTCGGTGCGGTTGCCGGCGTGCCCGGCACCGTGCTCGACCTGTTCTCGCGCGAACAGTACATCGACTTCCACGGTCACGAGCCGCCGGCGGGCTGGCGCGAAGCGGTGCCGGCCGACATCCATGCGGCATTCGGTCACGAGCGCCCGCACATCCTGTTCCTGTCGGCGCCGTGCAAGGGATTCTCCGGGCTCACCTCGGAAAGCCGCAGCCGCAGCGCGCGGTATCAGGCGCTCAATGCGCTCACCGAGCGGGCACTGTTGCTCGCGCTCGAGGCATACGCCGACGATCCGCCCGAGTTCATCCTGTTCGAGAACGTGCCGCGCATCCAGACGCGCGGCCGCGCGATGCTCGATCGCATCGAGCAGATGCTCGGCGCCTACGGCTACGCTAGCGCGGAGACGACGCACGACTGCGGCGAGCTCGGCGGACTGGCGCAGTCGCGCAAGCGCTTCTTGATGGTCTGCCGCCACGTCGAGAAGGTGCCGCCGTTCCTGTACGAGCCACCGAAGCGGCCTCTCCGTGCGGTTGGCGACATCCTCGGCCGCATGCCGCTGCCCGGCGACCTGGCCGCGGGGCCAATGCATCGCGTGCCCTCGCTGCAGTGGAAGACATGGGTGCGCCTCGCCTTCGTCGAGGCCGGCTCCGACTGGCGCAGCCTGCGCAAGCTGGCCGTCGAGAACGGCTACCTGCGCGACTACGCGCTCGCGCCGGATGCCGCCTATCACCCCGGCGTCTATGGCGTTCAGCCGTGGGAGAAGCCCAGCGGCGTTATCACCAGCGAGGCGCGACCGTCGAACGGCAAGTTCAGCGTCGCCGACCCGCGCTTCGCGCAGAGCGCGCACTGGCACGACGGACAAGCCTACGGCGTGAAGCGGTGGGAGCAGCCGGCGGACACGATCACTGGCCAGAGCACGCCCGGACAGGGCCGCTTCTCGGTGGCTGATCCGCGCCCTCACAGCGGGCCACTGTTCAGCAAGTACGCGGTCACGCGGTGGGATGGCCGTACCGGCACGGTCATCAGCGGAGACGACACAGGCGCCTACGCGGTCTCCGATCCTCGCGTCGGCAACGGCGACGCCGGCCCGAAGTTCAACAACTGCTACCGCGTCGTGCCGCTCGATCAGCCCGCCCCATCGGTGACGGCCGGCACCGGCCCATCCGCCGGCGGACTGGCGGTTGCCGATCCGCGCTACGCTTGGCGCGACGCGCATGAGAGCAAGATGCGCGTCTCGCGATGGGATCAGCCATCACGCACTGTCACCAGTTCCGATCGTGTCGGCAGCGGGGCGCTCTCAGTGGCAGACCCACGCCCCGCCGGCATCAATCGCCAGAAGGGCGATCACTACCTGACCGCTGGCTTCTACGGCGTCGTCCCGTGGGACCGATACGCCGGCACCGTCTCGGCGAGCATGTCGCACGACAACGGCTACGGCAGCGTCGCTGATCCTCGGTGCCTGCCGGCGCCGGACGCGCGTCTCGTGGCCGTGATCCGCTCGCTCGACAACACCTGGCACCGGCCGTTCACGACGCTCGAGTTAGCGGCGCTGCAATCCCTGATCGACCCCGAAGACCTCTTCGCGCCGACCCCGTTCGTACTCGATGGTAGTTCGGACTCAATGTGGCGCGAGCACATCGGCAATATGGTGCCGCGCGATGCGGCGGCTGCCATCGGCAGCGAGATCGGCCGCACGCTACTGCTCGCGTGGAGCGGCGAGACGTTTGCGCTCGGCTCGACACCGATATGGGTGCGCCCGATTGCGATCGCCGCTGCGGTGGCAATTCCTCGAACCGAGAGGTCCGCAGCATGACCCGAGGCTACGCAGCCATCGCGCTTGTGAATCCGAAGTCGCGGGAGAACGTCGGCGGCGCCCTACGCGCGGCGGGCTGCTACGACGCCTCGCTGGTAGTCATTGCTGGCACTCGACCGGAGCATTACATGGGACGCATCGCTACCGACACACAGAAGGCGTATCGACATATCCCGACGCTGCGAGTCGATGATGTGTTCGACGCTTTGCCCTACGACTGCGTCCCGGTTGCAGTCGATCTCGTGCCGCACGCGAAATGTCTGTTTGGCTTCACCCATCCCGAGCGCGCGTTCTACATCTTCGGCCCGGAAGATGGAACGCTCGGGAAGGATGTGACCGACCGCTGCAAATATGCAGTCTCGGTCCCGACGCGGTACTGCATGAACCTGGCCGCGACGACGAACGTCGTGCTGTACGACCGCATGAGCAAACAAAGAACCCTGGATTTTGCTTTATCGCCGCAGGCTGGCGACGGTGCGGACGCACGAAAGGCGGGCTTGTGATTTTGGAACGAGCGCCACGACCCGCAGACGCCACCACGCCCGACCTATTCGGCGGCGAGCCCGACAAGCCGCGCGGCAAGCACTACGTCGAGCCACGAGGCTATGCCGCGCCACCCGGCACTGG
>JBDHRV010000004.1:0-62028 GCA_039807745.1 Burkholderiales bacterium
AATGGTCCTCGGCGTGCACCGCGGCAAAGACCGCGGGCCGTTCGACTCTCGGGAAATGGGTTTGGGCGGATCAAGCCTCACCTGCAGCGCGCGGCCCGTCTGCACATGGAACTTGCCAAGAATGGCCATTTACGCATATACGGAGTACTTTGAGAAGGAGGTGCTCCGAAAGCGCCCCTACCTCAAGAAGGAATGGTGCGCTTATGTACTGGAGAACGCTGACCGTTCCGAGCCGCAGGAGCACAACCGGTTTCGGTATTGGGCGCCGATTGCGGAACTGGGGGGTCGTTACTTGAGAGTGATCACTCTCGAAGATCGCGTGACGATCCATAACGCTTTTCCAGATCGGGATTTCAAGCCATGAAGCTGAACTATCACCCAGACACGGACTCCCTATATATCGACCTGTCGGAGCGGCCGAGCGTTGAGACCCGAGAAATTTCGGAAGGTGTCCTTCTGGACTATGACGCGGAAGGCAGGCTAGTAGGAATCGACATCGATAACGCCAGCAAGAAGGTTGACTTACGAAAGCTTACGCTCAGCAAGCTACCTGGCAAGATCGAAACGGCTGCTGCATAGGCGGCAGTCGGCTTCGAGAAGAGCCAAGTTTGCACCGCGAAGCACTGCTCGGCGTTTTTTGGTCGTTCGCTCAGCTGACTGGCGCATCATCGGTCTGCGGGTCACCGCAGTACCTGACCGACGCAGACCTCAAAGATAAGCGGGGACAGACCTGCCGCGTCCCGCCTATCTGACCCCGGCGACCGGCCGCATCTGCGTATCGCAAACACCGCCGACGCGCACGGTCGCGAACGTGTCTGGCCCCTGGCAGTTCGCTCCGCGGTCCTTGAGGCGGCAGGTCAGTTCCAGCGGCTGACCCGCCCGCAGCCACGGTGGCGTGGTGCGATAGCGGCCCACTTCGGCAAACTGGCAACCGCGCGGAATGCCGTACGGGGGGCAGGCGGACGCGGTCTTCAGATCGATCTTGCGTTCATCGATCACGAATCCCGGATAGCGGTCGACAATGTCCACCGCGTCGCGATCGTCCTTCGCTTCGACTACAAAACTTCGAAACCGGTAGCCGCCCTCGGTTCTCTCATCGACGCGGATGCGCATGTTGGCAATCAGCGCGAAATCGTTTCCGCGGCGGGCGACGGCGCCGGTGATGTATTCCACCCGGTCGTAATTCGGGAAGCACTTGGCCATCGCGGGCGCGTGATAGTAGTGGCGAAGGTTCTTGAGATCAGCAACCGAATTGCCAGGGAAGATCTCGGCGAGGTCCCGATCTTCGCCAAACAGGATTCGCTGCACGGTGGGAACGCTCTGCTCGTACATGGCCTGCAGCTTGGCGTAGTAACCACCGCGCGCGCTACTGCTCAAGTCTTCCCGCAGAAAACAGGAGGTCAGGCCGGAGGTCTGGGTCAGCAGTTCGTCCCAGATGTTGTATTGTGAAACCTTCGACGATACGCCGACGAAATCCCCTTCGCTGCTGCAACCCTGTCCGGCGCGGCAGCCGCCGCGGCCGCGATTGCGGATCGACAGGGCGATGATGTTGCGCTCGCAACTCCCGTAGGCACTGCATCCCCGGTCCAGGTGCCCCTCGAAGATTGCCGTTCGCATCGTGAAATCGAGATGCCGGGCCCGGTCCAGGGCGTCGCTCGGCCAGTCGCCCCGATGCTCCCGGATGAAACGGTCCCATGCGCCCTGCAGTGACGAGCGCCGTCCGATCAGGTTCCGATTGACGTCGTCGCATTCCGGCGAATCGTGGAATGCGCGAATGATGGCGTCCAGTTCGCCTTGCGGCCGGGCAGTGGCGGGCTCACCGGCGCCGCGAGCAACGGGCGGATCGAAGAACGGTGCCTTCTCCATCGCATACATCCGCCGCGCATCGATCACATGGCGAACGCTGTCGTCGCAATGGTGATTGTCCACCGTCAGCGTCTTGCGCTGGTTGACCGCCTGTTTGAATTGTTCGGTGGATGCGGGTGTGGCGGTTCGTGCATCCACGACGATTCGAAAGCCGACATAGGGTGTGCCGCTGCTGTCGGTCAGCGGTTCGCCGGCGCGGATCACGAGACATGGAATCAGCGATGTGCCTTGCGACAGGGAACCCGCCGGCGAAGTCGCTCCGGACCGCTGAAAAGCGTCGATATCGTAGTACGGCACATCGAGCGAGCCGTTGAATTGATACAGCGTCATCACCGGCGTTGCGGGGATGTGCGCCCATGCGCGCGACGCGAGCAGCAGGACGAGAAGGAAAGGGGGGAGCTTCATGTCGAGGCTGAGTTCGATTCGATCAGGCCGAAAGCATACCTGGCCGCGCGCTTCCGGGCTCGCTGATCTTGAGGCGTGCGGGTAGACGGTCGAAGGCGCATGGGACATCATAAGGCCCCGGCGAAGAGTCCGGCTCGATGTATTCGGCGACCGCCCGCGTGGCAATGAGGGAATGCGGCAGCCTGCTCGTGCCGGGTGTTGATCTTGAAGACCTTCGACTCTCCATTGGGTGCAACACTTCGGCGAACGTGGGTGGAGCGCCGCATCGCCCAGGCGGTCAAGTGATCGGGAACAGGAGAATGCGGTGAGCGAGACGTTACCGATGGTGTATCTTGCCCGCCACGGCGACACGGCGTGGAGCCTCACCGGACAGCACACGGGGCTTACCGACCTGCCGCTCACCGAGCGTGGCGAGCGCAATGCGCAACGGCTGGGCGCCCGGCTTGCGGAGCTGAGCGTCACGAAGGTGTACACGAGTCCCCTCCAGCGCGCGGTGCGCACCTGCGAGCTCGCCGGCTTCGGCGCCGCTGCCGAGCTGGACCCCGATCTCGTGGAATGGAACTACGGCGAATACGAGGGACGGCGGACGCAAGATATTCACATCGAGCGTCCAGACTGGCGGATCTTTCGCGACGGCTGTCCCGGCGGCGAGACGCTGGCGGAGGTCGGCGCGCGTGCCGATCGCGTGATCGCTCGGGCGCGCGCGATCGGCAGCAACGTGCTCGTCTTTTCGAGCGGTCACATCCTGCGGGTGCTCGCGGCGCGCTGGCTCGGACTCGATCCGTCGGCCGGGCAGTTTCTCCTGCTCAGCACGGCGAGCCTGAGCGCGCTCGGCTACGAGCACGATCGCTCGGAGCCGGTGATCCGGCTGTGGGACGAGACGCGCCACGTCGGGGCGTGACGATGGGTTGGGTCTGGAGGTGAAGATGGCAAGGACAGCGCAACTGGATGCAGGCGGCGCGACTGCCGCGGCATCGAACGAATCGGCGAAGCTCCTCGCGCAGTACGGCTGTGGCCCGATCCGCTTCGTCGGCACCGACAACGCCTTCTACGAGCGCCACCTCGTCTTCGACAGCGTGGTGGATCCCGCCGCCGCCGGTGCGCGCGAGCGGTTCGAAGCGCTCGCCCGCTCGGTACGCGACATTCTCGCGCACCGCTGGGTGCTCACCCACGATACCCACGCCCGCGCCGATCCCAAGCGCGTGTACTACCTGTCGATGGAGTTCCTCATCGGGCGTTCGCTCGCGAACAACGTGACGAACCTTGTGCTCGATTCGCTGGTCGAGCAGAAGGTGGCACGGAAGAACATCGACTGGCTCGGGGCGCTCGAAGAGGAGCCGGACGCGGGGCTGGGCAACGGCGGTCTCGGCCGTCTTGCCGCGTGCTTTCTCGATTCGCTCGCCACCCTCGAGATTCCGGCGATGGGCTACGGCCTGCGCTACGAGTACGGGATCTTCCGGCAGACCATCGACAACGGCTGGCAGCAGGAATGCCCGGACAACTGGCTGCGGCGCCCCGACCCGTGGGAAGTCGCGCGCCCGAACGAAACCGTGGAGGTCCGGCTCGGCTGTTCGTTCCGTATGCACGAGGGCTGCCTCACGCTGATTCCGAATCTGCCCTCCAGCCTGATCGGCATGCCGTTCGATCGGCCGGTGGTGGGGTACGGCGGCAAGACCGTCAATACGCTCCGGCTGTGGGCGGCGGCGGCGCCCGACTACTTCGATTTCCAGGCTTTCAGCAGCGGCAACTTTGTCGCCGCGCTGGCCGAGACGCTCGCCGCAGAGTCGTTGACGCGCGTGCTCTATCCCGACGATTCCACCACCCGTGGCCAGGCGCTGCGCTTCCTGCAGGAATACTTCCTCGTCGCGTGCTCGCTGGCGGATCTCGTGCGCCGTTTCCGGGCCGCGAACACCGACTGGCGCAGACTGCCGGAGAAGGTTGCGATCCAGTTGAACGATACCCACCCGACACTCGCAGTGCCGGAGCTGATGCGCATCCTGCTGGACGACGCCGGGCTCGCGTGGGACGAGGCGTGGGCGCTCACGCGCGCGACGCTTGCCTACACCAATCACACCTTGCTGCCCGAAGCGCTCGAGAAGTGGCCGGTCGCGTGGTTCGAGACGGTCCTGCCGCGCCACCTCGCGATCATCTACGAGATCAACCGGCGCTTGCTGGACGAGGTGCGCACGCGCTTCCCCGGCGACACCGGGCGCGTCGAGCGCGTGAGCCTGATCGAGGAGGGGACGGTGCCGCACGTGCGGATGGCGAATCTCGCCATCGTCGGCTCGCACAGCACCAACGGGGTGGCGGCGATCCATTCGGAGCTCCTGCGCACGATGACGGTGCCGGATCTCGCCGAGCTCTTTCCCGAGCGCTTCGGCAACAAGACCAACGGCGTGACGCCGCGCCGCTGGCTGCGGCTCGCCAATCCGTCGCTCGCCGGTACGATCACGGCTGCCATCGGCGAGGGCTGGATCACGGATCTGACGCAGCTTCGCAGACTTGCGCCCCTGGCCGACGATCCCGCCTTCCGCGCGGCGTTCCGCCAGGCGAAGCGTGCGGCGAAGGTGCGCTTCGCCGATTGGCTGAAGACGACTTCCGGGCAGAGCGTCGATCCCGACACCATTTTCGATTGCCAGGTAAAGCGCATCCACGAATACAAGCGCCAGCTCCTGAATGCGCTGCGCGTGGTGGTCCTCTACGACCGGCTGCGGGCCGATCCCGGACTCGACATGCCGCCGCGCACCTTCTTCTTCGCCGGCAAGGCGGCGCCCGCGTATCACCTTGCCAAAGTGATCATCAAGTTCATCAACGATCTCGCCGCCACCGTCGATGGCGATCCAGCGGTGCGCGGACGGCTGAAAGTGCTGTTTCTGCCCGAGTACCGCGTGACGCTGGCCGAGCGCCTGATTCCGGCGGCCGATGTCTCGAATCAGATATCGACCGCGGGGTACGAGGCGAGCGGCACCAGCAACATGAAATTCATGATGAACGGGGCGCTGACACTCGGCACGCGCGACGGCGCGACGATCGAGATGGCGCAGGAGGCGGGCGAGGAGAACTTCTTCCTGTTCGGCCTCACCGCGGGTGAGGTCGCGGAAAGCCGCTCCTGGTACCGGCCGCAATGGCATTACGAGCACGAACCGCAGACCCGTGCCGCGCTCGACCTCGTGTTCTCGGGCCACTTCAACCGCCGCGAGACGGGGATCTGCGAACCGCTGCGCGAGGCGCTGCTCACGCAGGGCGATCACTACATGCACCTCGCCGATCTGGGCAGCTATCTGGAGGCGGACGCCCGCCTCCTCGCGCTCCATGCCGATGCCGAGGACTGGACGCGCAAGGCGATCCGCAACGTCGCGGCGTCCGGGAAGTTCTCGAGCGATCGCACCATCGCCGAGTACGCGGCCGACATCTGGCGGGTAAAACCCTTCCGGTTGTCGTAGCATTGCGGAACAAATCACAGGGAGGATATAGAGCCATGGCCGTTTCCCCGCTCGCGGGCAAGCCCGCGTCCAGATCGATGCTCGTCGACGTGGCGCAGCTTGAAGCCGCTTACTATGATCGCCGCCCGGACCCCGGTGACCCGAACCAGCTCGTGAGCTTCGGCACCAGCGGCCACCGCGGCTCGCCGTTCTCGGGTTCGTTCACCGAGACCCACATTCTGGCCATCACCCAGGCGATCTGCGAGTACCGCCGCGGCCAGGGCACCGACGGCCCGCTGTACATGGGCAAGGATACCCATGGCCTGTCCGGTCCGGCGCAGCGCACCGCGCTCGAAGTGCTGGCGGCGAACGGCGTCACCACCGTGATCCAGAGGGACGACGGCTTCACGCCCACCCCCTCGGTCTCGCACGCGATACTCGTGCACAACCGCGGCCGCGTCGGTCATCTTGCCGACGGCATCGTCATCACGCCCTCGCACAACCCGCCCGAGGACGGCGGCTTCAAGTACAACCCCCCCAACGGCGGCCCGGCCGACACCGACGTGACCGGCTGGGTGCAGAACCGCGCCAACGAGATACTGCGCGCGGCCAACCGCGACGTGAAGCGCATGTCGTACACGGCCGCGATGGCGGCAGCCACGACGCGCCAGGAAGACTTCATCCTGCCCTACGTCGAGGACCTGAGGCACGTCATCGACATGGATGCGATCCGCGCCGCGGGGCTCAGGCTCGCGGTCGATCCCCTGGGCGGCGCCGCGGTGCATTACTGGGAGCCGATCAACCGTACCTACGGGCTCGACATCACGGTCGTCAATCCGAGCGTCGATCCGACCTTCTCGTTCATGACGGTCGACCACGACGGCAAGATCCGTATGGACTGCTCGAGCCCCTATGCGATGGCGAGCCTGGTCGGGCTGAAGGACCGCTATCGCGTCGCCTTCGCGAACGATCCGGACTCCGATCGCCACGGCATCGTCACGCCGTCCGCGGGGCTCATGAATCCGAATCACTATCTCGCGGTCGCGATCCACTACCTGCTCACGCACCGGCCGGAGTGGCCGCGGCAGGCAGTCGTCGGCAAGACGCTCGTGAGCAGCGGCATCATCGACCGCGTCGTGCGCAAGCTCGGGCGCACGCTCTCGGAGGTGCCGGTCGGCTTCAAGTGGTTCACGCCGGGACTGCTCGACGGGTCGGTGTGCTTCGGCGGCGAGGAGAGCGCGGGGGCGAGCTTCCTGCGGCGCGACGGTGGCGTGTGGACCACCGACAAGGACGGCCTGATCCTGAACCTGCTCGCCGCCGAGATCACGGCGCGCACCGGCCGCGATCCGGGCGAGCACTACCGCGCGCTCACGGCGGAGTTCGGCGCGCCCCATTACACGCGCATCGACGCCGCCGCGAGCCCCGCACAGAAGGCACGGCTCGGAAAACTCTCGCCGCAGGCCGTCACCGCCGCTACACTCGCGGGCGAACCGATCAGGGACAAGCTCACGCGCGCGCCGGGCAACGATGCGCCGATCGGCGGGCTCAAGGTGGTGACCGAGAACGGCTGGTTCGCAGCGCGGCCCTCCGGCACGGAGAACATCTACAAGATCTACGCGGAGAGCTTCAAGGACGAAGCGCACTTGAAGACCATCGTCACCGAGGCGCAGCAGATCGTGAATAGTGCGCTCGGGTGACTCGCGTACCTGTTACAGAAGGAAGATCGACATGAATCAGCTTGCCACGCCGCCGGAGCTTTCCGCTTTCGGTCCCGCCCGCTCGACCGTGACCGGCGCGCCGCTGTCGGCGGACGATCTGCGCCGCATCGATGCCTTCTGGCGCGCGTGCAACTACCTGTCGCTCGGCATGATCTTCCTGCGCGACAATCCGTTGCTGCGCACGCCGCTCGAGCCGGCGCATGTCAAACACCGGCTGCTCGGGCACTGGGGGACGAGCCCCGCGCTCTCGTTCTGCTATGCGCACCTGAACCGCGTGATCAAGCGCGACGACCTCGACATGATCTTCATGGCGGGTCCGGGTCACGGCGCGCCCGGCGTGCTCGGGCCGGTGTATCTGGAGGGCAGCTATTCGGAGATCTACCCTGACAAGAGCCTCGACGAGGAAGGGTTGCTGCGCTTCTTCCGCCAGTTCTCCTTCCCCGGCGGCATCGGCAGTCACTGCACGCCCGAGACGCCGGGGTCGATCCACGAGGGCGGCGAACTCGGTTACGTGCTCTCCCACGCCTGCGGCGCAGCCTTCGACAACCCGGAGCTGATCGTCGCCGCGGTGGTCGGTGACGGCGAGGCGGAAACCGGCCCGCTCGCGACGTCCTGGCACATCAGCAAGTTCCTGAACCCGATCCGCGACGGGGCGGTGCTGCCGATCCTGAATCTGAACGGCTACAAGATCAACAACCCGACGCTGCTCGCGCGCATCACCCGCGAAGAGTTGGAGGATCTTCTGCGCGGCTGCGGCTGGACGCCGCATTTCGTGGAGGGCTCCGACCCGCCGAGCATGCATCAGGCGATGGCCGCGACGCTCGATCAGTGTCTCGCCGATATCCGTGCCGCGCAGCAGGCGGCGCGCGCGAGCGGCAGCGCGACGCGCCCGCGCTGGCCGATGATCGTGCTGCGCGCGCCGAAGGGCTGGACCGCGCCGGCGGCCATCGACGGCCACAAGGTCGAAGGCTTCTGGCGGGCACATCAGGTGCCGATGGCAGACGTGCAGACCAACGCGGCGCACCTGAAGGTGCTCGAGGACTGGATGCGTGGCTATCGCCCGGAAGAGCTCTTCGACGCGAACGGGACACCCATCTCCGAACTGCTCGCACTGCCGCCGCGCGGCGCGCGCCGCATGGGCTCGAATCCACACGCGAACGGCGGGCTGCTCAAGAGGGCATTGCGCATGCCGGACTTTCGCGACTATGCCACCAAGTTCGAGCAGCCCGGCTGCACCCGCGTCGAGAACACGAAGCCGCTCGGCAGCTTCCTGCGGGACATCATGCGCGACAACCCGCGCAACTTCCGTGTGTTCGGGCCCGACGAGAACACGTCGAACCGGCTCGCCGCGATCTACGAGGCGAGCAAGAAGCTCTGGCTCGCGCAGTACTTCCCGGAGGACGCGGATGGGACCGAGATCGCCCCCGACGGTCGCGTGGTGGAGATGCTCTCGGAGCACACCATGGAAGGCATGCTGGAAGGCTATCTCCTCACGGGCCGGCACGGCTTCCTGTCCTCGTACGAGGCGTTCGTGCACGTGATCGACTCCATGTTCAACCAGCACGCGAAGTGGCTGGAAGTCTGCAACCATCTCTCGTGGCGGGAGGAGATCGCATCGCTCAATCTGCTCGTCACCTCCACCGTCTGGCGCCAGGACCACAACGGGTTCACGCACCAGGACCCCGGTTTCCTCGACGTGGTGGTGAACAAGAGCGCGCGCGTCTGCCGCATCTACCTGCCGCCGGATGCGAACTGCCTGCTCTCGGTGGCCGATCACTGCCTGCGCTCCGAGAACTACGTGAACGTGATCGTCGCCGACAAGCAGTCGCACCTGCAGTATCTCGACATGGACGCCGCGATCATCCACTGCACCAAGGGCATCGGCATCTGGCGCCACGCGAGCAATGACGAAGGCGTGGAGCCCGACGTCGTGATGTGCTCGGCGGGCGACATTCCGACGCTCGAGGCGCTCGCCGCCACCGCGCTGCTGCGCGCCGAGTTTCCCGATCTCAAGCTCCGCTTCGTGAACGTGGTCGACCTCTTCAAGCTGCAGCCCGACACCGAGCATCCGCACGGTCTGTCGGACCGCGACTTCGACAGCCTCTTCACCGTCGACCGCCCGATCATCTTCAACTTCCACGGGTATCCGTGGCTGATCCACCGCCTCGCCTACCGCCGCACCAACCATCGCAACCTGCACGTGCGCGGCTACAAGGAAAAGGGCAACATCAACACCCCGCTCGAGCTCGCCATCAACAATCAGATCGACCGCTTCAGCCTCGCCATCGACGTGATCGACCGCGTGCCGCGGCTGCGGGTGGCGGGTGCGCATGCCAAGGAGAAGTTCCGCAACCTGCAGATCGAGTGCCGCAACCACGCGCACGAAGAGGGCATCGACCGACCCGACATGGCGAACTGGTGCTGGCCGTACTGACGCCTCGGACCCTGGACCATGACACCGGCGCATTCGATCGTCTTCCTCGTCGACGTGGACAACACGCTGCTCGACAACGACCGCATCCGGGACGACATCCAGCGCCATCTCGAGCACGAATTCGGCGCCTACTGCCGCGAGCGCTACTGGACCATCCAGGAGGAGCTTTTCGTCCAGCTCGGCTATCGCGACTATCTCGGCGCGCTGCAGCTGTATCGTGACGAGCACCCGGACGAAGTCGAGTTCCTGTCGATGGCCTCCTATCTCGTCGATTACCCATTCGGCGAGCGCGTGTTCCCTCACGCGCGCGAGGTGCTGGAACGCTTCCAGAGTTGGGGACGGACGGTTATCCTGTCCGACGGTGACGTGGTGTTCCAGCCGCGCAAGGTGGAGCGCTCCGGTCTCGCGCGCGTGGTCGGCGGCCACGTGCTGATCTATATCCACAAGGAGCAGTCGCTCGATGACGTGTCGCGCCGCTATCCGGCTGATCACTACGTGCTGGTGGACGACAAGCTGCGCATCCTCACCGCGGTCAAAGAGGTGTGGGGCGAACGCGTGACCACGGTCTTTCCGCGCCAGGGCCAGTTCGCGCGCGAGCAGGTGATCGCCCGCTACCCTGCCGCGGACCTGACGGTCGACCGCATCGGCGACCTGCTCGACCTCGACCTGCCCGCCTTCACTGCGGGCCGTCCCATCCCTCGACCCGCGGAGGTGACGCGATGAATGCTACGCAACGACTGCACGACGCCGGCCAGAGCCTCTGGCTCGACAACATCACGCGCGATCTGCTTACCACCGGCACGCTCGCGCGCTATATCGACCAGCTGTCGGTGACGGGACTGACCTCGAATCCGACGATCTTCGACCATGCGGTCAAGGGCAGCGCGTCCTACGACGCCGCGATCCGCACGGAGCTTGCCGCCGGCAAGTCCGGCGAGGCGCTCTTCTTCGACCTCGCGCTCGCCGACATCACGGCGGCCGCCGATCTCTTCCGGCCGGTCCACGAGCGCACCGCGGGGGTCGATGGGTGGGTGTCGCTGGAAGTGTCGCCACTGCTGGCGTACGACACCAAGACCACGCTCGCGGAAGCCAGGGACCTGCACGCGCGCGCCGGAAGGCACAATGTCTACATCAAGATCCCTGGCACGCCGGAGGGGCTACCGGCGATCGAGGAGGCGACCTTTGCCGGCGTTCCGATCAACGTGACGCTCCTCTTCTCACGCGAGCAGTACCTCGCGGCCGCGGAAGCCTACCTGCGCGGCATCGAGCGGCGCATCGCGGCCGGGCTGAGCCCCGACGTGCCCTCGGTGGCGTCGCTCTTCGTCAGCCGCTGGGACGTGGCAGTGGCGAGCAAGGTGCCGGCGCAGCTCGTCAACCGGCTCGGCATCGCCATCGCCAAGCGCACCTACAAGGCGTACTGCGACCTGGTCGCCTCGCCGCGCTATCAGCGCGTGATGAACGCGGGCGGCCGGCCGCAGCGGCTGCTCATGGCGAGCACGGGGACGAAGGACCCGAAGGCCTCCGACATCCTGTACGTGAAGGCGCTGGCGGCCCCTTTCACCGTCAATACCATGCCCGAGGGCACGCTCAAGGCCTTCGCCGACCACGGCGAGGTCGGCGCGCTGCTCACGGCCGATGGCGGCGATTGCGAAGAGGTGCTGGCGGCATTCGCGCAGGCCGGCATCGACGTCGACGCGCTCGCGGCAAAGCTGCAGCAGGAAGGCGCGGCCTCGTTCGTGAAGTCGTGGAACGACATGATGGCCGTGATCGCCTCCAAGTGCGCGGCGCTCCAGAAGGTCGGCTAGGCGCGAACGGGCTCTCGAAGATGAACGTGCTGGCGATAGACATCGGGGGAACCCATGTCAAGATTCTCGCTACCGGACAAACCGAACGCCGCGCGTTTCCATCCGGACCCGAGTTGACGCCCGCGGCCATGGTCGCCAGCGTCAAGGCGCTCGCGCAAGGGTGGTCGTACGAAGTGGTCGCGATGGGCTATCCGGGCCCGGTGCTGCACGATCGGCCCGTCGCGGAGCCGCATAACCTCGCGCCGGGCTGGGTCGGCTTCGACTACGCGGGTGCGTTCGGTTGCCCCGTGAAGATCGTGAACGATGCGGCGATGCAGGCGCTCGGCAGCTACAACGGCGGCAAGATGCTGTTCCTGGGGCTGGGTACCGGCCTTGGCTCGACCATGATCGTGGACGGCCTCGTCGAGCCGATGGAGCTCGCGCATCTGCCCTACCGCAAGGCGACGTACGAGGATTACGTGGGGCTGCGCGGCCTGATCAAGCGCGGCAAGAAGAAATGGCGCGAGTCCGTCGCCGACGTAGTGGCGCTGCTCAAGGGTGCTCTCCAGCCGGACGACATCGTGCTCGGCGGCGGCAATGCGAAGGAACTGAAGAAACTGCCCCCCGGCTGCCGGGCGGGTGACAACGCGAATGCCTTCATCGGCGGCTTCCGGCTGTGGGAAGGTGCCCGAGCCCGCAGACGCGCCAAGCCGGCGCAGGCACGCGCAAAGAAAACCGATCAAGGGAGCCCGACATGAGCACTGCCCACCCGACACTCACCGCGCTGCCGGCCTGGAAGGCGCTATCGGCGCATGCCGCGCAGATGCGCTCGCTGCACCTGCGCCAGCTCTTCGCCGACGATCCCAAGCGCGGCGAGCGACTCAAGCTGGAGGCGCTCGGCATCTATCTCGACTACTCCAAGCATCGCATCACCGATGAGACGATCGCGCTGCTGGTGCAGCTTGCGGAGGAGGCGGGCCTGCGCTCGCGCATCGATGCCATGTTCCGCGGCGAGAAGATCAACGTCTCGGAGGAGCGTGCGGTGCTGCACGTGGCGCTGCGCGCGCCGCGCGACGCGTCGATCGTGGTCGACGGCGAGAATGTGGTGCCGCACGTGCACGACGTGCTCGACAAGATGACCGGCTTCGCGAACCGCGTGCGCGACGGCGCGTGGCAGGGCCACACCGGCAAGCGCATCCGCAACGTGGTCAACATCGGCATCGGCGGCTCCGACCTGGGTCCGGTGATGGCGTACGAGGCGCTCCGACACTACAGCGCGCGCGAACTGACGTTCCGCTTCGTGTCCAACGTCGACGGCACCGACTTTGCCGAAGCGGTGCACGATCTCGACGCGACGGAGACGCTTTTCATCGTCTCGTCGAAGACCTTCACGACGCTGGAGACCATGACCAACGCCCACACTGCGCGCGCCTGGGCGCTCGAGCGTCTGGGCGGCGACGCCAAGGCGATCGCAAAGCACTTCGTCGCGGTGTCGACCAATGCGGAAGAGGTGTCGAAGTTCGGTATCGACACCGCCAACATGTTCGGCTTCTGGGACTGGGTCGGCGGCCGCTACTCGATGGATTCCGCGATTGGGCTGTCGACCATGCTCGCGGTCGGCCCCGAGAACTTCCGCGCCCTGCTCGCCGGCTTCCACGAGTTGGACGAGCACTTCCGCACCGCGCCCTTCGCGCACAACCTGCCGGTGCTGATGGGCTTGCTCGTGCTCTGGTACAACAACTTCTTCGGCGCGCAGACGGTGGCAGTGCTGCCTTACGAGCAGTACCTGAAGCGCTTCCCCGCCTACCTGCAGCAGCTCACGATGGAGAGCAACGGCAAGCGCGTGACCATCGACGGCACCGCGGTCGACTACGACACCGGCCCCATCTACTGGGGCGAGCCAGGGACCAACGGCCAGCACTCGTTCTACCAGTTGATCCACCAGGGCACGCACCTCATCCCGTGCGATTTCATCGGCTTCGGCCAGACGCTCAATCCGCTCGGACAGCACCACGACTTCCTGATCTCGAACGTGTTCGCGCAGGGCGAGGCGCTCGCATTCGGCAAGACGCCCGAAGAAGTGAAGGCGGAAGGTTCGCCCGAGTGGCTCGTGCCGCATCGCACGTTCGAAGGCAACCGGCCGTCGAGCACGCTGCTGCTCGAGCGCCTCACCCCCGCCGCGCTCGGCAAGCTGGTCGCGCTCTACGAGCACAGCGTCTTTACCCAGGGTGCGATCTGGCACATCAATCCGTTCGACCAGTGGGGGGTGGAACTCGGCAAGGTGCTGGCAAAGCGCATCATCCCGGAACTGTCTGGCGCCGAGGCGGAACTGCGCCACGACAGTTCCACCAACGCGCTGATCCGGCGCTATCGGAAGCTCAAGGGCGGTTGATCCCGCGCATCACGCATCGCCGCCTCATCACAAGGAGCGAGAATGCAACTCGGAATGATCGGACTCGGCCGCATGGGCGCCAACATGGTGCGGCGGCTCATCCGCAACGGCCACGATTGCGTCGTCTTCGACATGTCGGCGGCTGCGGTGCAGGAACTCGTCAAGGAGAAGGCTACGGGAGCGGAATCGCTCGCGGACTTCGTCGCCAAGCTCGCGAAGCCGCGCGCCGTGTGGCTGATGGTGCCCGCGGCAGTGGTCGACAAGACCATCGCCGACCTGCTCGCGCATCTCGACCAGGGCGATATCCTGATCGACGGCGGCAACTCCTACTACGTCGATGACATCCGGCGCGCGAAAGAGCTCGCGCCGCGGGGCGTGCACTACGTCGACGTCGGCACGAGCGGCGGCGTCTGGGGCCTCGAGCGCGGCTACTGCATGATGATCGGCGGTGAGCCCGAGGTGGTGCGGCACCTCGACCCCGTCTTCGCGACGCTTGCCCCCGGCATCGGTACGATCGAGCGCACGCCGGGGCGCGAGAAGGTCGGGGGCACGTCGGAACAGGGTTATCTGCACTGCGGGCCGAACGGCGCCGGCCATTTCGTGAAGATGGTGCACAATGGCATCGAGTACGGCATCATGGCAGCCTACGCCGAAGGGTTGAACGTTCTGCACGGCGCCAATGCCGGCAAGCGCCAGCGCGAGGTCGACGCGGAGACCACACCGCTGCGCGACCCCGAGCATTATCAGTACGATCTCAATCTTGCCGACATCGCCGAGGTATGGCGGCGCGGCAGCGTGATCGCCTCGTGGCTGCTCGATCTCACCGCCAGTGCGCTCATCGAGGATCCGCGGCTCTCGAAGTTCGCCGGGCGCGTCTCGGATTCGGGGGAAGGGCGCTGGACCATCAAGGCAGGCATCGACGAGAGCGTGCCGACGCCGGTCCTCACGACCGCGCTCTACGAGCGGTTCAGTTCGCGCGGTGAGGCACAGTTCCAGGACAAGCTGCTCTCGGCCATGCGCTACCAGTTCGGCGGCCACCTCGAGAAGCCAGGCGGCAAGTGACGCGATGAGCAGAGGGGAGCAAGGATGAGCGAAGCCCGTTCCGACGCGCTGGTGTTCTTCGGTGCCACCGGGGATCTCGCGTACAAGAAGATCTTTCCGTCGCTGCAGGCGATGGTGAAGCGCGGCCACCTCGACGTGCCGGTGATCGGCGTCGCAAAGGCGGGCTGGCACCTGGATCAGCTCAAGGCGCGGGCACGCGACAGCCTGGAGAAGCACGGCGGCGGGGTCGATGCGGCAGCATTCGAGAAGCTCTCCGGCCTCCTGCGGTATGTCGATGGCGATTACGCGGATGCCGCGACGTTTCAGGCGATCCAGAAGCAGCTCGGCGGCGCGAGCCACCCGGCGCATTACCTTGCCATTCCGCCGGTGCTGTTCGGACTGGTGGTGGAGCAGCTCGCCAAGTCGGGCTGCACGAGCGGTGCGCGCGTCGTCGTCGAGAAGCCGTTCGGGCGCGACTTCGCTTCGGCGCAGGCGCTCAACGCGATCCTGCTCGGCACGTTCGACGAAGACCACATCTTCCGCATCGACCACTACCTTGGCAAACGGCCGGTGCACAACATGGTCTTCTTCCGCTTCGCGAACGCGTTCCTCGAATCGTTCTGGAACCGCAAGTTCATCCGCAGCGTCCAGATCACGATGGCGGAGAGCTTCGGGGTGCAGGGCAGGGGAGCGTTCTACGACCAGGTCGGCACCATCCGCGACGTGGTGCAGAATCATCTGTTCCAGGTGCTCGCGAACCTCTGCATGGAACCTCCGGCGCGCACCGACAGCGAATCGCAGCGCGACGAAAAGGTGAAGGTGCTGAAGTCGATTCCGCCGATCCAGGCGCAGGATCTGGTGCGCGGCCAGTTTCGCGGCTACCTCTCCGAGCCCGGGGTCGCGGCGGATTCGAAAATCGAGACGTTCGCGGCACTGCGGCTCGAGATCGATTCCTGGCGCTGGGCGGGCGTGCCGTTCTACATCCGCGCCGGCAAGTCGCTGCCGGTCACGTGCACCGAGGTGGTGGTGCGGCTGCGGCGCGCGCCGAAGATCTTTCCGCACTGCCCGGGGGCACCGAACTATTTCCGCTTCCGCATCAGCCCCGAGATGAGTCTCGCCATGGGCGTCACCGTGATGGACGCGGCGGATGCCATGGTCGGCCAGCCGGTCGAGCTCCTGGCGAGCAATCGCCCCGGGGCCGAGGAGATGGATGCATACGAGCGGGTGCTGGGCGATGCGATGGCGGGGGATCGCACTCTCTTCGCGCGTGAGGACTACGTGGAAGAGGCATGGCGCATCGTCGATCCCGTGCTCAAGGCCGGCACCGAGGTCCACGAGTACGAACCGGGCACCTGGGGACCGGACGCGGTCGGCCAGAATGTCGTGCCGCCCGGGGGCTGGCAGAACCCGGTTGTCTCGGCTTGAGAGAAACCTCCGACAGCGGCAGCGGCCATGAAGATCGAAGTGCTGGAGAGCCCCGGCGAGGTGGCGGAAGAGGCCGCGGCCATCATCGCCACGGACGCCCGGATCGCGGTCGACGCGCGCGGCCGCTTCACGCTCGCGGTGAGCGGCGGTCACACCCCGTGGCTGATGCTGCGCGCGCTGTCCGCAATGGAGGTGCCCTGGCAGCACGTGCACATTTTCCAGGTCGACGAGCGCATCGCGCCGGCGGGCGATCCCGACCGCAACTACACCCACCTGCGCGAGAGCCTGCTCGATCGCGCGCCCCTCGCCGCGACGCAGATCCATGTCATGCCGGTCGAGGCACCCGATCTGCCGGCTGCCGCTGCCCGCTACGCCGCCGTGCTGCGCGAGCTTGCCGGCGCGCCGCCGACGCTCGATCTCGTCCACCTTGGGCTGGGTCCGGACGGCCACACTGCCTCGCTGGTGCCGAACGATCCGGTGCTCGCGGTGAACGACGCGGACGTGGCGCTCACCGGGCCTTACATGGGGCGGCCGCGGATGACGCTGACCTACCCCACCATCAACCGCGCGCGCCGCATTCTGTGGCTCGTGACCGGAGCGGAAAAAGCCGCGATGCTCGGGCGCCTGCGCGATGCGGATGCGTCGATTCCGGCCGGCCGCGTACGCCAGGACGATGCGCTCGTCCTCGCGGATGGGGCAGCGGCGCTCGTTGGTTGATCCGGGATCTGCGTACCGTCCACGAGTGACAACATCATGACGAAGATGGAGCGCATGTCCGCCCCTGTGCAGCTCGCGCCTGGGCTGAGCTTCCCGCTCGGATCGAGCCTGTGCGCAGCCGGTGCGAACTTCAGCCTGTATGCGAAGCACGCCACGGCAGTGGAGCTCTGCCTGTTCGATCGCGTGGACGACCGCGCGCCTGCCCGTATCATCGAGCTCGACCCGCACCACCATCGCACCTATCACTATTGGCATGCGTTCGTGCCGCAGGTCGCGGCGGGCCAACTGTACGGGTATCGCGTGCATGGCCCGTTCGCGCCGGAACGCGGCTTGCGCTTCGACCCCGGCAAGCTCCTGCTCGACCCTTACGGTCGGTGTGTCGCCGAACCCGCCGGGCGCAGCCGCGATGCTGCCTGCGCGCCCGGCGACAACGCGGCGACTGCGATCAAGAGCGTGGTCGTCGACCCGTATGCGTACGACTGGGAGGACGATCGCCCACTGCGCCGGCCGTTCGCCAAGACCGTGATCTACGAGATGCACGTGGCGAACCTTACCCGGCATCCGAGCTCGGGCCTGCGGCCCGATCGTCGCGGCACGTATGCCGGCGTGGTCGAGAAGATCCCCTATCTGCAGGATCTGGGCGTAAGCGCGGTCGAACTCATGCCGGTCTTTGCCTTCGACGCGCAGGCCGCACCGCCCGGACGCGTCAACGATTGGGGCTATCAGCCGCTGTCGTTCTTCGCACCCCATCCGGGGTACAGCTCGCGGCCGGATCCGCTCGGCGCGCTCGACGAGTTTCGCGACATGGTGCGCGCTTTGCACCGTGCCGGCATCGAGGTGATCCTCGACGTCGTATACAACCACACGGCCGAAGGCGGCGCGGACGGCCCCACCCTCTGTTTTCGCGGGCTGGCGAACGACACGTACTACATCCTTGACCCCGACCGTGCGACGTACGCCGACTACACCGGCTGCGGCAACACGCTGAACTCGAACCATACCGTGGTGCGCCGCATGATCCTCGACAGCCTGCGGTACTGGGTGAGCGAGATGCACGTCGACGGCTTTCGCTTCGATCTGGCGTCCGCGCTCTCGCGCGACGAAACGGGGCTTCCCATGACATCCCCGCCCATTCTCCTGGACATCGAGTCGGACCCCGCGCTTGCCCACGTCAAGCTCATCGCGGAAGCGTGGGACGCAGCCGGTCTGTACGAGGTCGGCAGCTTTGCCGGAGACAGCTGGAAAGAGTGGAACGGGTGCTTTCGCGACGACGTGCGCGCGTTCCTGAAAGGGGACGACGCTACCGTGCGCGCGCTCGCCTCCCGACTCACCGGCAGCCCGGATGTCTACGCGCGGAACGAGCGCGAGCCGGAGCAGAGCATCAACTTCGTCACCTGCCACGATGGCTTCACGCTCAACGATCTCGTCTCCTACAACGTCAAGCACAACGAAGCGAACGGCGAGGACAACCGCGACGGCGCGAACGATAACCGCAGCTGGAACTGCGGCGTCGAGGGGCCGAGCGACGATCCCGAGGTGGCGCGGCTGCGCAACCGGCAGGTCAAGAATTTCCTCGCGCTGACTCTGCTCGCGGTCGGTACGCCGATGCTCCTGATGGGCGACGAAGTTCGGCGCACGCAGCGCGGGAACAACAACGCCTATTGCCGCGACGGCGAGACCGGATGGTTGGACTGGACGGACCTCGGGCGACATGCGGACATCCACCGTTTCGTGCGCGAGTTGATCGCGCTGCGCACGTACGATCTCTGCAGCGAACGCTCGGACATGACGCTGCGCGAGCTGCTCGGCGCGGACTCAGTGCAGTGGCACGGCGTCAGGCTCGACGCGCCGGACTGGGGTGATGCCTCGCACAGCCTGGCGGCCAGCATCCGCCTGCCGGGAGCGCCGCGCGTGCTGCATCTCATGGTGAATGCATACTGGGAAGCGCTCGACTTCGAGGTCCCGCCGCCCGACGACCGCCACCAGCCGTGGCGCCGATGCATCGACACCTTCCGCGCCGCGCCCGACGACGTCTGCCGCTTGGACCAGGCGTCCGTGACTGCGCTGCCCACGTATCGCCTGGCGCCGCGGTCGCTGGTCCTGCTGGTGGCGCCCGCACGCGAGCATGCCGCGGTCAGTCGACGCAATCCGCCCGGCGGCAAGCCCCGATGACCGACGATGACCGACGCCCGGCGCGATACGCTCGAGATCGTCACCATCTGTACGGTCGACGCACACGAGGTGCATGCCGCGGCGGGAATCCGTACGCACGTGGTCTCTAATTTCTCCACTCGACCCATGCAAGATTTCACCGAAAGGACCCTCGATTCGAATTGCGTCTATGACGGCAAACTTCTCGAGGTGCGAGAGGATCAGGTCAGTCTGCCCGACGGACAGACCGCCACCCGGGAATACGTTCGCCATCCAGGCGCCGTGATCATCCTGCCTATGCTCGACGAACACACGGTGCTGGTCGAACGCCAGTACCGCTATCCGCTGCATCGGCATTTCCTGGAGCTGCCCGCCGGGAAGATCGATGCGGGGGAAGCACACGCGGTCACCGCGCGGCGGGAATTACTCGAGGAGACGGGCTACGAGGCGCTCGAGTGGGCCCATCTTTTCACGGCTTACCCTTGCGTGGGCTACTCGAACGAGCGCCTGGAGTTCTACCTTGCCCGGGACCTGCATCATGTCGGACATCCGGGCGAGAAGGGGGAGTTTCTGGAGACGATCGCGCTGCCGGTGGATCAGGCGTTGGCGCTGATGGAATCGGGGGAGATCACCGAAGCGAAAACCATCATGGGGCTCCTCTGGATCGACCGCTGGCGGTTGCGGTCCCGCAGTTGAGCAGTCAGTTCGATCAGCGCTGTGCGGCGGTCGGCGGGGTCGAGCGCAGCATCAGCTCGGGCTCGAGCGGAACCGGTCGCTTGAACAAGAAGCCCTGCCCGTACTGTGTTCCCATGTCCACCAGTGTCCGCAGCACATCCTGGTTTTCGACCCATTCCGCGATGACCTGCTTCTTGAGGCCGCGTGCGACGTCGTTCAGCGCCTTCACGAAGATGCGGCTTGCTTCTTCGGTGGCGAGATCGCGGATGAAGCTGCCATCGATCTTCAAGTAGTCCACGTCGAAGCGCTTCAGGTAGTAGAAAGAGCTGAAGCCGGCGCCGAAGTCGTCGAGTGCGAAGCGGCAACCCATGTCCTTGAGCTGGCGAATGAACGAGAGCGTCACGTCTATCTCCGACATCGCGGCCGTTTCCGTGATCTCGAACACGAGCTGATTGGGGTTTACGCGGCTTTCGGCGAGCATCCGGTGGAAGCGACGGATCCAGTGCTGATCGGAGATGCTCACCCGCGAGAGGTTGACAAAGTAGCGCAGACGCTTGTTGTCCTGGTGGTGTGCTTCCATGTGTCGCAGGAGCTTCTGCACCACGCGCATGTCGATTTCCTGGATCAGGTTCAGCGACTCGGCGAGTTCGATGAAGTGACCCGGTGCGATGATCGAGCCATCGTGCTCCTTGATGCGCACGAGGATCTCGTGATGTACAGGCTGCTGGTCCGAAAGCCGGACCACGGGTTGCCAGAACAGGACCAGACGATCCTCGTCGAGCGCGTCTCTCAACTTCTTCGCCCAATGCACGCGCTTGTGCGTACTGCGGATGTTGTTTGCGTCCTGGTCGGACAGGACGAAGCGGTTGCGGCCGTGATCCTTCGCCTGGTAGAGCGCAATGTCGACGTTCGACAGCAGGCCTACCAGGTCGCCCCCGTGAAAGGGGTACAGGCCGATGCCGATGGAGACTGTGAGGTTCGAGACCTTGGATTGGCCGGGTGGGTGGAAGCGATAGTGTCGAATGCCCTCGAGCGCCTTCTCTGCGACCGTGATGGCTTCCTTGCGCAGGGCGCCGGGAAGGTGGATCGCGAACTCATCCCCGCCGATCCGGTAAAGCTGGCTGTCGTGGCCCCGCAAGAGCTCTCTCAGCACGCCGCTCACGCCGACGATCAACTGATCTCCGGACTTGTGGCCGAAGTTGTCGTTGACATACTTGAAATGATCGATGTCGAGGAAGAGCACACCGCCTACCTTGCCTTCTTCGATCGCGGACTCGACCGTTTTCTGCAGAGCAACCCGGTTCGGGAGATCGGTCAGTGCGTCGTGCAGGGCGAGGTGCTCGATCCTCAGGGTGGCGTTGTGCTGCTCGGTGATGTCGCGTGCTGTACCACGGATCCCGAGTACGGTGCCGCGCTCATCACGAATGATGCGGGCGTTGATGCCGATCCAACGGTCGAGTCCGTCCGCCGTGACAAGATGACTCACGTAGTTGCGGACCTCGCCGTCCCGCTTGAGCGTGGCGAAGAACCGCCGATTGGAGATGTGAGACGGGCGTGCCTCGAAATCGAAGAAGCAGCGGCCTAGAAGTTCGTTGCTCGAAAGACCGAAGATGTCCTTCGATGCGATGTTGAGATAAGTGAAACGTCCGTGGGAATCGGTAGTCCAGATGAGATCGTGGGTGGTCTCGACGAGATCGCGGTATCGCTGCTCGCTTTCGAGAAGCAGGCGGATGATGCGTCGTTTCTCGTCCAAGGAGCGGCGAACGGTTTCGAGCTCTTCATTGCTCGATGCCTGCAGCGTGCCCGCGGAGGAGGCGATCAGCCGATCGACGAGTTCCTTCGAATAGCGGCGATGCCCGCCCTCTGTCCGGCGGGCAACCAGTACGCCCTGATCGTCCCAGCGGCGGAGCTTTTGGATGGGGATCCCGAGCTTTTCAGCGACGTCTTGAATGCTGTACTCGAGGATCTCGATTGACCGGCGTCGCGCCCTCGGCGCAGACTCCTGGTGATCTTCCATCAAGCCCCCTTTCGTGTTAGTGAACCTCGCGTGATTCGCCGAGACCGTTCTGGCGAGATACCAGACGATGCATCAGCTTGAGGTCCCGAAGATTGAGTCGCAGAGCGCAGTCCACCCAGATCTCCACGACATCCATCAATTCAGCAAAGTCTATTCCATGGACACGCCGCCGGGCCGCGGCGAGGCCAAAATGACCCACCTTGGTGCGTTGCCGGGAGGCGATGAAGGAGGATACACCGACTTCGCCCTCGCCGTCTTCCACTACCATGTCGACCACGCCCATGGCGTGCATTTCATCGGCGGAGTAGAGGCGGCCGCTGGTGATCAGTTGTTCTGCAAGCTTTTGCCCCACTTTGCGATCGAGGAACGAGTAGGCGCCCATCCCCGGAAACAGGTTGAACAGTATCTCGGGAAAGCCGAACCGCGAACTCTTCTCCGCAATGATCACATCGCTCGACAGGGCTGCTTCGAAGCCTCCTCCCAGGCACTCTCCCTGTACCAGCGAGATCGTGGTCGCGGCCAGATCGTGCGACACGTAGTTGCGGTAGAGAACATCGACGCAGGCGCGGCCGTAGTACAGGAGTCCGGCGCGGTCCTGCTTGCCGATCAGCATTTTGAAGAGATCGAGATCGCCACCGAGGTTGAAGACACCGGGTATGTCGGATGCAAGAACGACATAGTTGATTGCGTGCTCCTCGGTCCCGACCGCGATCTTGCCGGCGCTTGCTGCCAGAAACTCATAGTAGGCGCGGATGTCCGCCAGCAGTCGCGGATTGAAGCACGGGCGCGGCGACGGATTCCAACGCGACCAGACTGCCCCTTGATCCTTGCGGAACGACGCGCGCAGTTGATTCGAGAACGAGTACTCGACTCCGTTTTCGGTGTGGTGGCCGGCAACCTGCTCAGGGATCAAAAGCGCGGGCGGGACGATCATGTTCATTTGTGTTCTCCTGGGTGGTCGCGTTAAAGTGACGGGTTGGTGACAAACGTGGCGAATCCTCGTCAAGCGTATTTAATGCCAGGCAAATCGAGAAAATCAAATCTAACGTTTTGTTAGATTTTGAGTTTTTTCACCGAAATGCGGGCTTGGCGGGGGTGATGGGAAACGTGAGACTCGCGCTTAACTGCGGGACTTTGTCTCGGCTCCCCACGCGACGCGTTGGTCTCGTGTCAACTACCGTTCAACCTGTTGACATGACCGTTCGTTCCCGATAGAAGGTGGTTTGGCCACTGATTCGCATCTGGGTGTCCCTCGTGGTTCCGTTCGTGCGCTCCCTGCTTCGCCTCCTCCTTCGCAGCCGCCTCCGGGTGCAGGTGAGTCATGCGCTCGGGCCGCTCCCGGAACGCCTCCTCGTCGCGTCCAATCATCAGTCATGGCTCGATGCACCTCTCCTTCTGAGCCGGTTGCCGTTTCCAATGCTGGTCGTCGTGTCGCCTGCGGAGTATCGCGGGCCCCTGCGGTGGATCCTCAGGTTCTTTCCGCATGTCGTGATCGACCAGACCGAGGCGCTCTCGGTGAAACGCCTCGCACGACTCATCGAAAAGGGCACGCCGGTTCTAGTCTTTCCCGAGGGCCGCTCCACCCGCACCGGCGGTTTGATGAAGCTCTACGACACGGCAGCCCTGGCAGCGGTAAAGACCGGCGCGGCCATCCTTCCCGTCAGCATCGAAGGCCTGGCGACGAGCCGCTTCGGTGAAGCGGTCGGCCGCGGGCAGGAGAAGGGGCGACCCGAGGTGAGGGTGACGGTGGGGCGACTCGAGCGCTTGCCGATTGCGCTCGACCGCTCGCTCAAGCTGCGGCGACGCCAGGCCGCTGCTCACATGCAGCGGATATTGCAGGGCACGGCCGTATCCGCGCTCCCGGCGCGAACCCTGTTCGAAGCGTTCCTTTCCGCTGCCGACCGGTGTGGTCGCGCTGTCCCCATTCTCGAGGAGAGCCAGGGTCCGCCGAAGACTTACGGTGATCTCGTCAAGGCGAGCCTGGCGCTCGGGCGCCTGGTCGCGGGCATTACTCGGGAGCGCGAGACCGTAGGCGTCCTCATGCCCAACGCTGCGACCACGGTGTGCCTGCTGCTCGGGCTGAGCGCGATCGGTCGCGTGCCGGCGATGCTCAACTTCACGTCCGGGCGCGCGGGGGTGCAGGCCTCGTGTCGCGCGGCCCGGGTGCGGCTCGTGATCACCTCGCGGCGGTTCCTCGACGCGCTGCAGGAACAGGGGATTCAACTCGAACTGGACCAGGTGCAGGTCGTCTACCTCGAGGACCTGA
The DNA here is from genome assembly GCA_039807745.1 of Burkholderiales bacterium. GTDB lineage: Bacteria > Pseudomonadota > Gammaproteobacteria > Burkholderiales > JAEUMW01 > JAEUMW01. The sequence goes on from JBDHRV010000004.1 coordinate 24,314, forward strand.
AGGCTCGGTTCGGGTTCGTCGACAAGGTGTGGTTGGTCGCGCGGGCGCTGCGAAATCCGCGTCGCGTGCTCGCCGATCAGGATCCCGCGGCCCCGGCGGTGATTCTGTTTACCTCGGGCTCGGAGGGCACTCCGAAGGGCGTGGTGCTCTCGCACGCGGCGATTCTCTCGAACATCGCCCAGATGCGAGCAGTGATCGATTTCACACCGGCGGACAAGTTTCTCAATGCGCTGCCGATGTATCATTCGTACAGCCTGACCGCGTGCACGCTGATGCCACTCGTATCGGGCACGAAGGTCCTGCTCTATCCAACGCCGCTGCATTACCACGTCATTCCGGAGATCGCGTACACTAGGGCCTGCACCTTCCTCTTCGGCACCAGCACGTTCCTCGGTCACTACGCGCGCAACGCCCATCCCTACGATTTTCATCGTGTCCGTGTCGTGGTCTCGGGCGCGGAGAAGCTGGACGAGCATGTGGCGGATGTCTGGCTGCGCAAGTTCGGGCTGCGAATCACCGAGGGCTACGGCACCACGGAGTGCTCGCCCGTGCTCGCGCTGAACGCGCCGCTCGCTTACAAGCCCTGCACCGTCGGCCGGCTGCTGCCGAACATCGAGCATCGGATCGTGTCCGTGCCGAGCATCGCCAAGGGCGGCGAGCTGCACGTGCGAGGCCCGAACGTCATGCTCGGCTACCTGTTCCCGGAGGATCCGGGGGTGCTCAAACCGCCACGCTCGGAGTTGGGTGAGGGCTGGTACGCGACCGGCGATGTAGTCGAGATGGACGAGGATGGCTTCATCTGCGTACGCGGTCGGGTGAAGCGTTTCGCCAAGGTGGCGGGAGAGATGGTCTCACTCGAAGCGGTCGAGCGCATCGCACGCCATGCGTCGCCGGATCACCAACACGCGGCGACGGTGCTGATCGTGAGCGAGCTCGGCGAGAGCACCGCGCTCTTCACTACCGACCCGCAGCTCAATCGAATCGCGCTGCTCCAGGCCGCGCGCAAGCTCGGCGGTCACGAGCTCGCCGTGGCGCGCAACATCGTCCCAGTGGAGAAGCTCCCGCTGCTGGGCAGCGGCAAGGTCGACTATGTCGCCCTGCAAACCCTCGTCGCCGGACTCGATCCTTCCAGCATCGAGCGGTATGATCCTGGTATCGTGGTGTCGCTGCGCCCCTCGGGGACGATCAGAAGTCGCGGTAGCTAAAGGCGTCAAGGCGGGTCGACCGCCGCGTTGAGCTTTTTTTGGGACTGCATGACGACCGATCCATCGTCTGAATGGAAAGCGGTGTGGTTCCATGCGGGCGAGGGACTGATAAAGGAGGATTACCATGTCCGTCTCCTCGGATCGCCCCCCTTCCTTTCGAGTCGGCAGTACTTTCGACGACATACTCATCGCGCGGTTGTCCCGACGCTCGGTCCTGAGAGGATCGCTGGGTCTCGCGGCGATGTCCCTCTTCGGCGGCTGTCAGTCCATGCGCGATGCGCTCGAGAACGGCACGGGGCCGAAGCTCGGCTTTTCGCCGATCCCGGCTTCGAAGGCGGACGCGGTGGCGGTCGCTCCCGAATACACCTGGCAGGTCGTGAACGCATGGGGCGATCCGATCAAGCCCGGCGCGCCCGAATTTCTTGGCGACGCCAGTCAGTCGGCGACGGAGCAGGCGAAGCAGGCGGGCATGTTCCACGATGGCATGCACTATTTCCCGCTGCCCAAGGCGTCGAGTTCCTCGACCCACGGGCTGATCGCGATCAACTATGAGTACACGGACGACAATCTTCTCAGCCCGGACGGCATGACGACCTGGACCGGCGAGAAGGTGCAGAAATCCAAGAATGCACACGGGCTCGGCGTCTTCGAGATCCAGTTCGACGGACGAAATGGAGCACGGCGCGTGGCAAGGGCAAGCCCATCGGTGGCAAGGAAATCGTCGGCGCCGACGCCGCGAACCCGCGCGGGCCCAATCTGATGGGGCATATCGTGCGATGGCGTGAGGCCGGCGGCGATCCGACCGCTACCCGGTTCGAGTGGGACGTATTCCTGCAGGCGGGGGATCCGCAGAGCAGCGATCCACTCAAACGGGGCGACGTGAAGGGCGGTGTTGCTTTCGCACAGCCCGACGGACTGTACTGCGACCGGCGCGGTGTGCTCTGGATTCAGACCGATTCGTCGGCCCAGCTGATGGCGAGCAAGGACTGGTCGAACATCGGCAACAACCAGATGCTCGCCGCGGATCCCGAAACGGGGGAGGTGCGGCGCTTCCTGACTGGGCCGGTCGGCTGCGAGATCACGGGTACGATCATCACGCCCGACATGCGCACGATGTTCGTCAACATCCAGCATTCGGGTGAGGCGCCGCTGCCCCATCCCGGGCGCAACGATCCGAAGAAGCCGCAGGCCATCAGCACCTGGCCCGACGGGCCCAAGGGCGGTCGGCCCCGCTCCGCCACCATCGCCATTCGACGCCGCGACGGCGGCATCATCGGCACCTGAGGCGCGAGCGCCGCGGCGGCTCCGGGCCGGTGCCGCCGATCAGGGCTTGTACGAGATGCGGTAGATGACACCCGCCTGGTCGTCGGAGACGAGCAGCGCGCCGTCCGGCATCACCAGCACGTCCACCGGACGACCCCAGCTCTCCTCGCCCTGCAGCCAGCCTGCCGCGAAGACCTGCTGTTTGACGGCCTTCCTGTTGCCGACGTCCACCGCGACCACGCGGTAGCCGACCTTCTTCGAGCGGTTCCAGGATCCGTGCTCGGCGACGAAGATCCGGTTCGCGTAGTCCGGCGGAAACATCTTGCCGGTGTAGAAGCGCATGCCGAGCGGGGCGACGTGTGCGCCCAGCTTGGCGACCGGGGGGGTGAACTCGCGACACCTCCGCTCGGCACCGAACTGCGGGTCCGCCACCGTGCCTTCATGGCAGTAGGGAAAGCCGAAGTGCAGGCCCGCCTTCGGCGCGTGGTTGAGTTCGCACGAGGGCGAGTCGTCGCCGAGCCAGTCTCGTCCGTTGTCGGTGAACCATAGCGTCCGGTCCTGCGGGTTCCAGTCGAAACCGAGCGAGTTGCGCACACCCCTGGCGAAGACCTCGAGACCGCTGCCGTCTTGCTTCATGCGCATGATGTTCGCGTAGCGCTTCGGGTCCGGCGCGCAGATGTTGCACGGGGCACCCACCTGCACGTAGAGCCAGCCATCCGGTCCGAACGCGATGAACTTCCAGCCGTGGTGCGTCTCGCGCGGCAACGCGTCGGTGATCACCACCGGCTTGTGTCCACCCGACGGGACCTGCGCGACGTCGTCGAAGCGCAGGATGCGGTGGATCTCCGCGACATAGAGACTGCCGTCGCGGAAGGCGACACCGTTCGGGGAATTGAGCCCCTCTGCCACCGTGCGCACTTCGTCCGCCTTGCCGTCCTGGTCCTGGTCGATCACCGCGTAGACCTTGCCCGCGCCGAGCGTCCCGACGTAGACGGTGCCGTTCGCGCCGAGCGTGAGCGACCGCGCGCCGGGAACGTCGTCGGCATAAACCGCGATCTCGAAACCAGGCGGCAGCTCGATCTTGTCCAGAGGCAGGGGGCGGGCAAAAACGCACGGCGCGGCAATGACCACGCTCGCGAGAGCAGTGAACCACAGAGCCTTGATCGCAGAGTGCATGAGTGCTCGCTACAGTCGACGAAGAGAAGCGTCTACCATACACCCCGTGACGCATCGCATCGATCGGCAGGACGAATTGATCATTGCCCAGATCTCGGACCTCCATGTCACCGCGCCGGGCCGCGCCTGCATGGATCGCGTCGACACCGCCGGACTGCTGCGCGCATGCGTGACGCGGCTCCTCGAGCTCGACCCGGCACCGCAGCTCGTGATCGCGAGCGGCGACCTCGTGGATCTCGCCACGCCGGAGGAGTACGCCCACCTGCGCGCGCTGCTCGCACCGCTTGCCATGCCGATCTACGTCATCCCCGGGAATCACGACGACCGCGAGCACCTGCGCGCGGCGTTCGGCGATGAGACTGAGTTGCCGCGGTCCGGGTTCCTGCATTACGTGGTCGATGCCGGCCCGCTGCGCCTCGTCTTCCTCGACACGCTGGTCCCCGGCCAGGATGGCGGTGCGCTGTGCCACGCGCGGCTGCGCTGGCTCGCGGACCGGCTGGCGGAGGCGCCCGACCGACCGACCGTTCTCGTCATGCATCACCCGCCGTTTCTGACCGGGGTCGCGAATCTCGACGATATGGGGCTCGCGGGGTCCGCAGAGCTCGCTTGCCTCCTCGCGCGCTTTCCGCAGGTCGAGCGCATTCTCTGCGGTCATCTGCACCGCTCGATCCAGGTGCGCTGGCACGGCGTGCTCGCCTCCGTCTGTCCGAGCACGGCGCACCAGGTCGCGCTCGACCTGCGACCGGGCGAGGCGCTCTGCTATACCATGGAGCCGCCGGGGTTCCAGCTGCACACCTGGACGACCGAGACCGGTCTCATCAGTCACACGCTCGTCACCGGCCGTTTCCCTGGCCCCTACCCCTTCTAGCAACTGTGGAGTTTGTCGAGCTGATTGCAGTCCTGCTCGCCTGCGCCGTCGCGCTGGGCTGGCTCGCGCGCAAGCTCGGCGTGCCGTACCCCATCGCGCTGGTGTTGGGCGGCGCCGCGCTCGGATTCCTGCCGTTCGGACCGAAGGTCGAGCTCGATCCGAACCTCGTGCTCGTGACCATCCTGCCGCCGGTCCTGTACGTCGCGGCACTGCGCACGTCCTGGCGCGATTTCAAGCGCAACATCCGGCCGATCACGCTGCTCGCGGTGCCGCTCGTGATCGTCACTACGGTGGCCGTCGCCGGGGTCGTGCGGGTGCTCGTCCCCGACATGCCCTGGGCCGTCGCGTTCTCGCTTGGTGCGATCGTATCGCCCCCCGACGCGGTGGCCGCGACCGCGGTGTTGAGTCGCCTGCGGATGTCCAGTCGTGTCGTAACCATCCTGGAGGGCGAGAGCCTGGTCAACGACGCAACCGGCCTCGTGCTCTACAAGTTCGCGGTGGCCGCGGCGCTGACCGGCGTCTTCTCCCTCCCGGACGCCACCGTGCAGTTCTTCGTGGTGGCGATTGGCGGTGTCCTCCTCGGCCTGCTGCTCGGCCGGCTCTTCGTACTGATCCACGCGTGGCAACACGATCCTCTGATCGAGATCCTGCTCTCGCTGCTGCTGCCCTACGTGGCCTACCTGGGGGGAGAGGCCATGCACGTCTCCGGCGTGCTGACGGTCGTCGCGGCGGGCCTGATGCGGGCCCGCTATGCGCCCGAAATGTTCACGGCGGAGAGCCGAATCCAGGTTCAAGCGGTCTGGAGCACCATCGAGTTCCTCATGAACTGCCTGGCTTTCATCCTCATCGGACTGGAGTTGAATGCCATCGTGGACGACATCCAGGCGGTGCCGAGGCAGCAACTCGTCTGGCTTGCGCTGGCGGTCTGCGTGACCGCGGTGGTGACGCGATTCCTCTGGGTATTTCCGGCGACCTTCATGCCTCGCTTTCTCAACCCCCTGCTGCACGCGCAGGAAGCCTATCCGCCGTGGCGGCCGGTGGTCATCGTGTCCTGGTGCGGGATGCGCGGGATCGTTTCCCTCGCGGCCGCCCTCGCCCTGCCCCTCGTCCTGCCCGACGGCACGGCCTTCCCGCATCGGAGCCTGGTAATCTGCCTCGCCTTCGCGGTGATCCTGTTCACCCTCGTGGTCCAGGGGCTCACCCTGCCGCCGCTGATCCGGCTGCTGCGCCTAGGCGACGACTGGAGCCCCAGGGAAGAGGAACAGCTCGCGCGCGAGGCCATGACGCGAGCCGGGCTGAACGAGGCCGACCGCTTCAGCGAGACGGAGCGCATCCCGGACCACATCCGGGATCCGCTGCGATCCGAGTATGAGATCCGTCTGCGATCCGTCGAGCCGCGCCGGCCGGCTTCGGCCGACGTCGACAATCTCGCCTTCCGACTGCGCAGCGCAGTGGTGCGCGCGGAGCGCCGGGAACTCATCCGGCTGTGGCGAGAGGAGGCGATCGGAGCCGAAGTGCTGCAGTCGCTGCAACGCGAACTCGACTACGAGGAGGCGCGGCTCAACGGCAGAGGCACCGGTTCTTGAAAAATCGCCTGTGCGCCCCAAGTTGCAGGCATTCGTTCAGTCAGGGAGCTTTGCCCACCGTGGAGACCACCACCGCCACCAAGGAAACGCTCGGCTTTCAGGCCGAGGTCAAGCAGCTGCTCAACCTCATGATCCACTCCTTGTACAGCAACAAGGAGATCTTCCTGAGAGAGCTCATTTCCAATGCGTCCGACGCCTGCGACAAGCTGCGTTTCGAAGCGCTTTCCGATCCGAGCCTGTTCGAGGGCGATTCCGATCTCAGGATCCGCGTGAGCTTCGACAAGGAGGCGCGCACGCTCACGGTATCCGACAACGGTATCGGCATGTCGCGCCAGGAGGTCATCGACCACATCGGCACCATCGCCAAGTCCGGCACGCGGGAATTCTTCCAGGCGCTGACCGGGGACCAGGCGCAGGACGCGCGGCTCATCGGCCAGTTCGGGGTGGGGTTCTACTCCTCGTTCATCGTCGCGGACAAGGTCACCGTCGTCACCCGCCGTGCGGGCCTCGGCCACGAGCATGCGGTGCGCTGGGAGTCGGCCGGGGAGGGCGACTATACGATCGAGACGGTGGACCGCGCCGCGCGCGGCACCGACGTGATCCTGCACCTGCGCGAAGGCGAAGACGAGTTTCTCGACGGCTGGCGTCTCAAGTCCATCATCCGCAAGTACTCGGACCACATCCAGGTGCCGATCGCGATGGTGAAGGAGCAGTGGGACGAAGAGAAAAAGGCGGACGTCCTCACCCATGAGACCGAGGTGGTCAACCAGGCCTCCGCCCTCTGGGCGCGCCCCAAGTCCGAGATCACCGACGAGCAGTACGTCGAGTTCTACAAGCACGTGGCCCACGACTTCGAGCCGCCGCTCGCCCATGTCCACGCCAAGGTGGAAGGCAAGCAGGACTATACCCAGCTGCTCTACCTGCCCGCTCACGCGCCGTTCGACCTGTGGGACCGCGAGCACCGCCACGGCATCAAGCTCTACGTGCGCCGCGTCTTCATCATGGACGACGCGGATCAGCTCATGCCGCTGTACCTGCGCTTCGTGCGCGGCGTGATCGACTCGAACGACCTGCCGCTCAACGTCTCGCGCGAGATCCTGCAGCACTCGCGCGACGTCGAGGCGATCCGCGCCGGATCGGTGAAGAAGGTGCTCGGCCTGATCGAGGATCTTGCCGCCAACCAGCCGGACAAGTTCACCACCTTCTGGCGCGAGTTCGGGCGCGCGTTCAAGGAGGGCGTTGGCGAGGATCACGCGAACCGCGAGCGCATCGCGAAGCTCCTGCGCGTGGCCTCCACCCACAACGATACGGACGAGCAGTCGGTGTCGCTCGCCGACTATGTGTCGCGCATGAAGGAGGGGCAAGACAAGATCTACTACATCACCGCCGACAGCTTTGCTGCCGCGAAGAACAGTCCGCACCTCGAGATCTTCCGCAAGAAGGGCATCGAGGTCCTGCTCATGTACGAGCGCGTGGATGAGTGGGTGACAGCCCACCTGCAAGAATTCGAGGGCAAGTCATTGCAGTCGGTCGCGAAGGGCGATCTGGACCTGGGCAAGCTCGCGGACGAAGCGGAGAAGCAGGAGCAGGAACGGGAAGCGGGCGAATTGAAGGGCCTCACCGAGCGCATCGCGAAGACACTGGGCGAGCGGGTGAAGGAGGTGCGCGTGACCTATCGCCTCACGGGTTCGCCCGCGTGCCTGGTGGCGGACCAGTACGGCATGAGCGGCAACCTGGAGCGGCTGCTCAAGGCGGCTGGGCAAAAGGTGCCCGGCACCAAGCCGATCCTCGAGGTCAACCCGCACCACCCGCTGGTCGAACGATTGCAGGGCGAGGCCGCCGGTGCGCGGTTCGACGATCTGGCGAGCGTGCTCTTCGACCAGGCGCTGCTCGCCGAAGGCGGTCAGCTCGATGATCCGGCGTCGTTCGTGCGGCGGCTGAACGAACTCATGCTGGCGATGGCGGCCGGGCCGGTGAGTGATGCGTCGACGACAGACAAGCCCGACTGAAGTACCTGCTCGAGCGAGCCGGCATGCGCACCCTGCTTCTCCTGCTGATGGTGATCGTGTTCGTGCTCGCCTTTCAACACGGCTTCAGGACACCGGACATGGCGGAGCAGGAGCAGGCGTGTGCGCGCAAGTGCGAGGCGGAGGGTTTTCGCAGCTACGAGTTCACCCGCCCCGGTACCGGCGGCCCGCGCGATCAGGTCGTGCGGGAGCCGTGCCGATGCCTGCGCTGAGCGGGCACCTCCCCGACCTGCGCACATCCCGGGATCACTCGCGGGCGAGCCGGTGCCCGCGAATCAGGACCAGCGCGGCGCGCGCTTGTGCAGAAACGCGTCGATGCCTTCCTGCGTCTCGGAGGCGAAAAGGTTGCAGGTGATCTCGTCGGCGGCCAGGGAATACGCGCCCTCGGCGTTCATCTCGACCTGTTCGTAGAAGACGCGCTTGCCATCGGCGATCGCGCCACGTGGCTTGGCCGCGATCTTCTCGGCGAGTGCGCGGACCGCGGCGTCGAGCGCGTCCGGTGCCACCACGTGGTTGACGAGCCCGTGCGCGAGCGCGTCCTGGGCATCCAGCAGATCGCCCGTGAGCAGCATCTCCAGCGCCTTCTTGCGCGGGACGTTGCGGGCGAGGGCCACACCCGGCGTACTGCAGAAAAGGCCGACGTTGATGCCGGAGGCGGCGAAGCGCGCCTCGGTCGAAGCCACCGCGAGATCGCAGGTGCCCACGAGCTGGCAACCCGCGGCGGTGGCGATGCCGTGGACGCGGGCGATCACGGGCTGCGGCAGGGCCATTATTTTCAGCATCACGTCGCCGCAGAGCGCGAACACGGGATGCGCGAGCACGGGGTCGTTGAGGGTCGCGAGCTCTTTCAGGTCATGGCCTGCGCAAAACGCCTTGCCCGCCCCCGCGATGATGACCACCCGTACCGATTCGTCGCCATGGAGCCGTGCCAGCTCGGCCGCCAGCGCCTCGAGCAATGGTCGCGACAGCGCGTTGTACTGCGCCGGGCGATTCAGGGTCAACGTCGTGATGCCCCGATCGTCCTCGCGCAGGAGCAGGGGCGCGTCGTCGCGGGCGGCGGAAGGTGTCATTGCGCGAGTCCCTTGAGCGCGCTCAGAACGCCGGCTTGACCTTGGCGTTGTTGAAGCCCTCCACCCCGGCCAGAATCTCCTTCTTGGCTTCCTCGGGCCCGTACCAACCCTTGATCTTTACCCACTTGCCGCGCTCGAGATCCTTGTAGTGCTCGAAGAAATGGGTGATCTGGGCGAGCGTCATCTCCGGCAGATCGCGCGGCGTTTCGATCTCGCGATAGGCTGGCCACAGCTTCTCGACCGGCACCGCGAGCAGCTTCGAGTCGTCGCCGGCTTCGTCCTCCATCTTGAGCACGCCGACCGGGCGGCAGCGCACCACCGAACCGGAAATGAGCGGCACCGGCGTGATCACCAGCACATCCACCGGGTCGCCGTCGTCCGAGAGGGTGTGCGGGATATAGCCGTAGTTGCAGGGATAGTGCATCGCGGTGGCCATGAAGCGGTCGACGAACATGGCCCCGCTCCCCTTGTCGACTTCGTACTTGACCGGGTCCCCTCGCATCGGAATCTCGATCACGACATTGAAATCGTTGGGCAGGTCGTTGCCGGAAGGGACAAGTCGCAGGCTCATCGCGGGTGGGCTCCGTGGCGGTGTCGGATGGTGCGCATTATAGCCGGGGCGGCGCTTCGGTTGTGGCCTCGCGGCACGACGCGGATAATGCCGGCATCGCCGCGGTGGCGCGGCCGCGGAGGGGAGCGTGAAGCCTTACGATTCCGAGCACTCGGGCAACCGTTACGAGATCCGCCCGCTGCTTTCCTTGACCGGCTCGCGCGCGCCAGCGATCAACCGCACTCTTCCGCAATGAGAACCTTCGGCTACGGGCACGCGGCAGGCAGCGACTGGCGCTCGATCGTCGAACGCTGCGTCGAACAGGCGGCCACCCACGCGCCGGGCGCCAACCTCGGATTCCTGTACGCGGCCGACACGTTTTCCGGTCAGCTCGAACCGATCCTCGACCTGGTGCGGGAGCGCACGGGCGTCCAGCAGTGGGTGGGCAGCGTTGGCATCGGGGTCTGCGCGAGCGGCAAGGAGTATTTGGACGAGCCCGCCATCGCGCTCATGCTGGGCGAGTTCCCCGAAGGTTCCTTCGAGATCCTGCCGACGCTGCGCGGCCCCGAGGGTTTGCCGCCCGAGCCGCTACGGGTCCATGGCGCGCGCGCGAACTTCGCCATCGTCCACGCCGACCCGCGCAACGGCCACGCGAGCGCGCTGGTAAACGCCGTCTCGAAAAGGCTCGAAAGTGGTTTTGCGGTGGGCGGGCTCACGAGCTCGCGCCGCGGTTACTACCAGATCGCCAACGTCCCCACCACGGGTGGCGTGTCCGGTGTGCTCTTCAGCGGCGACGTGGTGGTATCGACACGTCTGACGCAGGGCTGCAGCCCGGCCGGGCCCCGGCATACGATCACGGAATGCCAGAAGAACGTGATCGTCACCCTCGACGGCCGGCCCGCCTTCGACGTGCTCTCGGAAGATGTCGGACGCCGCCTCGTGCGCAGTCCGCAGCGGCTCGGCGGGCGCATCTTCGCCGGCTTCCCGGTGCCCGGCTCGGACCGCGACGATTACCTGGTGCGCAATCTGATCGGCGTCGATCCGGAGTCGAAGCTCGTCGCGATCGGCGAGTCGCTGCGCGAAGGCATGCCGATGATGTTCTGCCGGCGCGATGCGGCGAGCGCGGTCGAGGACATGGTGCGGATGCTGGAGAGCATCAAGGATGGGCTCTTCACGCGGCCGCGCGGTGCCGTCTACTACTCGTGTCTCGGCCGCGGCGCGAGCCTGTTCGGTCCGAATTCGGAGGAGCTCACGTTGATCCGGCAGAGCCTGGGGGAAATTCCACTCGTGGGGTTCTTCTGCAACGGCGAGATCTCCCACGATCGCCTGTACGGGTACACCGGCGTTCTGACCCTGTTCCTGTGACGACCCGTCAAGGAGGCCGGCGGACTTGAGCGCGCTGTTTTCTCTCCTGAGTCCGATCGACTACGCCGCGCTGCTGTGGTTCTTCGTTGCCTCCTTCGGCTATGTGCGCTTCGCGGCGCGCAAGGCGCAGCGGGCGCCGAGCCTGCTCGGCGCGATGAATCTGTATCGCCGCAAGTGGATGGAACGCATCGTCGAGCGCGAGAACCGGATCGTGGATTCGAGCCTGATCAGCATGCTGTCGAACGTGGCGACGTTTCTCGCATCCACCACCGTCCTCATCCTGGGCGGTCTCGTCGCGCTGCTCGGCACGACCGAGAAGGCGGTCGACGTCATGGCCGAGCTGCCGTTCGCGGTGAAAGCGAGCCACCGCATGTGGGAGATCAAGATCCTGCTGCTGATCGGCATCTTCGGCTTCGCGTTCTTCAAGTTCACCTGGGCGCTGCGGCAGTTCAACATGCTGGCCATTCTCGTGGGGGCGGCGCCGTCCGCTGGCGGCGACGCGCCGGCGGAGGAGGACTTCATATCGCGCGCCACCGACGTTTGCGTCTACGCCGGCGAGAACTTCAACAACGGACTGCGCACCTACTATTTCGGCCTGGCGGCGCTTGCCTGGTTTCTGCACCCGCTGTTATTCGCGGCGACCACGGCCGGGGTCGTGGTCGTTCTCTATCTGCGCGAGTTTCGCTCGACGACGCTCGAAACCCTGGTCGGCATCCACGGCAAGGGCGACTGGGAATGGCCGCCGCGGCGCATCCTGCCGCCCGAGAATCGACCGTGAAGGGTGCGGTGCAGGCGCAGGTCGAGTGGCCGGACCCGCGCGCGTACGGCGCCGAGAGCGCGGATCATCCGCTCGTGGCGCTTGCTCGCGCCGAACGCGGCACGCGGGGTGCGTTGACGACGAAATTGCGTGAACTGGCCGCGGCGGGCGACGATGCCGCGATTGCCGCCGCTTTCGCCGCAGCTCCCGACCAGACCGTGCGGCGCTTCCTGCTCGAGGCGTTGAAGGCGGCAATCGACGACCCCGCGCCGGAAGAAGATGGCGGCTTGCTCGCACGCGTGTTCGCGCTGCCCGTCGTGTTCGTAGCTGGCGGCCGCGCCGGTGCGGTGGTGCCCGGTCTCATCCCCGATGCGGGGGCGATCGGCGGCTTGCTGCGGCAGCACGGGGCGCTCGGCCAGACCGAGAACTTCGGCCTCGCCGCGGCGCTGGTGAGCGCCGAGACACTCGAGCGTCTGCAACCGAGCGAGCTGTATCGCTGGACGCGCAGCATCGGCGATGCGGACGCGGGCCCCCGCGCGCTGTCAGGCACCGACATCCAGGTCGACGCCGTCGAAGAGCGCGCCCATCTGCGCTTTCTGGTGGGCGCCGGCGTAGCACCCGCCCAGGGTCTGTCGTTCGTCGAGTCCGGCTCCCGCATCGGTGCGTGGGGCCTTGCCGTCACGCGCGCGCTCGCCGCCCAGCTCGGGCAGCAGGGCCTCACCCTGCTGCCGCTGCCGCGTCCGCCCAAGTCGTTGTTGGTCGCGGCAGCGGCAGGGCGCTTTGCGCTGCAGGAGACACGCCTGAGCCTCTTTGCGAGCAGCGTGTTGCGGCAACTGCGCGCGTCGGTCGGCGAGCCGGTGGCGGTGCTCTCCGTGCACGCGGGGTGCGATGTGCGGGTGAGTCTGAGCTCGCCCTTCGATGCGAGCGTCCTGCACGGCTTGCGCTGGCCGCTCGGCGTGTTCGACGATCTCACCGAGGTGGCGCATTCGATCCTCTCACTGCTTGCCGACTGCCGCGTTCTCGATGTGCGCGTAGTGCCCGGACTGCAGCCCGATCGCGACGCCTCGGGGGCGCTGCGGTTTTTGTCCATTCACGAACTCGGACCGTCGGACGAGGTCCGGCGTTGATCGCGCCGCGCCGGGGTGGCGGCGCCGCGCAGGGGACCGACGACGATCCGCCGTGCGTGGACTGCGCCGAGGAGTCCGCGCTGCCGCATCTCGAGCTTCATCGCGAACGGCCGCTGCTGGCGGTGCTGGCCGGCATTCAGTTCACGCACATCGTCGACTTCATGATCATGATGCCGCTCGGGCCGCAGTTCATGGCTCTCTTCGGCATCGGGCCGACGCAGTTCAGCCTGCTGGTCGCCTCCTATACGCTGAGCGCCGGCCTGGTCGGCCTGGTCGCCGCGCTCTTCATCGACCGCTTTGATCGGCGCCATGCGCTGCTCGCACTCTACGCCGGCTTCATCGCGGCAACGCTCGCGTGCGGGCTGGCGCCGGGCTACGCGTGGCTGCTGGTTGCGCGTGCCGCCGCAGGGGCGTTTGGCGGAGTGCTCGGTGCGAGCGTCTTCGCCATCGTCGGTGATGTCATTCCGGAGTCGCGACGGGGCGCGGCGATGGGTACGGTGATGTCCGCCTTCTCGCTGGCAGCCGTGGCGGGCGTGCCGATCGGACTCGTCCTGGCGAACGCTTATGGCTGGCGTGCGCCATTCCTGTTCCTGACCGCGGTGAGCCTCGCGATCGCCGTGTTCGTGCCGCGCTACGTTCCCCGCCTCAGTCGGCATGTGCACCACGCCACGGGGCGCAGCGCGGTGGCCCAGGTGACGGAAGTTTTCGGCCATCGCAACCACCTGCGCGCGTTTGCCATGGTGGCGGCGCTCACGCTGAGCGCCTTCTCCGTCATCCCCTTCATCAGCCCCTACATGGTCGCGAACGTCGGGCTCACGCTCGACGACCTGCCGTTCATATATCTGGCGGGAGGTCTGATGACGCTCTTTACGGCGCGCCTCATCGGTCATCTCGCGGACCGGCACGGCAAGCGTCGCGTGTTCGTGGCGACGGCGCTGCTCTCGCTCGTGCCCATCCTGCTCGTGACGCATCTGCCGGCGGCGCCGCTTGCGGCGGCGATCGCGGTCACGACGCTTTTCATGGTGCTGGTGTCGGGCCGCTTCGTGCCGGCCATGGCGATGATCACGGCGAGCGTCGAGCCGCGGTTGCGCGGCAGCTTCATGAGCGTGCATGCATCGGTGCAGCAGTTTGGCTCGTCGGCCGCAACGCTCGGCGCCGGTCTGGTGATCGGCCGCAGCGCGGACGGTGCGCTGACCCACTACGGCAGCGTCGGCTGGGCCGCGGCGCTGGCGACCATCCTGGCCGTGCTGATCGCGCGCACCCTGCGCGGCGCCGCGCGGACCGCGCCGGGGGCAGTCAAGTGACAGAAGCATGACAGGAACGTTGCCGGCGCGAGGTTGTCCGACGTCCGAAAACGTGCTTCAATTTTCAACGCGAGGCTGGGATCGTCGAACGTGAACTCGACTTGCGCGCACTCCGACCGCGATGAAAAATCAGAATGCCCACACCTTCGATTCGTCCGCTGTCGACGAGGACGTCGCCAGCGCTCCCGCGGCACCGCTGACGGACGACCGCGTCGCAGAGTCGCCTTTCGAGACGCGCGATGGCAAGGTGCACGCCGTCGAGCGCGGACTGCTCCAGCAAATGCTGCGCAAGCTCGCCGACCCGCCGTTTCGCATCGTGCTCTGGGACGGCACGGAGATCGTGAGCGGCGACCGGGCGCCGATCGCGACGCTCTTCGTCCACACACGCAGCGCGTTCTACCGCATGCTGTGGGATCCAAACCTGAATTTCGGTGATGACTACGCGAACGGGGAGATCGACATCGAAGGTGATTTCGTCGGATTTCTCGCGACGCTGTACGCGGCCACCGTCGACATGCCGTTCAGCGCGGCGGGGCTCAAGATCTTCCCGGTGGACAGAAGGCCGCGCCGCAACACCCTGAAGGCATCGCGCGAGCACATCCACCACCATTACGACATCGGCAATGCCTTCTACCGGCTGTGGCTCGATGCCGAAATGCAGTACACCTGCGCATATTTTCGCGACGCCGAGGCCACCCTCGAGGCAGCGCAGATGGCCAAGCTCGATCACGTCTGCCGCAAGCTCAGGCTGACCCCGAACGACACCGTGGTGGAAGCGGGCTGCGGCTGGGGTGGGCTCGCACTGCACATGGCGCGGCATTTCGGCGTCGCCCGCGTGCGCGCCTACAACATCTCGGAGGAGCAGGTACGGTTCGCCCGCGAGCGCGCGCAGCGGGAAGGCCTCGCGGACCGCGTCGAGTACGTCCTCGACGACTACCGCAACATCGATGGCCGCTACGATGTGTTCGTCTCGGTCGGGATGCTCGAGCACGTCGGCGTCGACAACTACCGGGATCTCGGCGAAGTCATCCATCGCTCGCTCGCGCCCGAGGGCCGCGGCCTCATTCACAGTATCGGCCGCAATCGTCCGGGGTATATGCACCCCTGGATCGAGCGACGCATCTTCCCCGGCGCGCATCCGGCTGCCTTGTCGGAGATGATGCAGATCTTCGAGACGCGCCGGCTGTCGGTGCTCGACGTCGAGAACCTGCGCCCGCACTACGCGATCACGCTGCACCACTGGCTCGAGCGGTTCGAGGCGTCGCGCGAGGAAGTACGGAAGATGTATGACGAACGCTTCGTCCGCATGTGGCGACTCTATCTCGCGGGGTCGAAGGCGGCGTTCATCGGCGGCGAGCTCCAGCTCTTTCAGGTGCTGTTCGCGCGGCCGACGGTGAGCGACTGGCCCCTGACGCGCGCCTGGATGTACCGCGATGAAGTGACATGACAGCAGACGCGTCGTGCGAGGTGCTGGTGGTCGGCGGCGGGCCGGGCGGATCGACATGCGCCTGGGCGCTGGCGCGCGCTGGTGTCGACGTGGTCGTCATGGACAAGCGCACCTTTCCGCGCGACAAGGTTTGCGCTGGCTGGATCACACCGGCGGTCGTCGAGTCGCTGCAGCTCGACGTCGAAGCGTATCGCCGCGGCCGCGTGTTCCAGCCCATCACCGGCTTTCGCACCGGGATGCTCGGCGGGCGGGAGGTCGACACCGACTACTCCGACGCGGTGAGCTTCGGCATCCGGCGCTTCGAGTTCGACGACTATCTCCTGCGCCGCTGCGGTGCGCGGCTCGAGCTGGGCGAGACGCTGCGCACGCTCGAGCGCGTGGGCGACGGCTGGCTCGCTAACGGGCGCATCCGCGCGCGCATGCTGGTCGGTGCGGGCGGTCATTTCTGTCCGGTGGCGCGGCATCTCGGCGCCGATCTCGGTGCGTCCGAATCGATCATCGCCGCGCAGGAGGTCGAGTTCGCGATGACGCCGGAGCAGGTCCGGAAGTGCGCCGCGCTCGGCGAGCGCCCGGAGCTCTACTTCTGCGCCGATTTCAAGGGCTATGGCTGGTGCTTCCGCAAGGGGCGCTATCTGAACATCGGTCTCGGGCGGGAAGACAATCACCGCCTCGCCGATCACCTGGCCGGCTTTCGCGAGTTCCTGCGACACCGGGGCACCGTCGATTTCGATCTGCCGGCGCGCTGCAGCGGTCACGCGTATCTCCTGTACGGCCATGCACCGCGCGAGCTGGTCGCGGACGCGGCCTTACTCATCGGCGATGCGGCGGGGCTGGCGTATACGCAAAGCGGCGAGGGCATCCGGCCCGCGGTGGAATCGGCGCTCATGGCCGCCGAGACCATCCTCGGTGCAGCGGGCGCCTATGGGGTCGAGCGGCTCGCGCCCTATTGCGAGCGACTCACGGCGCGCTTTGGCCCGCGCCAGTCGCGCAGCGTCGCCAAGTATTTGCCTGGCGGATTCAAGAGCGCGCTGGGCCGCGCGCTGATGGCAAG
Organism: Burkholderiales bacterium; assembly: GCA_039807745.1. Lineage (GTDB taxonomy): Bacteria > Pseudomonadota > Gammaproteobacteria > Burkholderiales > JAEUMW01 > JAEUMW01. The sequence continues at coordinate 41,110 of JBDHRV010000004.1, forward strand.
CAGGTGGTTCACGCGCCGCGTCGTACTCGATGGCTGGTTTCTGCACGCGGGCGTCGCGCCGCTCGCGTCGTCACCGTCGGAGTCGGCGCGCATCGCCTCGGCCGCATAGCGCCCTCGATCGCGAGCCCGGTGGGCGATTGCGCTTCGCTTCCGGCGCTGCCTGTCGGCAGCCGGCGTACGCAATGCCAGGGGGATTCCGCTATCGGTCCGCGACGAGCGCGTGCTGGGCGGTGACGGCAAGGGTTACGAGAACAGGATTCTCGGCACCGCGGTCGTCAGCGTACGTTCGGGCAGGCCGTGGCGACCCGGAGCGGTGCGGGATGGGCAACCTCGGGTGTGTCGTGGGTCGAGTGCGTCGACCGGTTGCGGCCCCCCTGTTTCGACCGATACATGGCCTTGTCGGCCTTGTCGAGCAGCAGCGAGAGATCGACGCCATCGTCCGGATAGCTCGCGACACCGAGGCTGACCGTCGTCGGAACCCGGGTGTCACGGACCGTAAGGCCAATGGCTTCGACCGAGCGGCGGATGCGTTCGGCAACCTCGCGCGCACCCCGGGCGCCGGTGTCCGGCAGCAGCACCATGAACTCGTCGCCGCCGTAGCGCGCGAGCACGTCCGTCGACCGCAACTGCGCCTTGACGCCGGCCACGATCTGCTGCAGCAGGCGATTGCCGGTTTCGTGGCCGAACGTGTCGTTCACGCGCTTGAGGTTGTCGGAGTCGATCATGACGAGGCTCATCGGCCGCGAGTAGCGGATCGCCTGATTGAACGCGCGGTCGGCAATGATGTTGAACGCGCGCAGATTGTAGAGCCCGGTGAGCGGATCGGTCTCGGAGAAGAGCTTCGCCTTGTTGAGGGCGTAATGGATGTCGGCCGACAGCATGGTCGTGATGTAGGCGACGAGCAGCACTGGCGAGAGCTTCGCGGCGAGTTCGACGCCAAAGTTCAGGGAGAGGACCGGGTGGCCGGAGCCGACGGCGGAAAAGAAGATGTAGCAGGCGGTCACCAGGGTCATCTCGAGCAGCGTCGCCACCTTGCCGAGCGCGAGCGCGCTGGCGATGATGGGCAGCAGATAGAGACTCAGGAGCGGGCTGTCAAGCTTGCCCGAGTACCATACCACCCAGGTGATGAACAGGATCATCACGAGGGTCTCGAGTGCCAGCTTCCAGCGCGTCTCGTGCTTGTAGAAGTTGGCGTAGCGGAACGATAGGATGAACGCCGCGAAGAAGAAGAGCGCCATCATGATGGCGGTGCGGCTTTCCTCGCCGAGCGGCTGAATGAACTGGAACGCCAGCACGACGATAAGCATCAGCCAGTCGATCTCTGCGATCGTCCGGGAGAAACCGCGCAGTTCCTCTTCCAGGGGAAGCAGGCTTTCTTGCTTTAGGATGCTCATGACATTGAAGGGGATGATCGATGGTTCTGATCGGGATCGCCGCGACCCGCCGCGCTGGTGCCGGTTGGGCGCTCGCCGGCAGGGGCTTGCCCCGGTTGCGACTCGACAGGACAACGGCTGGCGCACCGTCGAGCAACAAGCGTGCCGCTGCGCGCGCCAACGCCCCGACGCGGCGGCATGATCGGACTCCTGCAGCGGGTCACGGAGGCACGCGTCACGGTGGACGGGGACAGCATTGCGGCCATCGGCCGCGGGCTGTGTGTTCTGGTGGGTGTCGAGCGCGGCGATGACGAGGGCGTGGCGGAACGGCTGCTCGAGCGCTTGCTGGGATATCGCGTGTTCCCCGACGGCGAAGGAAAGATGAACCGGTCGCTGCGGGACATAGACGGAGCGCTCTTGCTGGTGCCGCAGTTCACCCTCCCTGCCGACACGCGCAAGGGCATGCGCCCGAGCTTCACGCCGGCAGCGCCACCCGAGATCGGGATGCGGCTCTTCTCGCACCTGTGCGAGCGAGCCAATGCGAGCCACTCGCACGTGGCGAGCGGGCGGTTCGGCGCACAGATGCAGGTGGCGCTGGTCAACGACGGACCCGCGACCTTCTGGCTCCATGTCGGACGCGCCGTTGCGTAGCGCGAACGGATCACGAATCTTGCTAGCGAGGCCGGATCCGCCACACCACACCGGCCGTGCCAAGAACCCGCTCTCTTTGCGCCGTACTCTTCACCGATATCTCCGGTAGCGCACGTCTCTACCGGCGCCTGGGCGACGGCCCTGCCCAGCGCATCGTCGGGGAGTCGATGGAGCTCCTGGCGGGCACATTGCCCGAGCATGGGGGGCGCATGGTGAAAACCATCGGGGACTGCATGCTGAGCGTGTTTGACAGCCCCGATAGCGCGGCGCGCGCCGCGCGTCGCATGCATGGGGTGCTCGCGCAGTCGCAGCCGGGTGGCGAAGCTATCCGCATCCATACCGGCATGGACTTCGGTCCGGTGATCGAAGACGGCGGCGATGTCTTCGGCGATACGGTCAACGTGGCAGCATATCTGGCGGCGGTTGCTTCCGCGGACCAGATCCTGGTCACGCAAAGGATGACCACAGCGCTCTCCGCCGCGGCCAAGGTCGGCGTCCGCCCGCTCTTCAGCGCCCTGCTCAAGGGTCACCTGAATTCAACATCCGTCTACCAGGTGATCTGGAAGCCTGATGATCGGTTCACCACCCAGATCAATTCGAAGGCCCGGCGGCTGCTGCCGTCCGATCTCGGCAGCATGCGCGTGCAACAAGGCAACCGAAGTCTGGCGGTGAACCGGCTGCACCCCGTGCTTGCGATCGGGCGCGGCGTTGACAACGACATCGTTCTCGCCGACATGTTCGTCTCCCAGCAACATGCGAACATTCTTCTGCGCCACACGAACTTCTATCTCGAGGATCGAAGCGTGAACGGTACCTTCGTCCGCTTTCAGAACGGTGTCGAGGTGCACGTGCTGCGGGAGGAACTGCTGCTCGATGGCACGGGTCGCGCGAGCTTCGGCCGCAGCTTCGGGGAGCTGCCGGCCGCGATCGTCGAGTTCGCCCGCGACCGTCGCTCGATGTACCGCGTGTGAGGGTCAGGCCGTGAGCGGGACGGCTGCGAGCCGTGCCGGACCCGTTCCCGTAGTGCGCAGATCCAGACGCCGCTGGTGGAGGCGCCGCAGCGTCGGCCGATGCCCGATGCTAAACAGCGTCGTCCGCGGCAGCCTTTCCTGCAGCAAACGGTACATCCGTTCCTCGGTAGGTTCGTCGAGTGCTGCGGTGGCCTCGTCGAGGTAGAGCCACGCCGGTTTCAACAGCAGCGCGCGCGCGAACGCGAGTCTTTGCTGCTCGCCTGGAGAGAGCTGCAGCGCCCAGTGCTGATCCTCGTCGAGACGGTCGGCCAGCCGCGGCAATCCGCACGCGATCAGGGATTCGCGGATCGCTTCGTCGGTAAAGCGACCCGGCTCGGCGGGGAAGGTCACCGCGCGGCGCAGGCTGCCGATCGGAATATAGGGGCGTTGCGGCAGGAACAGAGCGGGGCCGGCCGGACGCAGGATCCGCCCCTTCGCGAAAGGCCAGATGCCGGCAATCGCGCGAAAGAGGGTGCTCTTGCCGCTGCCCGACGGACCGGTGAGCAGCACACTCTCCCCGGGCGCAATCGTGAGGCTGCCGTGCTCGAGTAGCGGGTGCGCATTCGGCAGCGCGAGATCGAGGTCATGGATCTCCAGCTTCGCACCATTCGTGTCCTCGACCGTCGCGCCGTCGTTATCCCGTTGTTCGATCGCCCGCTGCATGGCGTGCTGGAATGTGATGAGCCGTTCCGCCGAGGCCCGCCATTCCGCGAAGGTCGTGTACGCGTCGATGAACCAGGAGAGCGCCCCCTGCACCTGCGAGAAGGCGCTTGCCGTTTGCATGAGTCCGCCCAGCGGGACGGCTCCCGAAAAGTATCGCGGCGCGGCGACGACGTAAGGAAAGATGACCGCGACCTGGGAATAGCCGGCAGTGAACCAGGTCAGTCGCTTCTGCTGCACCATGATCCGGATCCAGTTCGCCACGACGTCCCCGAAGCGGCGCCGGAACTCCCCGAGCTCCTGCGCTTCGCCCCGGTAGAGCGCCACCCCTTCCGCGTTCTCGCGAAAGCGCACCAGCCCGAATCGGAAGTCCGCCTCGTAGCGCTGCTGATTGAAATTGAAGCCTATGAGCGGCTTGCCGATGCGGTGCGTGAGCCAGGTGCCGAGCGCTGCATAGGCCAGCGCAACCCAGACCAGGTAGCCGGAGATTTCGTAGGTGGCACCGCCGACCGTGAAGTCGAGCACGCCCGACAGCCCCCACAGAATGCCGATGAAGGAGACGAGCGTCACCAGCGAGTTGATGAAGCCCAGGGTGAGCGTAAGGGTCTGTTCGATGAACAGCCTGAAGTCCTCGGCGATGCGCTGGTCCGGGTTGTCGGTACCGCGATCGGCGAGCTGCATGCGGTAGTACGTGCGTCCCGCAAGCCATTCGCCGAGGTAGAGATCCGTCAGCCAGCGCCGCCAGCGGATCTGCAGCCACTGGTTCAGGTAGAGCTGGTAGACGGCCATCACGATGAACGCAGCGGCGAGCCAGCCAAAACGGATCAGGAGCGAGAAGAAGTCGTCCTGTTTCTTGTCCTGGAGGGAGTTGAAGAACGCGTTCTGCCACTGGTTGATCTCGACATTGACCCACACCATACCGAGGGTGAGCGCGACGATGGCGGCAAGGAGCGCCCGTGCCGACCATTTCTCCTCGGAGTACCAGTAGGGGCGGACGAGCCGCCACAGATCGCGCACGTAGCGACCGTTGTTATCGCTCAACATCGAGCTCTCCTCGGGCAGGTTGATCGACCGCGCATCCCGCTGACACCGACCGCGGGGCAGTCAGCGGAGCGGACCCCGGCCGCCTCGGTCCCGGGTGCGCGGGCGGTCGCCGCTGCGGCGCATTTCGATCGACAGCAGGGGAATGAATTGCGAGGGGCGGTCGCGACGAACTGACCGGAGCTGCGCTCCGACAGCGTCTGTCGTACGACTACGACGGCGGTGGAAGCGGGCGGCGCATGCGCGCCGCCATTCCTGCTTCCTGTAAGGGATCAGTGCAGGTGACGCCGGCCCGGGGCGGTGGAGTTCTGCAGGAAGGCGCGTTCGAGATCGCCCTCGCTGTTGAGCTTGCGATCCCACTCGCGGGCGAACAGGCCGTCGACCACGGCCACCACCTCGTCCACCGCCTCCTGCCCGAACTGGCGCGAGAGCAGATGGGTGACGTCCTCGATCATCCGCTGCCGCTGCGCCTCGTGAATGGCTTCGGGTGTCGGGCCGACGAAGATGATCTGATTCTCCTCGTCGCCGTTTTCGTGGTAGAGGTTCACGTCGACCTCCGCCGCCTGCTCGGTGAGCGGACCCAGCGCGTGCAGGGCCTGTTCCAGCCGCTGCTGGAAGCTGCGGCCGATCTGACCGGTCCAGCAGATCTCGAGCATGCGATTCGTGGGATCGAAATTGATGCCGGGTTCTTCGGGAATGCTGCTCTTCGCGTCGTCCAGGGTATCGACGTCCACGTACTCGAGCCACGGCGCGATGGCTGCCTCCACCTGCGCGCGTGTCACGCCCTTGCAGATCGTCAAATCGCCGTGGACATGCACTTCGATGCGCATCGTTACTGCTCCTTGTCGTGGAAGCGGGCGCGGGCTGCTGCGGGCAATCCGCTTACGAATCGGCCGCGCCGTGCTGCGCCGGATCCGCCGAACTGCGAGCCGCCGGTCGCTGAATCAACGGATAGTAGACATAGCCCCGCACCGGGACCTGGGATTCCTGCATCCGCTTGAGCTCCTCGAAATCCACCTTCTTGTCCCACCAGATGGCGCGCGCTTCCCGTTGCGCTTCCTCCAGGTGGGGGTTCAGGCGAAAGAGATCTCGCATGAATTTGGTGAGGTCCGACTCGTACATGGCCGCGATGGTCTCCGCGTCGTGTCTTGGTAACAGGGGGATTCTAGCACTGCTGGGATGCCTGCCGGTATGCTATGCTGCGTTGCGTCCAAAACCACTTCCCAGCCCCGGCCCATGATCGTCTTCCGCCTGGTTTGTGATCACGAGCACCGTTTCGAGGGCTGGTTTCAGTCCAGCGACGACTACGAGCACCAGCGCGACGCCGGAGCGATCCTTTGTCCCATGTGCGAGAGCAAGCTGGTATCGCGCCTGCCCTCGGCACCGCATGTCCAGACTCTCCGCCCAACCGCCCCGCAGGATGCCGAGCAGGAGCCGCCGATCGAGCTGCGCAAGCTGCTGGGGATGCTCCAGAGCCTCACCGAAGACGTCGGCGACCGGTTCCCGGATGAAGCGCGCAAGATCCACTATCGCGAGGTACCCGCCCGCAGCATCCGGGGCCGGGCGAGTCTGGAAGATGTCGGCGAGCTCGAAGACGAGGGCATCGACGTGCTTCTGATCCCCGATTTCTCCAAGCTTCATTGAGCTTCATGCTCTGCGGGCGTACATGAAGGTCGACGCGCACGGCCTGGATGTCCACTGCGAGATCGAGGGCGAGGGGCCGTGGGTCGTATTGTCCCACGCCCTCGCCTGTGACCTTGGCATGTGGGACGATCAGATGCCGGCGCTGCGGGAGCGCTTTCGCGTGCTCCGCTTCGACACCCGCGGGCATGGTGCGAGCGGCGTTTCGCCCGCGCCTTACAGCTTCGATCAACTGGCGCGCGACGTCGATGGACTCTTTGCCGCGCTATGTATCGAGCGGGCTCACTTCGTCGGCATCTCGCTCGGGGGAATGGTGGCGCAGGAGTTCGCGCTGGCGTATCCCCGGCGCGTCGCGAGCCTGGTCCTGTGTGACACCACCAGCCGTTACCCGGAAGGCACCGACAAGATCTGGCAGGAGCGCATCGCGGCGGTGCGCGCGCAGGGCGTGGGTCCTCTCGTCGAGGCCACGCTGGAGCGCTGGTTCACCCCGGCGTTCCGCGCGGCGCACCCGGACGTGATGGCGCGCATCGGAGCGATGATTCGCAACACGCCCGCCGAGGGCTACATCGGCTGCGGCGCGGCGGTCCCCACCATCGACACGACGATGCGGCTTGGCGCCATCGACTGTCCGACCCTGGTCGTCGTCGGCGAGCACGACGCCGGAACGCCGGTCGCGATGGCGCAGACGATCCAGCGCGGCATACCGGGCGCCGAGCTCCAAGTGATCTCTTCGGCCTCGCACCTGTGCAACATCGAGCAAACCGAAGCGTTCAACGCCGTTCTGCTTGATTTTCTGGCTCGCGTCACCCGTACCGGCTGATCAGCGGCGCACACCGGCCCGTTCCGTCCGGTGCCGTGCGCAGCGCCGAGTCGTGAGGAGGCACGGCGATTGCTGAGATCGGGCGGGCGCCTGCGGGTGATCGCGGCAGCAGCTTCTGGCACACGAAGCGTCGATCCCGTCCGGCGCGTGACCCGACGATGCTGCCCACCCCGGCGCCCACCCTGCTTCCAGCCTCCGCCATGGTCATCGTCTACAACAGCGAAAGTTTCTACGTCGTCGAATATCCTTCGGAGCAGGGCTTCGAAGTCGTCGACAAATACACGCGGCGCGGTACGTTTCTCACCGGCGATCTTGCCCAGCGCTTTCGCTGCAGTATGCAGGGCATGATCGCCGTGGGCCCATCGGAGGAGGACGTGGATGATTTCCTCGGCGAGCTCGACGCCCTCATGACCCAGCGGGTGACGTTTCACTGAAGTCTGGTCAGCGCCGCTCTGGCGCCGACTGTCGCGAACCCGTAGTACCCCTGTGCCGCTCGCGGCGGCTTGACGCTCGCTTCCTGCCCTCCAACAATTGCGCCTTGCTGACTCCTCGTCACGATCGTATGAGGCTCGACTTCTCGGTAAGCCTGCACGGCCTGCTCGCCGCCGTCCTGCTCGCAACCTGCGATGCCACGCTGGGCGCATTGCCCGGTGTGCCGGGTCGTGACGGCCTACCGACGCTCGCGCCGATGCTGGAGACGGTGACCCCGGCGGTGGTGAACATCTCGGTGCTCTCACGTTCGCCCGAAGTCGAGAACCCGCTCCTTCAGGACCCGTTCTTCCGTCGCTTCTTCGACCTGCCATCGCGGCCAAAGCCGCAACTATCCGCGGGCTCGGGTGTGGTCGTGGATGGCGGGCGAGGATTCGTGCTCACCAACCATCACGTCGTGAAGAACGCGCAAGAGATCGTCGTCACGCTGAAGGACCGGCGCGAGTTCAAGGCCAAGCTGGTGGGGTCGGATGCGGGCACCGACATCGCCCTCCTGAAGATCGAGGCGGCAGGCCTGAAAGCGGTGAAGTTCGGCGACTCCGACCAGCTCGCCGTCGGCGACTACGTGGTGGCGATCGGTAACCCGTTCGGCCTCGGCCAGACCGTGACTTCTGGCATCGTGAGCGCGCTGGGGCGCAGTGGGCTCGACATCGAAGGCTACGAGGACTTCATCCAGACCGACGCGTCGATCAATCCCGGCAATTCGGGCGGCGCGCTGGTCAATCTGAAGGGTGAACTCGTCGGTATCAACACGGCGATCATCGGACCCGCCGGCGGTAATGTCGGCATCGGGTTCGCCGTGCCGAGCAACATGGTGCGGGCGGTAATGACGCAGCTCGCGAAGTTCGGCGAGGTGCGCCGCGGCGTTTTCGGCGTCACCAGTCAGGACCTGTCGCCGGAAATGGCGAAGGCGCTCAAGGCTGGCACGACCCAGGGCGCGGCCGTCGTCGACGTGGCAGCCGGATCCGCCGCCGACAAGGCCGGCCTCAAGCCGGCGGACGTGGTCGTGGCCCTCAATGGCAGGCCCGTGAGGAGCTCGCTCGATCTGCGCAATCAGCTCGGTCTGGTGCCGGTGGGGGAGACGGTCGAGATCACGGTGCAGCGTGAAGGTCGCGAGCGGACCGTGCGGGCGACGATCGAGCCGGTCAAGCCGCGCGCGGGTCGCGGCGAAACGCTGGCCGAGCTTGCAGGCGCGTCGGTCGTCGACATCGAGCGTGGGCGCGGCAACGGTGCGCGCAGCGACGGCGTCGGCGTGGCGGCGGTGGAGTACGGCAGCCCGGCCTGGAACCACGGCTTGCGCCCCGGCGACCTTATCGTCGGCGTCAATCGCAGGAAGGTCGCGTCGGTGCAAGAGCTCCTCGCCGCCCTCAGGGCGGGCGGGAAATCGGCCACGCTCAACGTCGTGCGTGGAGACTTCCTCCTCTCGCTCGTCATCAGACGCTAACGCCCGCCATGCGCCCATCGACTGGAATCTCGTTCTGGCCACTCTTGCTGGCGGTCCTCGCGACGCCGATCGGCGCGCAGGCGCCAGCCGCCGAAGGACCCTACTTTCCGCCGCCGGGGCCGAGCAAGACATGGGAGCGACGCGCGGCCGACCGTGTGGGGATGGATCCCGGCAGGCTCGAAGCGGCAGTCAAGCTCGCGCGCAAGAACGAGATGCCGTGGCGCCGCGAGCTCGGTGAACAGATCTTCCACGACAGCGTTCTCGAACCTGCGGGCGCCGTGCCGCTCGGCCCGACTCTCGACCGCGGCGGTCCGAGCGGGGTCATCCTCCGCCATGGCTACGTCGTCGCCGAATGGGGCGATCCCGATCGGGTCGAGATGGCCTTCAGCATTACGAAGAGCTATCTCTCGACGGTCGCTGGTCTGGCAATGGAGCAGGGTCGCATCATCGATCCGCGCGACCGCGTCGCCACCTACATCCGGGAGAACTTCGACAGTCGCCGCAATTCGCGCGTGACGTGGCAGCAGCTGCTGCAGCAGACGAGCGAGTGGCAGGGCGAGATGTGGGGGAAGCCCGATGCGGCGGATCGCCGCGCTGGCCGCGATCGCAGTCTGCAGGAACCGGGGTCGCTCTGGGAATACAACGACGTACGCGTGAATGCGCTCGCCTTTGCGCTCACCAAGGTGTGGCAGCGCCCGTTGCCGGATGTGCTGAAAGAGTACGTGATGGACCCGATCGGCGCGTCCGGCACTTGGCAGTGGCACGGTTACCGCAATTCCTACGTCAACATCGACGGTCGCGCTGTCGCTTCCGTGAGCGGGGGCGGACACTGGGGCGGCGGCCTCTGGGCGAGTGCCTGGGACCACGCGCGCTACGGGTACCTGTTCCTCCGGCGCGGCGAATGGGCCGGCAAACCGGTGGTATCCGAGAAGTGGGTGAAACAGGCGCTGACTCCGTCTGCCCTGATGCCGAGCTACGGTTATCTCTGGTGGCTGAACACGGGACGTCAGCTCTACCCCGCAGCCTCTGCCGAGAGCTTCTTCGCCCAGGGGTCGGGCGGCAATGTGATCTGGATCGATCCGGCGAACGATCTCGTGGTCGTGGCGCGTTGGCTGCGGCCGGAACGCTTCGATGAGTTCTTCGGCGCGGTGACCGCCGCGATCAATCGCACCGGTTTACCTTGAAATGTCATGGGCGTGGTGGTTTGATAGGAACTCGCGACAGGACATCAGAAGGGAGCCGGCATGGCCACGATGATCCCCGAAACCCCGCCCGATTTCGACCGCGCTCGTGTGATCGAGCGTCCCGACGGCTTCTACTGGCAGGACAAGGACACCGATCGCACCTACGGTCCTTTCGCTTCGCTCTGGGAAGCCATGGAAGACATGCAGTACACCACGGATCCCGACACCGGCTCCGAGGAGGGTCTTGCGGTATCCGATGCCGGGATCGACATCGCGTTTACCGACGACGACGGATTCGGTGATGGCGAAGGGCCGATCGACTTCGATCGGCTGTGATCACTGACCGCGTCAGCGTGACGCTTTGAGCTGTGGATCGGACAGTTTGCCCGACACGGCGATCAGCGCGCGGATCGGGTTCGGCTTCGCCGCGAGCTCGACGTTGAGACGTCCCGCGAGATCTCCCGACGGCACCATGTCGGTGCTGCCATTCGCGAGCAGAATTCCCGAAGCCAAGGCAAGCTGTCGGTACTGGTAGTTCTTCGCGGAGATCTTGACCGTCCCGGAGAGCTCCGCGAACTGCGTCTTTCCACCGCGCACCGGCACACCGGCTGCTGCTTGCTGCAAGGCGCGCGTGAGATCCACGTTGTCGATCTCGCCGCGCTGGACCTTGAATCCGGCTTCCACGGCGGGTTCGGTGAAGAGGCGGTCGAGCGACGGCGACTGAGCCGTGTACCGGCCGCTTGCCGCGAGCTGCCCGGTGGCGCGGAACTGGCTGGTGAAGGCCTTGAGGGTCGGCGCCAGATCGAGCTGATCTGCGTTGAAGTCGCCAGTGAGCGTCCAGGGGCTGTTCCAGGCCAGCGTCGCGCGACCGCTCGCCGTGCCTCCGTAGAGCCGCGCCGCAAGGTCGCTCACGGTGAGTTCCTTCCCACGTATCATGGCCTTGCCGGCGATCTCGTCGAACTCGATACTCGGTCCGTAGGGCGATTTCCAGCTGCGCCCGGTGAACTCGGCCTCCACGCCCTCTGGCTTGCTGCGCAACTCGACCTTCAGCTTGCCGTCCGCGCTGCGCAACACCGCCTTGGTGAACGCGCCGGTGGCGTCGAGACCGACCTCGCCGCCGAACGGCGGCACGGCGATCGCGCTGCCTTCGAGCTTCACGTTCCTGAGCGCCACCTTCGCGACCTGCAGCGACTTGCCATTTCCCGGCGCGACCCAGCTTGGCAGCCGGCCTAGCACGTTCGCATCGACGGTCACGGAGTCGAGCTCGAGATCCGACAGCACTTTCTGCTCGGAAAACAGCGACGACAACTCCGGCACCGCGCGCACGGCAGCGATCCTTGTGTCCTGCTCCTTGCCGATGACCACACCCTCGAGCATGAAATGAGGTGACGGGAACACCGCCGCGCGAACCGAACCGATCTTCACCTGCTCGCCGAGGGCGCTCTCGGCCAGTCGCTCCATGCCAGAGCTGTCCCACGGCACGACGTGCACGACTGCAATGGCCGCAGCAAGGACGAGCGCAGCGGATATGGCGGCCGGCTTCTGCCAGTTGGTCTTGCGCGCCGCGCCGCGGGTTCGCGGTGTCGCAGCCGCTTTGGCCGCCTCGCGGGCACGGGCCTTCTCCTCCGCTGCTGCACGCTTGCGGGCCTTTTGCTCTTCCTTCTCGCGTTGCTTCTGTAGTTTCTGCTCGGCTTTCCGATCTGCCTCCGCCTGCGCCTTCGCTGCCGCCTCTTCGCGATCGCGGCGCTCGGCTTCGGCGCGCATGCGTTGCTCGGCTTCCGCGCGCTCCCGGCGCAGGGTCTCCTCCGCAGTCCGCCGCTCTTCTTCTTCGCGGCGTCTGAGTTCCAGTTCCTCCTGGCGCGCGCGTTCCAGTGCCTCCTGGCGCCTGCGCTCTTCCTCCCGACGTCTTTGCTCTTCCTCTTCCGCGCTCCGCTGGGCTTCTTCGGCTGCCCTGCGGGCGCTTTCCTCGGCCTCGCGCTCGAGCCGGGCCGCCTCGGCCAGTGCTTCGCGGCCCGCTTCCTCATTCTCGGCGAGCTCGCGCGCGTGACGCTCGGCCTCGCGCTTGAGCTTCTCTTCCTCTTCGGCCCGAAGCTCGCGTTCCCGGGCATCCAGCGCATCGAGGTCTATCTCGAAGAAGGGCGTTGCATCCACTTCCGGGATGTTCGCGGATTCGGCGTTCCCCGCGGGATCGGAGGCAGCCTCTGCTTCCGTCGTCGCGGGAGGTGCGCTCTCATTGGCGTCGATGCCTGCTTGATCATCGGCAGCCTCGCGCGCGGCCGCCTCGTGCATCTGCAGCATTGAATCGTTGAGCGCCTTTGCCTCGGCCACTGCACGGGCCTGCCGTTCGGCTTCTTCCTTCTGCTCGCGGGCGCTCTCTTCCGCCGCTGCACGCGCCGCCTCCTCGAGCGCCCGACGCTCTGCGTCTTCGCGATCCTTGTGCGCGCGTGCGTCGGCTTCCTCCTGCGCCCTGCGCTCGGCGTCCTCACGGGCCTTGCGCTCGGCCGCGAGGTTTGCTTCCAGCTCTTCACGCATCCTGCGTTCTGCGTCCTCGCGAGCCCGCTGCTCGGCCTCCTCGCGCGCACGAAGCTCCGTCTCCTCGGCGGCACGGCGTTCCGCCTCCGCACGCGCCTTGCGGTCTGCTTCCTCCTGGGCGCGGCGCTCGGCCTCCTCGCGCTGGCGCAGCTCGTGTTCTTCCGCGGCGCGCCGTTCGGCTTCCTCACGCGCGCGCCGTTCGGCGGCGAGCCGCGATTCGAATGCTTCCCGCGCCAGCCGCTCGGATTCCTCGTGCGCCAGCCGTTCTGCTTCCTCGCGCGCACGGCGCTCGGATTCGTCCTGCGCCTTGCGCTCGACGGCCTCGCGTACCTGCTGCTCGGCTTCTTCCTTTGCACGCTGCTCGACCGCGAGCTGCGCTTCCAGCTCTTCACGCGCCTTGCGCTCCGCCGCGAGCCTCGCCTCCATCTCTTCGCGGGCTCTCTGCTCGGCTTCCTCGCGCGCACGGCGCTCCGCTTCTTCCCGCGCGACGCGTTCCTCGGCGAGCCGGGCCTCGAGCTCTTCTCTGGCCTTGCGCTCGCCCTCCTGCCGTGCCCGCTGCTCGGCCTCTTCGCGATTTCTGACCTCTTCCGCCAGTCGCGCGTCGGCTTCTTCCCTGGCCTTACGCTGCGCTTCCTCGCGCGCTTTCTGCTCGGCCTCGACGCGTGCCGCCTTTTCTGCTTCGAGGCGAGCCTCCAGCGCTTCGCGCGCTTGCCGTTCCTCTTCTGCGCGCCGTTCCGCCTCGGTCCTGGCCTTCCGCTCGGCCTCTGCCTTCATGTTAGCTTCGAGGCGCGCACGGGCTTCGGCCTTGGACCGCGCCTCGGACTCCGCCGCCATGCGGGCGCGCAGCTCCATTTCGGTCCTGACCTGGGTCTCGGCGCGCACACGCGCTTCCTCGTCGGCACGCGCCTTGGCTTCCGCTACCGCCTGTGCTTTTAGCGCCTCTTCGGTGACGCGCCGCGCCTCGGCCTCTGCGGCGGCGCGTAGCGCGGCATCGTTGTTCGCCGCAGGCGTCGCTGCGGGCGTGACCCGAGGGGCATCGTCCGCGGTCTCCTCTCCCTTTTCCTCGAGCGCGCTGCGGGTTATGGCCGAGAAATCGAGCTCATCGAGACTCTCCGCACCTGCGGGCCGAACCCGCCGCGGACGGTTGACCGGGGCCGATTCGCCCGCGACTCCCGCGCCGCAGGCTTTGATGAAGCCTTCTTCTTCCAGGCGCTCGATCGCCTGGCGGAACTTCATTTCCGAGAGCTTGGATTCGCGCAGCAGCCGCTCCAGGGTCGACTTGCCGTCGATGAGCGCCAGCACGCTCAGGAGATTGCGCGGCAAGCGCGCCGCGCGGTTCTTGACTTCACTGACGCCGCGGGGGGTCTTGGAGAAAATGGCCTGAAATTCCATACCTGCTTAGCCTGAGTCGGTTCGGTCGCGAAAGGCATCCCTGGAGGATCCCGTTCGTCCCAGCGTTGTCGAACATGGCGCACGCCGGGCGGGGCCGGTGGCAGGGTGTTTGTCGCGGGATCGAGAGCCGGAGCGGCTGCCGCCGTGATGTCCCGCCGCACACAAGGGTTCGAGCAAGTTTCCTGCCTTGCGACCTTAAGGCCGCGGCAGCAGGAGCACCCGGCAGCTAACGGACCTTCAGGACGATCTTGCCGACATGGGTGCCGCTTTCCATGAGCGCGTGAGCGTCGGCGGCCTGATCGAGCGGGAACATCGCGTGCACCACCGGGCGCATCCTGCCCGCCTCGATCAACGGCCAGACCTGGTCGCGCAGGCCGCGCGCGATGTCGGCCTTGACCGCTGCCGTGCGCGCGCGCAGGGTGGATCCGGTGAGCACGAGGCGACGCATCATGATGTCGGCGAGATTCACGGTCGCTTTTGCACCCCCCAGGAAGGCGATGAGCACCAGGCGGCCGTCGTTGGCCAGCGTCTTCAGCTCGCGCGGGACGTAGTCGCCGCCCACCATGTCGAGGATCACGTCCACGCCCCGTCCGCCGGTGGTCCGCTTGACCACCTCGACAAAGTCCTCGGTCCGGTAGTTGATTGCCACTTCCGCGCCGAGCTCAATGCAGGCGGCGCATTTTTCGTCACTGCCGGCCGTGGCGAAGACGCGATTGCCGAAGGCGTGCACCATCTGGATGGCGGTGACGCCGATGCCGCTGGTACCGCCCTGAACGAGGAAGGTCTCACCCGGTTCGAGCCGGCCGCGGTCGAAGACATTGGTCCACACGGTGAAGCACGTTTCCGGCAGGGATGCCGCCTGCACGAAATCCAGCCCATGCGGGACGGGCAGGCACTGACTGGCAGGCACTGCGCAATACTCCGCGTAACCACCGCCATTGGCCAGCGCGCACACGGCATCACCGATGCTCCAGCCGGTGACGCCCTCGGCCACGGCCGCGATTCGACCCGCAACCTCGAGCCCCGGAAGATCGGAAGCATCCTTGGGCGGCGGATACACGCCCTGACGTTGCAGCACATCGGGCCGATTGATACCGGCGGCGAACACCTCGATCAGCACGTCGCCCGGCGCCAGTCGCGGTGTCGCACGGCGCGTCGGCGCCAGAACCTCCGGACCGCCAGGGGCGGAGATTTCCACCGCGCGCATCGACTCGGGCAGTGCTGGATTCATCGGATGGTCGTCCGTGTGGCTGCCAGGGGGAAACGCCCGATTGTACTCCACGCGAGAATCGGGCTCTCTCTTGGCTGCAGACTTGTCTGGTAATGCAGTGCACAATCCGCCACAATGAAAATCGCGGCGGCCGAGATGCCCGCAGTCCTTCCAAACTCCACCACCCTCGCCATGCTCGCGTTCACCCTTCGCCGTTGCCGCGGCCCGGTTGCCGGGCGCATTCCATCCGCCTTTGCGGGGCGCTGATGGCGGGCTATATCCTCGCGCTCGATCAGGGCACCACCAGCTCCCGGGCGATCGTCTTCGATGCGGCCGCGCAGGTGCGTGCCGTCGCCCAGAAGGAGCTCACCCAGAGATACCCGCAGCCGGGATGGGTGGAGCAGGATCCGCGTGAGATCTGGTCGTCGCAGGTCGGCGTGGCGGCCGAGGCGCTGAGTCGTGCCGGCGTGTCGCCGCATGAGATCGCGGCCATTGGCATCGCGAACCAGCGGGAGACCACCCTCGTGTGGCATCGCCGGACCGGCGAGCCAATCTGCAACGCCATCGTCTGGCAGGACCGGCGCACGGCCCCGTTCTGCGAACGCCTGAAGCGCCAGGGACTGGAGCCGCTGTTCGAAAGCCGGACCGGCCTCGTGATCGACCCGTATTTCTCGGGTTCGAAGGTGCGCTGGATCCTCGACCAGGTGCCCGGCGCGCGGGAGGCGGCGGAGAGTGGTCAGCTCGCGTTCGGGACCGTCGACAGCTGGCTCGTGTGGAACCTCTCGGGCGGCAAGCGCCACGTCACCGATGCGAGCAATGCCTCGCGCACGCTGATGTACAACATCCACGCCGGAGTGTGGGACGACAAGCTGCTCGGCATTCTCGGCGTGCCGCGTTCCATGCTGCCGGAAGTCGTGCCCTCGAGCGGCGAGGTGGTGCTCACCCAACCCGACCTCTACTCGGCGCGAATTCCGATCGCGGGGATCGTCGGCGACCAGCAGGCGGCCCTCTTCGGCCAGTGCTGTCACGTGCCCGGCATGGCCAAGAATACCTACGGCACCGGCTGCTTTCTGCTCATGCACACCGGCCACGTGCCGTCGCATTCGAAGAACCGCCTGCTCGCCACGGTGGCCTGGAGGATCGGCGAACGCACGGAGTTCGCCGACGAAGGCAGCATCTTCATCGGCGGGGCGATCGTGCAGTGGCTGCGCGACGGGCTCGGCCTCATTCGCTCGGCGGACGAGGTCGAGCGGCTGGCGGTGAGCGTGCCCGACAGCGCCGGCGTGCACCTGGTCCCGGCGTTTACCGGGCTGGGCGCGCCGTACTGGGATCCGAACGCGCGCGGGGTCATCTGCGGGCTCACGCGCGGCAGCACGGCCGGGCATCTCGCCCGTGCCGCGCTGGAGAGCATGGCGTTCCAGACCACGGACGTGTTGCGGGCCATGCAGGCGGATGCCGGGATCGAGGTGGCCCAGCTGCGGGTCGACGGGGGTGCCGCGCGCAACAATCTGCTCATGCAGTTCCAGGCCGACATGCTCGGCGTGCCGGTGGTGCGGCCTCGCAACACGGAGACCACGGCGCTGGGCGCGGCATTTCTCGCCGGGCTCGCCGTGGGCTACTGGAGCGACCGCGATCAGCTCGCCTCCCTCTGGTCCGAGGAGCGCCGTTTCGAGCCGCGGATGAGCCGCGAGAGGGCAGGGGAGCGCTACGCCGGGTGGCGCGACGCCGTCGCCCGTTCTCGCAGCCAGGTGGGGGCGCCCGGATAGCTCGGCTTGAAGCGGGGCCTGCGAGCGGCTACAATGCGCGACTTTTCAAGATTGCCGGAGCAGCACCATGGCACGGGTTTGTGAAGTCACGGGCAAGCGCCCGCTCGGGGGGCACCATGTTTCGCACGCCAACAACAAGACCAAGCGGCGCTACCTGCCGAATCTCCAGTACCGTCGCTTCTGGGTCGAGAGCGAGAACCGCTGGGTGCGTCTTCGCGTGAGCCAAGCCGGTCTGCGCACCATCGACAAGAAGGGCATCGACGTCGTCCTCGCCGAGTTGCGCGAGCAGGGCGTCAAGATCTGAGGAGACTGCGATGCGCGAGAAGATCAAGCTCGAATCCACTGCCGGGACCGGGCATTTCTACACCACGACCAAGAACAAGAAGACGACCCCGGACAAGCTCGAGTTCAAGAAGTACGATCCCAAGGCCCGCAAGCACGTCGCCTATAAGGAGACCAAGCTCAAGTAGCGGAAGCTTGCCGCAAGAAAAAGCCCGCCATCGGCGGGCTTTTTCATTTGCGTGGGATTCCTTGGTTCAGGCGTACTGGCGCAGCCGCATCGAGAACTCGCGCAGCGGTGCGATGCCGCTTGCTTCCGCGCGTTGGCACCAGTCTTCGAGCTGCTTCACGAGCTGTTCGCGTGTGGCACTGGAGCGGGCCCAGATCGCGGTGAGCTCGTCGCGCATGGCGAACACCGTCTTCAGAACACTGCTCTTCATGGCAAGCATGTCGAGGCAGGCACGGTCCTCGGCTCTGACCTCGGTCTGACCCCGGGTCAGGGAGCGCTTCACCGCTGCCCAGTCGAGCTTCGAGTTCTCGCGCACCCTGCTGAATTCCTCCGCGCACAGGCGCTTCACGCTCTTCGCGTATTTCGCCAGGACGTCATAACGGTGGTTGATCACCGCCTGCAGCGTCGCGAAATCGCATTCGGCCTTGGCCTCTGCCATGCGCAGGCGCGGCGCGAGCCGCTTCACGTCGGCGAGGCCCACCACTTCCATGAGCCGGATGTAGATCCAGCCGATGTCGAACTCATACCACTTGCTCGAGAACTTCGCCGAGCTGCCATAAGCGTGATGGTTGTTGTGCAGCTCCTCGCCCCCGATCAGGATGCCCCAGGGCACGATGTTGCGCGACGCATCCTCCGTCTGGAAGTTGCGGTAGCCCCAATAGTGGCCGATGCCATTGATCACGCCCGCCGCGAGCAGCGGGATCCACATCATCTGCACCGCCCACATCGTCATTCCGAGGAATCCGAACAGGGCGAAGTTGATGATGAACATGAGCGTGATGCCCACTCGCGTGTACTTCGAGTACAGGTTGCGCTCGATCCAGTCGTCGGGGGTGCCGTGCCCGTACTTGGCCATCGTCTCGGGCTTCTTCGCTTCCTCGCGGTAAAGCTCGGCGCCCTCCCATAGCACCTTGCTGATGCCCCGCATCTGAGGGCTGTGGGGATCGTCCGGGGTCTCGCACTTCGCGTGGTGCTTGCGATGGATCGCCGCCCACTCCTTGGTCACCATCCCGGTGGTGAGCCACAGCCAGAAGCGGAAGAAGTGGCTAACGGCCGGATGCAGGTCCAGCGCGCGGTGCGCCTGGTGCCGGTGCAGGAAGATGGTGACGCCCGCGATGGTGATATGCGTGAGCACCAGGGTCACGACGACATAGCCCCACCACGGAAGGTCGAGCAGGCCTGAAAAAAACATGACGATCCTTATTCCGGGTAAGTCGTCTCGGATCGAGACAAACTGCGCAATATACAGGATTGACGCCAAAAGGCAACAGGATTGCTGCGATGCAGCACGTTGCTAACTGCTTGTCGCATTGACCGGATTTGCGATGGCTGCCTCGTCGCGGTGCAGGCGCACCTCGCTTCGCGGATAGGGAACCGCGATGCCAGCTTCCTTGAGGCCGGCCAGAATTGCCTCGTACAGCTCGGTGCGCAGACCGGTAGTCCCCCGTTCCGGATCGCCGACCGAGACGCCGAGCTCCAGTTCCACGCCGAAGTCGCCGAGGCCGGTGACGGCGACCAGGGGGGCGGGTTCGGACAGCACGCGCGGCTGCGACTGCGCTGCCGCGAGGGCAATCTCGCGCGCTTTCCCCACATCGCTGTCGAAGGGGATACGGAAAGGCAGCGTGACCCGCGCGCGGCGCCCGCCAGCACCGTGGCTTACGACCGTCGACGAGATCAGCGTCTCGTTCGGGATGATCGCCTCGTTACCGTCCAGGCTGCGCACGACGACGTAGCGGGCGTTCATCCTGATGATCTGACCCCGACTCTTGTCGACGGTGATGACGTCGCCCAACCGTACCGAACGGTCGAGCAGGATGATGAATCCACTCACGTAGTTGCTGGCGATGCGCTGCAGACCCAAACCGAGACCGACGCCGAGCGCGCCGCCGAACACCGACAGCGCCGTGAGATCGATGCCCACCATCGGCAGCGCGATCAGCACCGCGAGCACGATCAGCACCGCGTGCAGCGCCTTGGCGAGCACGACGCGCACGCTGATGTCCATCTCGGTCGCGCTCATGAGGCGCTGCTCGAGCACGCGACCGACCCACAGCGCGAGCAGGAGCGTGACCGTGACCGCGATCAGACCGTTGATGACGGTGAGCAGGCTGGTGGACCGGCCGCCCAGGGGGATGCGGACTTCGTCTAGGTAGCCGAGCACGTCGGGCAGGAAGCCGGTGATGTGCAGGGCAAGGCCGAACCATACGACACCGGAGATGAGGCGCTCGAAGCGCTGCACCAGCCCGCTGTGCGGGAACACATGACGCAGCATGAAGACCGCGAAGCGCACGATGGCGAGCGCGCCGAGCAGTGGGGCTGCGAGGTCGAGCAGGTGCACCGGTTGATGGCGGCGCAGGAGCGCGCGCCCGGCCAGCACGATGACTAGCGCCGTCAGTGGGAACAGCGCCCGCTGCACTCCGGCCGCGCCGACTTTGAGCGCCGTGTAATCGGTGCGCAGATGTGGCGTGACGAAGCGGTTGAGCAGCCAGGCCGCAGCGAGCGCCACCGCGATGACGGCCAGCTCCCACAGCACCGACGCCTTTTGCAGGTCGCTGAGGACGTCTCCAATCAGGGGGGGCAGCGCGAAGTCCGACATGAGTGCAGCGGGAAGGAGCGGGGAGGGCAAAACGCGGCGAATTCTAACACGCGATCCCTGCCTGCCCGCCCGCCCCGGAGATCAGACCGCGGTCCTCGCACGCCGCCTCAACACCGCGCCGAAGAAACCGTCACAGCCCTGGAGCACAGGGGAGAGCACGAGGTAGCGTCCGGTGTCGAGCGCCACGCGCGCCTGTGCCAGGATGTCCGCCGCGGGCACCAGCGCGAAGTCGGGATGCGTTTCGAGAAACGCTGCCACGACTTCCTCGTTCTCCTCGTGGAGCACGCTGCAGGTGCCGTAGACCAGGTGCCCGCCCGGTCGCACGAGGCGGGCCGCCGCAGCCAGGATGGATGCCTGCTTCACCGTCATCTGCGCCACTGCCGCGGGTGTTTGACGCCACTTGAGATCGGGATTGCGGCGCAGTGTTCCGAGCCCGCTGCACGGTGCATCGACCAGCACACGGTCGACCTTGCCGGCGAGGCGCTCCAAGCGCTCGTCCTGCTCGCTCGCGATGAGCCGTGGCTCGACGTTGGAAAGCCCGGCGCGGGCCAGCCGCGGTTTCAGGTTCGCGAGCCGGCGCGCGGAGGTGTCGAAGGCGTAGA
>JBDHRV010000094.1:0-13999 GCA_039807745.1 Burkholderiales bacterium
CTCGCCATGAACACGAGCCGCTCGAAAAGATGCACGTCCTGCTCGTTCTTGAGCAGCGCTCCGTATAACGGCGGGATGGTGGTCTTCTGGTCCTGGCTTCGCAGCGCCTCGGGCGGGATGTCCTCCGCCACCAAGAGTTTGATCCAGTCGAGCAGCTCGGAGGTGGAGGGTTTCTTCTTGAGACCCGGTACTTCGCGCAGCTCGAAGAAGGCTTCGAGGGCCTCGCGGATCAGCGCCTTCTTCAAGCCCGGGTAGTGCACGTCGACGATCTTCTGCATCGTTTCCTTGTCGGGGAAACGGATGTAGTGGAAGAAGCAGCGGCGCAGGAACGCATCGGGCAGCTCCTTCTCGTTGTTGCTGGTGATGAAGACGATGGGACGCTGCTTCGCTTGCACGAGCTCGCGCGTCTCGTAGACGTAGAACTCCATCCGGTCGAGCTCGCGCAGGAGGTCGTTCGGGAACTCGATGTCGGCCTTGTCGATCTCGTCGATCAGCAGCACGACGGGTGTATCCGACGTGAAGGCGTGCCAGAGCATGCCTCGCACGATGTAGTGGGCGATGTCGTGCACCCTCGGGTCGCCGAGCTGCGAATCGCGCAGGCGTGACACCGCGTCGTATTCGTACAGCCCCTGCTGCGCCTTGGTGGTCGACTTGATGTGCCATTCGAGCAGCGGCAGTCCGAGCACCGTGGCGACTTCCTGCGCGAGGCGGGTCTTGCCGGTGCCAGGCTCGCCCTTGACCAGCAGCGGGCGCTGCAGGGTAATCGCGGCGTTCACCGCGATGGTGAGATCGCGGGTGGAGACGTAAGTGGCGGAGCCGTCGAATCGCATGGCGCGGGACCTCGTAATGGGCCCGGAAAGTATACTCGTGCGGCACGACGTCCTTCCGGGAGGCCCGCCGTCGAACGCATCGGCCGGCGTGCGGTCTCGTTCGATCATGAAGCAAGCGATCCCCATGGAATTGAGCGCCGGTGTTTCGCCGCTGGGCAACCCGGCATCCATGCTGTCGATCCGGGGTCTCGGGAAGCAGTTCGGAGGCCGTCCCGTCCTGCGCGACCTGAGCCTGGACCTCGGACGCGGCGAGTACGTCGCCATCATGGGCGAGTCGGGCATCGGCAAGTCGACCTTGCTGAATCTCGTCGCCGGGCTCGACCGGCCCGACACGGGGGAGATCGTGCTCGACGGCATCGCGATCACGCGCCTGGGCGAACCCGCGCTGACCGAGTTGCGCCGCGACCGCATGGGGTTCGTGTTCCAGGCGTTTCACCTGCTGCCGCACCTCACGGTCGCGCAGAACGTCGCGCTGCCGCTCGCGCTGGCGCGGGCGGATGCCGCTGCGACGGCGAGCCGGGTCGGCGCTTTGCTGGAAGCGGTCGGTCTCGGCGACCGCGGGGAATCGTTTCCGCGCGAGCTCTCGGGCGGCGAGATGCAGCGGGTCGCCATCGCCCGCGCGCTGGTTCACGATCCCACCCTGGTGCTGGCCGACGAGCCGACCGGCAACCTCGATCCCGACAGCGCGAGCCAGATCCTGGCGCTCCTGCGCAGGCGCATCGGCGGACAGACCGCGGGCATTCTGGTGACGCACTCCCAGGCCGCCGCGGCGACCGTGGACCGCGTGTACCTGCTCGGCCCCGACGGGCTGAGACCGAAGATCTAGTCCGTGTCCGCCGCTCGCCTGACTGTCGCTCCGGGGCTTCTCGTCCCCTACGCGGCGAGCCTCGGGGAACTGATCCGGCACCCCGGCCGCGCGCTGCTATCCGCGCTCGGCATCGCCGTCGGAGTCGCGATGGGCATGGCGGTCCACATCATAAACAACAGTGCAATCAGCGCGTTCTCGATGTCCGTTAACGTGCTTTCGGGGGAAGCGGACCTGGTGGTGCGCGGGCCGCGCGGCGGCTTCGACGAGGCCGTGTTCCCAATGGTCGCGCGGCTGCCCGGGGTCGCGGCGGCGAGCCCCGCGGTGGAGATCGATGCCAAGCTCGCCGGCCGCCGCGAGACGATCAAGGTGCTGGGGCTCGACCTGCTGCGGGCGGGGTCGGTGCAGCCGGCGCTCGTGACGGATCTGGAGGTCTCGATCCTCGACCTCTTCGATCCCGACACTGTTCTGGTGAGCCCCCAGGCTGCTGAACAGCTCGACCTGAAGCGCGGCGATACGCTCGTTCTCCAGGTCGGCGCGCGCGAGGTGGGTTTCAAGGTGGCGGGGCTGCTCGCCCCGGGCGCTTTCCCGCAGCGCGCGGCCCTGATGGACATCGCCTCCGCGCAATGGCGGCTCGACCGGCTCGGCACCCTGAATCGGATCGACATCCGCGCCGCTTCCGGCGCCGACCTCACCGCGCTGCGGCAGTCGGTCGAGGCGGTGCTGCCCGCCGGGGTCCACGTGTCGGAGCCGGCGGATGAGGTGCGCCGCGGCGCGGGCCTGTCGCGGGCGTACCGCGTCAACCTGGACATGTTGGCGCTGGTGGCGCTCTTCACGGGCGGCTTCCTCGTGTTTTCGACCCAGGCGCTCGCCGTGCTGCGCCGCCGGCAGCATCTCGCCCTGCTGCGCGTGCTGGGGGCCACGCCGTGGGGTCTGACGCAGGTGCTGCTCATCGAGGGGCTCGCGATCGGCGTGCTCGGCGCCGCGGTCGGCGTTGCGCTGGGATACGGGCTCGCCTCGCTGGCGCTCGCGAAGTTCGGCGGCGATCTCGGTGCCGGCTATTTTCGCGGGGTGACGGCGCAGCCGGAGGTCCAGCTGCTGTCGATGCTCCTGTTCTTCGGCCTGGGCGTCGCGACTGCCGTGATCGGCGCGGCGGTGCCGGCATTGGGCGCGGCGCGCAGTTCCCCGGTGACCGCGCTCAAGGCCGGGAGCCCGGAACCCGCAGCGGCGGTGCCTCGCTATCGCTGGGGCGGCGTGGCACTGATTGTCCTGGGGGCGGCGATTGCTCCGCTGCCCGCGATGGGGCAGTTGCCGGTGCTCGGTTACGCCGCGGTCACGCTCATCCTCCTGGGTGCGGTCTGGCTCACGCCGTCACTCACGCGGCGCTTTCTCGCGCTCCTGCCGCTGCCGCGTGCGCCCGGTGCGCAGCTCGCCGTAGCGCAATTGCGCGGCGCGCCGAACCTCTCCGGCGCGAGCGTCGCGGGCATCGTCGTGAGCTTCAGCCTGATGGTGGCGATGGCGATCATGGTCTGGTCGTTCCGCGAGTCGCTGGAAGCGTGGCTCACGCGGGTGCTGCCGGCCGATGTCTACGTGCGGGCGAGCCTCTCCGGTGATACCGCGTTCTTCGGCCCCGAGGACCAGGCCGAGATCGCCGCGACCCCGGGTGTGGCGCGCGTGGAATTCCAGCGTCAGCTCTCGGTGCTGCTCGACCCCCGGCACCCCGCGGTCGGTGTGCTCGCGAAGCCGGTGGATGCCCAGCGCCCGCAGTCCATCCTCGCGCTGACCACGAAGCCGCTGCCGGTGCCGCCCGGCGCGAACCCGGCGTGGATCTCGGAGGCCGTGGCGGATCTGTACGACGTCAGACCCGGCGGGCGCCTTACGCTGCCCTTGGGCGGCAGCGATCACGCCTTCTTCGTGGCAGGCATCTGGCGCGATTACGCGCGCACGGCGGGCGCCGTCGTGATCGATCGCGAGCGCTACGTCGAGCTCACCGGCGACCGGCGCGTGACCGACGCCGCGCTCTGGCTCGAGCCGGGAGCGAGCGCGGATGCGGTCGCCGCGCATCTGCACAGCCGGGTAGGCCGTGGCATCGAGATCGCGGAGCCGCGTGTGATTCGCCAGCTCTCGCTCGCGGCGTTCGACCGCACCTTCGCCATCACCTACCTGCTCGAGGCGGTGGCGGTATTGATCGGGCTCTTCGGCATCAGCGTGAGCTTCTCCGCGCAGGCGATCGCGCGCCGGGCGGAGTTCGGCATGCTGCGACACGTCGGCATGACCCGGCGCGGCATCGGCGAGATGCTCGCCACCGAGGGGGCGTTGCTGGGTTCGTTCGGGGTCACCGTCGGGCTCGTGCTGGGGTTCGCGATCAGCCTGATCCTGATCCACGTCGTCAATCGCCAGTCGTTCCACTGGAGCATGGACCTGCACGTGCCGTGGCTGCTGCTCGCGACGCTGGCGGCGGTGCTGGTCGCGGCGGCGGCGCTCACGGCCGTGCTGAGCGGCCGGCAGGCGCTCGGCGACAGCGTGCTGCGAGCGGTGCGGGAGGATTGGTAGTCGTGGGGCGCTGGATAGCTTTTTTCGTGGCCCTTGCCCTTGCGCTGCCGGGGCGCACCGAGACCCGCTATCCGGAGGTCGTGCCGGGACGCATCTTCGGCTTCCCCGCGGACCACGGCGCTCACCCCGACTACCGCACGGAGTGGTGGTACGTGACCGGCTGGCTGGAACGCGACGGCAAACCGCTCGGCTTCCAGGTCACGTTCTTCCGCAGCCGCATCGCGGGCCAGGACGAGAATCCGAGCCGCTTCGCACCGCGGCAGATCCTCATCGCCCACGCCGCACTGAGCGATCCGGCTCACGGTCGTTTGCTGCACGATCAGCGCGTGTCGCGGGCCGGTTTCGGGCTCGCGGAAGCCGCGGTCGGCGAGGCGGAAGTCACGCTCGACGGCTGGCGCTTCGAGCAGCAGAACGACGGTTTCCGGGTCGACATCCCCGGGCGCGAGTTCCGGTTCGATCTCGCGCTGCGGCCGACACAGCCGCCGCTCCTGCAGGGGGAGGGCGGCTACAGCCGCAAGGGTCCGAAGGAGGGCTCGGCGAGCTACTACTACAGCATGCCCCACCTCGCGGTTACCGGCACGGTGACGCGCGACGGTGTCGAGCGGCCCGTGACCGGCGAAGCGTGGCTCGACCGCGAATGGTCGAGCCAGTACATGGAACCCGAAGCCGAGGGCTGGGACTGGACCGGCATCAACCTCGACGACGGCAGCGCGCTGATGGCGTTTCGCATGCGCAGGAAGGGCGGCGGCACGGTGTGGGCGGGCGGCACGATCCGCAGCGCGAACGGGCAGGTCACGGTGCTGGAGCCCGGCGATGTCGAGTTCGAGCCGCGTCGCGTGTGGCGCTCGCCGCGCTCGGGTGCGAGCTATCCGGTGGCGGTGACGGTGCGCGCGGGCAGCCGCACGATCGAACTCGAGCCGCTCATGGACGATCAGGAGAACGACACCCGGCGCTCGACGGGCGCCATCTACTGGGAAGGCGCGGTGCGCGCGAAAGAGGGCGGTCGGGAAGTGGGGCGCGGCTACCTCGAGCTCACCGGCTACGCCCGCGCGATGCGGCTCTGACGCGCCCGCGGAGATCAGTTCAGACGCGGGGCAGTGCGCCGCAGCTCGACCAGCTGCTCGCGCACTTCCTGTGCATCGGCCGGCTCGGGCGCGGCATCGAGGTAGCGCTCGAAGTCGGCGATGGCGGCCTGAAAGCACTCGAGCTGCAGGTAAAGACCGGCGCGCTCGCGCAGCTCGTCGACGTTCTCCGGCGCGATCAGGATGATGCGCTGGGAGCAGGACAGCGCGCGCTCGAGCTCGCCGCGATTCGTGTAGATCGCCTTGAGATTGCGCAGCATGCGCACCAGCACGTCGCTCTTGGCGGCAACGCCCAGCATGCCGGCCACCTGTTCCTCGGACGGCACGTCCTCGCCCTTCAGGAGCTTGAGCCGCTCGCGCAGATCCTCCAGCGAGAGCGAAATGCCGCCCGAATACGGGTCGATGATGACCATGCCGCCGCTCACCGCGCACCGCACCAGGAAATGGCCGGGAAAGGAGACGCCCGCGAGCGGCAGCCCGACGCGCCGGCCGATCTCGATGTAGACGATCGACAGCGTGAGCGGGATGCCCAGGCGCCGGTCGAGCACGTCGTTCAGGAAGCTGTTGCGCGGGTCGTAGTAGTCCGCGGGATTGGGCCGGAAGCCCAGATCCTCGAACAGGTAATGGTTGAGCGCCTCGATTTGCTGCTGTACCGGCAGCTCGGGTGCGAGGCGACTGCGCAGGCCCGCGGCCAGCTCGTCCAGGTGCACGAGGTAGGCGCAGATGTCGAGGTCGGGGTACTCGTCGGCGGCAACGAGCAGCGCCGCCTCGGCGAGGTCGATGCGATCGTCGGGCCGACCCATCAGGTTCTGCAAACGCTTGGTGGCGGGCGAAGTCATGCGCGCGCTTCCCCGGAGTCGGGACCAGCCGCGGATCGACGCGCAGCGTGGAAAGTGAAAGGGGCCGTCAATTGCTAGCGGTCGTGGCGCAGCACGGCGGGCGGCAGGAGCAGGGCCGGGATCGCCTTGCGCGCGGGCTCGTTCGGCTTGGCAGCCGCGTCGGCATCGGAGCGGTCAGCGCCGTCGCCCGCAGCGTCGGCTGGCGTATAGGGCTGGGTGAAGATCGGATCGGACGCCGCCAGCGGCGTTGCTGGACGCGCGTCGCGAGCGCGCGGAACTTCAGCGCGGCGGGAACCGGTGCGGCTCTCGCGACGTCCCTCGCGCGGCGCGCGTTCGCGAGCGAATTCGGGCAGCGGCACCACCTGCAGCTTCATCCTGAGCAGTTTTTCGATCGCCGCGAGCTGTTCCTTTTCGTCGGGCGCGACAAGCGAGATCGCTTCCCCGGAGGCGCCTGCGCGGCCGGTGCGCCCGATGCGGTGCACGTAGTTCTCGGCGCCGTCGGGGAGTTCGTAGTTCACCACCAGCGGCAACTCCTCGATGTCGAGCCCGCGGGCTGCAACGTCGGTAGCGACCAGCACGCGGATCGTTCCCGCCTTGAATCCGTCCAGCGCCACGAGGCGCTCCTGCTGCGTCTTGTCGCCGTGGATCGCGGTTGCCGCCACCCCGGCCTTCTCGAGCCAGCGCGAAAGGCGCGCGGCGCCCACCCGGGTCGCCACGAACACCAGCACCTGGGAGAGGTGCCGCGACTCCAGCAGGTGCAGCAGCACGTCGCGCTTCAGTGCCGAGTCCACCAAATGCACCACGTGGGTGACATTCTCGGCGGCGGCATTGCGCGCAGCCACCTCGATCATCACCGGCGCGCGCATGAAGTGCGACGCGAGCCGGCGAATGTCCTCGGAGAAGGTCGCCGAGAAGAGCAGGTTCTGCCGCTGCACCGGAAGCTGCGACAGGATGCGCCGGATGTCGGGCAGGAATCCCATGTCCAGCATGCGATCCGCTTCGTCGAGCACCAGGAACTGCACCTGGCCGAGGTGCACCGTCTTGCTGTTCAGGTGATCGAGCAGGCGCCCCGGTGTGGCCACGACGATCTCGCTGCCTGCGCGCAGTGCCGCGATCTGCGGATCGATGTTTACACCCCCGTACACGCATGCGCAGCGCAGCGCGAGGTGCCGGCTGTAGGCGCGTGCGCTCTCCTCCACCTGCAGGGCGAGCTCGCGCGTGGGCGTCAGCACCAGTGCGCGCACCGGGTGGCGCGCGGGCGAGACGCTCGTGCTGGCGAGCGGACGCAGACGCTCCAGGATCGGCAGCATGAACGCCGCGGTCTTGCCGGTGCCGGTCTGCGCCGCCGCCATCACGTCCTGGCCCGCCAGCACCACCGGGATCCCGTTCTGCTGGATCGGCGTGGGTTCGGTGTAGCCCTCTTCGGACAGTGCGCGCATGAGCTCGGGACACAGCCCGAGCGCTTCGAATGTCATCCAGGTACTCCAGGAAAAGCCTCGAAAAATCCGTCTTGGGACAAATCGGGAGGGGTGAAAGTTGCCGGGGCGGTGTGCGTACGCGCCGCTTGCAGCGCCAGGAAGCGACGACCTGCTGCCGGTTGGCACTCGCAGTTCGCGCGATCATACCGCAGGGCGTCACGCCTGGGTATGACGAAAACGCGCGCGCAAGGCGCGCGGCGCGCGGAGCATCGCGTCTCAGCTCAGGTAGAATAGCGCACTTGCGGGTCCGCCCGCAGGGCAGCGCAGTGGGTTCGTGCCGGACCGGAACGCGAAATCGCATCGTGATGACCCAGCCCGAGAGACATATCCAGCCGCCGGGGCCGCCCGAGCCGGTCGACATCGCATTCGCCGAAGACGCCATCGCACGCCTGATGGCGCTGTTCGACGCGCACGGGGATTTCTTCCGCTTCCACAATCCGGCCACCCGCAGCCACGTCTACGTGCTCACCCACCCCGAGCACGCGAAACAGGTGCTGATCACGCACTTCAAGAGCTTCGTGAAGGGTTTCGGCATCGACCGGGTCAAGATTCTGCTGGGCCACGGCATCATGACGAGCGAGGGCGACTTCTGGCACCGCCAGCGGCGCATGATCCAGCCGGCCTTTCATCGCACGATCCTCTCGCGCTTTCTGCCGATGGTGCGCGAACACAATGTGCAACTGCGCGATGCGTGGCGCGAGCTGGCGCGTGCGGGGTCTACCATCAACGTCGACGAGGACACGAGCGTCATGACCCTCGCGCTGGTGCTCGATTCCATCTTCAGCGAGGATCTCGACCGCATCGTCGCGGAGCACGGCTCGAACCCGTTTCTGCTGGTCACCGAAGAATCCGCGCGCAATCTCCAGTTTGCCGCGCGCTTTCGCGCGCTGGGCGAGGTCATCCTGGACACGATCGAGCGGCGCCGGCGCGAGGATCGACGCCCCTTCGACCTGATGTCGATGCTGATGGACGCGCGCGATCGCACGACCGGTGATGCGATGAGCGACCGCGAACTGCTCGACGAGATCATGACCCTCATCATCGCGGGTCACGAGACCACGGCGAGCGCCCTGACCTGGACCTGGTACCTCCTCTCGCAGCACCCGGATGCGGCGGCCCGACTGCGGCAGGAGGTCGCCAGTCTGCCGGAAGACATGCCGATGACGGTGGAGAACGTGCAGCAGCTCACCTATACGCGCCAGGTGATCGAGGAGTCGCTGCGCCTCTATCCCCCGGGCTGGCTGCTCACGCGCAAGGCGCTCGTCCCGGTCGAAATCGGCGGTTACGAGATCGAGGCGGGCGCGCACGTGTTCGTCGCGCCGTACATGGTACACCGGCACCCGGACATCTGGCCCGACCCCGAGCGCTTCGACCCCGAACGCTTCGCCCCGGGCGCGGACGAGGGCCGTCACATGTGCGCCTATATCCCGTTCGGTGCCGGTCCCCGGCGCTGCATCGGCGAACAACTCGCCCTCCTCGAGATGCAGATCCACTTTTTCGTCATGGCGCGCGAGTTCGATCTGGCGTACCTCGGCGACACGCCGCCGGCGCTCGAGCCGCAGGTCAACCTGCGACCGCGGGAAGCCATCCACATGCGGCCGTTGGCGCGGTCGTGATGAATCAACCCTCTTCCTATCGACTCCTCGAGATGAAACACGACACCCTGGTCGCCGCCCTCGACGCCGCCCGCAAGACCGCCTTGGGCATCACCTACATCGAGGGCGAGCACAACGAGACCACCGTTTCCTACGCGCAGATTTTCGAGCGCGCGCTGGCGCTGCTGCACCACTTCCAGGCGAAAGGGGCGGGGCCGGGTGCGCACATGATCCTGCTGCTCGCGTCCAACGAGCAATTCGTCGACGCCTTTTGGGCGTGCCAGCTCGGCCGCATCGTCGCCGTGCCGATCGCGGTCGGCAACAACGAGGAGCAGCGCATGCGGCTGCTGCATGTCGCCGAGCGTCTGGGCGATCCCTTTCTGTGCTCGGGCGAGAAGATCTTCGAGCGCTACCGCACGTTCGGCGAGAGCGTGGGACTTGCCGCGCAGGCGGACAAGCTCGCAGCACGCGCCGTCTATCTCGATCGGCTCGAGGACAGCGGCGCGCGCGGCAAGCGCGAGGCAGTGCAACGCGATGACGTCGCGATGATCCAGTTCTCCTCCGGATCGACGAGCAGCCCGAAGGGCGTGCAGCTTACCCACCGCAACATCACCGCGAACCTGGACGGCATCGTCACCGCGACGGGTTTCTCGACCCAGGACGCGACCCTGTCGTGGATGCCGCTCACTCACGACATGGGGCTGATCGGATTTCACCTGACACCGGTTTCCGTGAGCCTCGAACAGCACCTCCTGCCGACCGAGCTATTCGTCCGCCGCCCCTTGCTGTGGATGAAGAAAGCCACGGAAAAGCGCGCAACCATTTTGGGCTCCCCCAACTTCGGCTACCGCCATTTCCTGCGTGCGTTCGATCACGCGAAGTCCGGCGATCTGGACCTCTCGCGGGTGCGCATCATCATGAACGGCGCCGAACCCATCTCACCGGATCTGTGCGGCGAGTTCAACACGGCGCTGGCTGCCAGCGGCCTGAGGGCGTCGGCAATCTTTCCGGTCTACGGGTTGGCGGAAGCGAGTGTCGCGGTCACGTTTCCGCCGCTCGATCGCGAGATCCAGATCATGGCGGTCGACCGCGAGTCGCTGGTGATCGGCTCGCCGGTGAGATTGCTGGACGCCGACGACCCGAAGGCGATGCGCCTCGTCAAGGTGGGCAGTCCCATCAAGCACGTCGGGCTGCGCATTCGTGACGATGGCGGGGCGGTGTTGTCCGAGGGCAGCGTCGGTCACATCGAGATCCGCGGCGACAACGTCACCATCGGCTACTACTCGGGCACGCAGGGTGACGGCGTCGAGTTCACGGAGGACGGCTGGCTCGACACCGGGGACATCGGTTTCGTGTACCAGGGTGAACTGGTCATCACCGGCCGCGCCAAGGACATCATCTTCTCTGGCGGGCAGAACCACTTTCCGCAGGATCTCGAGGCGCTGGTCGAGTCGATTCCCCAAGTCGGACCCGGCAAGGCTGCGCTCTGTGGCGTGCGCGTTGCCAACGCGGCGGCCGACGACGTGGTGGCATTCATCCTCCACCGCAAGAGTCTGGAAGAGTTCCTGCCGATTGCGCAGAGCGTGCGCACGCGCATCTCGGCGGGCGCGGGGGTCACGCTCTCCCATGTGGTGCCGGTGCCTCAGATTCCAAAGACCACGAGCGGGAAGCTGCAGCGTTTCCTGCTGCGGGACCGTTATCTCGCCGGAGAGTTCGACGCGGACATGGCCGGCCTCGCCGCCCTCGAACCGCAACGCAGCGCAGCCGATCAGCATCCTGCCGGCGCGATCGAGCAGGAACTGTTGGCGATTGCGCGCGAGCTCATTCCCGGGCGCGAGATCGGCGTCAACGACAACATCTTCGAGCTCGGCACGAGCTCGCTCGTGCTCGCCCAGATCCATGAGCGGATCGAGGAGAAGTGGCCCGATCAGCTCGCGATCACCGATCTCTTCGACTATCCGACCATCGGCAAGCTGGCAGCCTACCTCGAATCGCGCACCGGCCAGCCCGCGATCAGCTAGGGTCTTTCCTGCACACTGCATTCGTGCGTGGACAGGCCCTGGTCAACCGTAGAGCGGCTTCTTGTACTTCCACTTGTTGTAGACCCACAGCCAGTCCTCGGGGGACTCCAGCACCAGCCCTTCGAGGGCGAGCACATAACGCTCGACCACCGGGTAGCCGCCGCTGCCGTAGGGCGGCAGCGCGAGCTCCGATATGTGCGCCTCGTAGTACCCGCGGGCGCGCCGGCGCATCGCGACGAAATAGACGGGGGCGCGGGTCATGCGCGCGATCTTGTCGGCGCCGATGAAAAACGCGGTGTCGCGCCCCAGGAATTTCGCCCAGACCTTTTCCTCTTCCTTGAGCGGCGTCTGGTCCGCGTTCATGACCAATCCCACCGCCTGACCCTTGCGCTGGATGATCGCGGTCACGAAGTTCTCGGGTGCGATGAGCGTGCCGCCGAAGCGTCCGCGCGCCTGTCGCATGACGTCGTCGAACGGGTCGTGAGCGAGCGGCTTGTAGACCACGTCGAGCGGGAAAGGCAGGCGCAGACAGGCAGCGAGCAGCAGCCACTCCCAGTTGCACTGGTGCGCGGTGAGAATGACCATGGGCTGCTTGAGTTTCGCGTATTCGAGCAGCGGTTCCAGATTCTGCAGATCGACCCGGCGCAGGATGTCATCGTCGCGCATGGTGATGCCTTTCAGCATCTCGATCAGGACCTCGGAGAAATTGCGGAAGTTGCGCTTCGCGAGTGCGACGATCTCCGCCTCGGACTTTTGGGGAAAGCACTGCTGCAGGTTGTCGAAGAGGACGTGCTTGCGATGCCCCAGCAGGTGGTACGTGACGAAGTACACGAGCGGCGCGAACAGGTACAGCACCGGCAACGGCAGGCGCGACAGGAGCTTGAGCAGGAACAAGCGGCTTCTTCTCTTGTAGGGGAAACGGGACTACCGGGACCGCGACTGCCGGCCATTATAATCGAGGCATCGTCCTCCGGTTTCCGCCTGCGAACTTCGTGCTGCCGCCCCTCGCATTGCCCGATGCCGACGTGCACCTCTGGCTGTTTCCGCTCGACGCGGCGGCCGAGACCATCGCCGTGCTGAGCGCATATCTTGCCCCCGGCGAGCAGGAACGGGCGGCGCGCTTTCGTCACGCCGACGATGTGCGGCGTTATCGGGTGGCGCGCGGGGCGTTGCGTGTGCTGCTCGCGCGGTATCTGGGCGAGGCTCCGGGTGCGATCCGCTTCGTGTATGGACGCCACGGCAAGCCTGCGCTGGCTCCGGAGCCCGCGCACGTCGATCTTCAGTTCAATCTCTCGCACAGCGGGGATGTCGCGCTCGCCGCGTTCTGCATCGGCCGTTCGATCGGCGTCGACCTCGAACGAGCCGACCGAGCGGTCGACGCGCTGGCGCTCGCCGGCCGCTACGGCTCGGTGCGCGAGCGAGCCATGCTGGAGGCGCTCGATCCTGGCGCGCGGTCGCGTCGCTTCATCGAACTGTGGACCTGCAAGGAGGCGTGGCTCAAGGCGACCGGACTCGGGATCACGGCGGGCCTCGCCAATGTGGACATCGAGCTCTCGGGAGCACGGCCCCGGGTCCTGCGCTTGCCGGAAGGGGAGGGCCCTGCCAGCGACTGGTCGCTCGCGGTCGTTGCAGCCGCGGTCGATCTCGCGGCTGCGGTGGCGCTGCGCGACCCGAACCACGAGATCGGTGATGTCGCGGATCGGCACGCGGCTCCCTTGGTCCCGGGGCTCGTTGCAGAGTGTCTGAGCCTCACCCTGCGGGCGCGGAGTCGTCAATGAACCTCATCGTTCAGGGGCTCGAGGTCTACACCCGCGACCTCAAGGAGATCGCGAAGCTCGCACGCGCATCGGGGATCGAGCGTGTCGGCGATGAAGCGTTCCGGCTGCGCGATGCGCAACCGGCGTCAGGGATTGCAGCCTACTGCGAGGCAGCGCGGCTCGATCACGCGTTCGTGCCTGAATCCGTGCGGCTCGCCGACTTCGGGCTCGTGGCGATGGACATGGATTCCACCCTCATCACGATCGAGTGCATCGACGAACTTGCCGACCTCGCCGGAAGGAAGTCGGAAGTCGGTCCGATCACTGCTGCCGCCATGCGTGGCGAGCTCGACTTCGCGGAAAGTCTCAAGCAGCGGGTCGCACTGCTCGCGGGGCTCGGCGAGGACGCGCTCGAACGCGTCTACACCGAGCGCCTCGCGCTCACCCCGGGAGCGGAGAGCATGCTCGCGGCGATGCACGACCGAGGCATCCGCACGCTGCTCGTCTCGGGCGGCTTTACGTACTTCACCGATCGCCTACGGGAGCGGCTCGGACTCGACTACGCGCGCGGCACGGCCCTCGAGATCGAGGGCGGAAAAATCACGGGCCGGCTTGTGGGCGAGATCGTCGATGCTGCGCGGAAGGCGCGCGCCATGCGCGAGGTGCGCGACGCGCTGGGGCTCGCGACGGAACGCGTGCTCGCGATCGGCGACGGCGCAAACGACCTCGCGCTCATGGCCGAAGCGGGTTTCAGCATCGCGTTCCACGCCAAGCCGGCGGTCAAGGTGCGAGCGACTTACGCCCTCGACTTCGTGGGGCTGGACGGGGTGGTCAATCTGTTCGCCTGACAACACCCGGCCGCCGAGTCCGAGCCGTCGCCCGCCGTGCGATCCTGGATCCCGGGAGCAAAACGCAAGACCCCGCTCGCTATGGTAAGGCCCTTGCGCCAACAACTCGACTCACCTTAGTCTCTTATCACTGAAGAGTTGACGATTTTGGCAAAGAATTTGTCATCGTGCGGCTGCCAGAGCGGGGAGGA
>JBDHRV010000095.1:0-13907 GCA_039807745.1 Burkholderiales bacterium
CTGCATGGGGTGCAGGTGGTCGGAGGTTCAAATCCTCTCGCCCCGACCAAGGTCCCTGATCGTCCGGTCTCATCTTTTCCTGAAGTACTCTTGCCAGAGCTGGCGCGGTCGATTCGCGTCGTCCACTGCGCGCGGCGAGCGTATCCCAATCCAACCAGGAGCCCCGCGACATGCCGCTCGTCCTTACCGAGAAACGCGACGATATCGGTCTTATCACTCTCGACCATCCGCAGAAGCGCAACGCGCTGAGCGAGTCGCTGGTGGAGGACTTCATGGCAGCACTCGCGACGCTGCGCGCACAGGCAGCACGCGTTGTCGTGCTGCGCGCTCAGCCGGGGGAGAAGGTGTGGTCGGCTGGCCACGACGTGAACGAGCTGCCCGAATCGCAGCGCGATCCGCTCGGTTGGGACGATCCGCTGCGCCAACTCGTGCGCGGCATCCAGACCTTGCCGGCGCCGGTCATCGCCATGATCGAAGGCACCGTCTGGGGAGGCGCCTGTGAGCTCGCGCTCGCATGTGATCTCATCGTCGCCACGCCGGCAACGACGTTTGCACTCACGCCCGCGAAGTTGGGCGTGCCCTACAATGTGTCGGGCATGGTCAACTTTCTGAACGCCGCGAACCTTCACGTCATGAAGGAGATGGCGTTCACGGCGCAGCCCATGGGTGCCGAGCGAGCCGAGCGCCTCGGCATGGTCAACCACGTGGTGCCAAGCGCCGAGCTCGAATCGTTCACGTTCGAACTCGCGCGTCAGATGGCACACAACGCGCCGCTCAGCGTGGCCGTGATGAAGGAGCAGTTGCGTATCCTGTCGAGCGCGCGCCCCATGTCGCCCGAGGGTTTCGAGCGCGTGCAGGGATTGCGCCGTGTGGTTTATGACAGCGAGGACTACCAGGAAGGCATCCGCGCCTTCAAGGAAAAACGCAAACCAGACTTCAGAGGTCGTTAACCCGGTCGTTGCTGCGGGTACCCGGGTGCCGTGATCGATCGGGATCATGGCCGCAGTCCGCCTCTACCCCGGACGCGATAGAATCATGGTTTGCGAATTGCAGTGCCGTCCCGCCCATGCGCATCCTCCTCTCCAACGACGACGGTTACTTCGCGCCCGGGCTTGCGGCGCTGGCGGAGGCCTTGTCGCCGTTCGGCGAGGTGGTCGTGGTGGCGCCGGAACGGGATCGTAGCGGTGCCAGCAATTCGCTCACCCTCGATCGACCGCTGACGGTGCGCAAGACCGCGAACGGGTTCAGTTACGTGAACGGCACGCCCACCGACTGCGTCCACCTTGCGGTCACCGGCCTGCTCGAACACCTGCCGGACATGGTCGTCTCCGGCATCAACGAGGGGGCGAACATGGGCGACGACACGATCTACTCGGGTACCGTCGCCGCGGCCACGGAAGGCTTCCTGCTCGGCATCCCGTCCTTTGCCGTGTCGCTCACGAGCAAATCCGGCCGCCATTACGCGACGGCGGCTCGCATCGCCGCGCAAATGGTGGAGCGCTTCCGCGTCGACCCGATCCCGCAGCCGGTGCTGCTGAATGTCAACGTGCCGGACGTCCCGTTCGAAGCGCTTGCCGGTCTCTCCATCACGCGTCTCGGCAAGCGGCACAAGGCGCAGCCAGCGGTTTTGTCGCGTGACCCGCGGGACAACGTCGTGTATTGGGTAGGCGCCGCCGGCAATGCGCAGGACGACGGGGAAGGCACCGACTT
Source organism: Burkholderiales bacterium (assembly GCA_039807745.1). Classification (GTDB taxonomy): domain Bacteria; phylum Pseudomonadota; class Gammaproteobacteria; order Burkholderiales; family JAEUMW01; genus JAEUMW01. Next base: position 1,711 of record JBDHRV010000095.1, read on the forward strand.
CCACGCCGTGGCGCAGAACCGCGTGTCCGTCACGCCGCTGCAGATGGATCTCACGCACTTCGCGCAGCTCGAAGCCGTGCGCGCATGGCTCGCATGAACGGACTCGACGCGGGCATCGGCATGACGTCGCAGCGCACGCGACTGCGCATGGTGGAACGCCTGCGCGAGCGCGGCGTGAAAGACGAGATCGTGCTCACAGCGATGGCGGAGATTGCACGTCACAAGTTCGTCGATGAAGCGCTCGCGAGCCGGGCCTATGAGGACATCGCGCTGCCCATCGGCTTCGGCCAGACCATCTCGAGTCCGTATGTCGTCGCACGCATGATCGAAATCGCGCGCGGCGGCGCGGCGCTCGCGCGCGTGCTCGACATCGGCACCGGCTGCGGTTATCAGGCGGCGGTGCTGTCGCGCATCGCGCGCGAAGTGTACTCCGTCGAGCGCCTCGCCCCGCTCGCCACGAAGGCGCGCGTGAGGCTGCGGGGGCTGCGCATCCACAACGTGAAGCTGCGCCACGGTGACGGGCACCGCGGGCTCGCCGAGGCCGCGCCCTTCGACGCCGTGGTCATGGCTGCGGCGGCCACCCACGTGCCCGAGGCGCTGCTCGCGCAGATCGCAACGGGTGGGCGGCTCGTGTTTCCGCTGGGCACCCGCGAACAGCGGCTCTGCTGTATCACCCGGACCTCGCGCGGGTACGACGAAGCGGTCCTGGATGAGGTGAAGTTCGTGCCGCTGCTGCCGGGGACTGCCTAGACATGCCGCTTTCGCTACATACGAGAACGCTTCGCCTGCTCGCTGTACTGTCGGCGATGGCCATCGTCCTGCTCGGTGCCGGTTGCGAGACATCGCCGCCGCGCAAGGCGCCCGTCATCGAGCGAGGCAGTGCCGCCAAGATTACGCCGCGCAAGCCGACCGCACCCGACACGCGGCCCGAGTACTACACGGTGAAAAAGGGCGACACGCTGCATTCGATCGCACTGGACCAGGGTCTCGACTACCGCGATCTCGCGGCGTGGAACGGTATCACCGATCCGAATCGGATTTCGGTCGATCAGCAGCTGCGGCTGCGTCCGCCCGGCGTGCCGTCCGCCGAAGCCGCCGGCGCGGCCGCGGCCCCGCTCGTGACCGCCCCGCCAGCCGAGGGCAAACCGCTGGCGCTGGAGCCCGCCGGGACAATCCCCGGGCCAGTCGAGCCGCGGCCGGCGGAGCCGGGCTTGTCCGCACCGCTCGTCAAGGCACCCAAGGCCCAGCGCCTGCCGTATTCGGAGGCGGCGCTGAACGACCTAAAGGGCGCCCCATCGCCGTTTGCCACCCCGGCAGCGATCGCGGCTGCGGCCTCACCGTCGTTCAAGCCGGGCAGCCAGGACGCGGCGAAGCAGGAGGCTGCACGCGAGCCGTCGAAGACGGATCTGGCGAAGGTCGATCCCAAGCCGGAGCCCGCGCCTGAGCAGCAGACTGGCGACGACGAAGATCGGGTGAACTGGTCGTGGCCGGCGACGGGGAAGGTGGTCACTTCGTATTCCGAGGCGGCGAACCTGAAGGGCATCGGCATCGGCGGCAAAGCAGGTCAGCCGGTGCTCGCGAGCGCATCCGGCAAGGTCGTATACGCGGGCAGCGGGTTGCGCGGTTACGGCAAACTCGTCATCATCAAGCACAACAAGAGCTATCTGAGCGTCTACGCGCACAACAGTGAGATTCTCGTGAAGGAAGGCCAGAGCGTCGCGAAGGGGCAGAAGATCGCCGAGATGGGCAATACCGACGCCGATCAGGTCAAGCTCCACTTCGAGATCAGGCGACAGGGCAAGCCGGTCGATCCGCTCAAGTACCTGCCGGCCGCAAAGGGATGATGACGGCAGGCGCCTTCTTGCCGGGAGACGAGGAGTCGTTCGAGGAGGCACCCCTGCTCCTGGAAGAGGATGCGCCCGCCCTCGACGTCGAGAGCGCGGCCAGCGATCTGCTCTCGGACGTCATGCAGCTCTACCTGAACGAAATCGGCCATAACGCGCTGCTCTCCCCGGAAGAAGAGCTGCGGTATGCACGGCTTGCCAGGCAGAGCGACTTCCACGCGCGGCAGACCATGATCGAGCACAACCTGCGGCTCGTGGTGAACATCGCGAAGCACTACGTGAACCGCGGCGTGGCGCTGCCCGACCTGATCGAGGAGGGCAATCTCGGGCTCATCCACGCATTGGAGAAGTTCGATCCCGAGCGCGGCTTCCGTTTCTCCACGTATGCCACATGGTGGATCCGCCAGAGCATCGAGCGGGCGATCATGAACCAGTCCCGCACTATCCGCCTGCCAGTGCACGTCATCAAGGAGCTCAACGCGGTGCTGCGCGCGACGCGCTACCTCGAGACGCACGGCGATCGCGAGCCGACGGTGGAAGACGTGGCGCATCTTACCGGCCGCAAGCCGGGCGAAGTGCGCCGGGTGCTCGCGCTGAACGAGCGCATGACCTCGCTCGACGCGCCGCTCGACGTCGACCCGATGCTCTCCATCGGCGAGTCGGTGCCGGACGACATCACGTTGCACCCGGACCAGCGTCTGGAGTACGCGGAGACCGAGTGGCAGGTGCGGGAGTGGCTCGCGCAGCTCAACGACAAGCAGCGGCGGGTCATCGAGTGCCGCTACGGCGTGAACGGAGCCGAGATCCTGACCCTCGATCAACTGGCGGAGGACCTGAATCTCACCCGCGAGCGTGTGCGGCAGATCCAGATCGAAGCACTGCACAGCTTGCGCCGCATCATCAAGCGACAGGGCGTGTCGCGGGACGCGCTGCCGTAACGCGCGCGGCGACTAGACGCGAAACTGCGCGACCAACGCTTTCAGGCGCGCCAGATCGTCCAGCTGCGCCGTTCTGCCGTAGCGCAGCCGCACGTAGAGCTCACCGATCGCTCGCACTTCCGCCGCAACCTGAGGGAACTCGCGCTCGATGCGCTGGGCGTAGTCGCGGGGTCCTTCGGTCGGGCGGCGTGCCGCGCCGCGCCGCGCGAGCTTGCCACAGAAACGCTGCCATGCCCGTTGCACCGGATCGTCGCGTTGCGCGCGCAGGTTGAAGAACAGGAGGGCGGTGAGCGCGACGAGCACGAACCCGGACAGGCCGAGCAGCGCCATCGCCATCGTGCGCCAGGTGGCGTCGTCGAACCCGACCCGCGCCAGGAGACTGCGCTGGTGCTCCGGGTTGTACCCCAGCACCCACTGATTCCACGCGTTCGCGATGGCGTCCCAACGGTACAGCGCGTGCCGCAGCCAGGCGACATCGTCCCGCGCGAGCAACGGCACCGGGTCGTCGTCGGGAACCGCGGCGGCCAGACCTTCCATCAGCCGCTGCGGGGATACCGTGGCGGTGGGATCGACCCGCACCCATCCCTGACCGGTCAGCCAGACCTCCGCCCAGGCGTGGGCATCGGCTTGGCGCACGATGACGTAGTCGCCCACCGGATTGAGGCTGCCCCCGTGATAACCGGTCAGCACTCGGGCCGGCACCCCCGCCGCGCGCATGAGGAATACGAACGCCGAGGCGAAATGCTCGCAGAACCCGCGCTGGGTCTGGAACAGGAACTCGTCGACCGGATCGTTGCCGAGCAGCGGCGGGCTCAACGTGTAGAAGAACGAGCGGCGCGCGAAGAACTCCAGCGTGGCTTGCAGCACTTCCTCATCGCTGGCCGATTCCGCGCGGATACGCTCGGCCAGCGCGCGGGCGCGCGGTGCAACGGCCGGCGGCAGCTGTAGCGCACGCTCGCGGACTTCGGGTGCGAGCCTGTCCGGCGCGCTGCGGTACGACAGATAGGACATCATTTCGTAGCGCTTGCGCTCGCGCAGCGGCTTCGCCTGCAGGATCTGAAAATCGGGGGTGATGCGGCTCGCATCGGGTGCGAGTGCCGGGAGGTCGAGCGCAAAGAGCCAATTCTGTTGATGCGCTTCCACCGTCACCGCGTACCGGGTGGCATCGCCCGCCGCGACCAACTGCGGGACCGGCCCCGGGATCGGCGCTCCGGCACGCCATGCCTTGCCATCGAAATCCCACAGCACGGGTCCGCGCCAATACAGCAGAGCGCGATTCGGCGGCTCGCCTTCGAAGCGGGCGCGGAAGGCGACTGCGTCCGAGAGGCTCAGGTTGGAAAGGCTGCCGGGCGCCATCGTGTCCGACAACCCGGTGCTGCCTGCATAGCTGTCCTGCGGCAGCCCCCACAGCGGCGCTTGCATACGTGGAAAGAACAGGAACATCACGAGCATCAGCGGTACCGCCTGGGTGAGCAGCAGCCCGGAGGTGCGGATCGCGGATTTCCACGCCTGCTGCGGTGCGCGCTGCTGGAATCCAACCATGGTCATGGTGATGAGCCAGACCACGGTGATCATGTAGGCGGCGGTGGCGACCGTCTGCGAATAGAGCAAGTGCGTGATGAGCAGCAGATAGGAGAGGAAGACCACCATGATCGCGTCGCGGCGGCCATTCATCTCCAGCAGCTTGAGGGCGAGCATGAGGACGAGCAGGGTGACGCCCGCGTCGCGACCGAAGAGACTGCGGTAGTGAAAGAAGATGCCGACCGAGCCGGCAATGGTGAACAGGCTCAGCAGCCAGCGGTTGGGCAGCCTCAGGTCGCGATGCAACAGGTAGACGCGCCACAGCCAGAGCGAGGCGGCGAGCAGCAGCACCCACTTCGGCAGGTGGACGGCGTGCGGTGCCGCGGCGAGCAGCACCGCGAACAGCAGCGAGTAGACGCTGAACACCTGCAACGGGGTGCCCGCCGTCATGCTGCCTCCGGGTCGGCGTCGAATCTGGCGAGCGCCTCGAGGCAGCGCTGACTATGCTTTTCCCCGGCGCTCGGCGGAATACGGCGCGCGGGCAGCCGCAGTCCGTAGCAGACGCCGCCGCGATCGGCCTGCAGCACCCAGTTCGCGAGCCGCGAGAGCCGCGCCTCGACGCCCAGGTGCGCGGGGAGATCGTCCCAGTCGAGCCACATCTCGTCCTGGGCTTGCCCCGCGAACTGCTTGGTGAGAAGCGTCTCGCCCCGCATCGACGCCTTCCACGCGATGCGCCGCGGCGAGTCGCCGGGCTGATAGGGCTTCAGGCCAACGAAATCCTCGTCGCCCGAGCCGGCGGGCGCGAGCTCGCCCAATTGCGCGTAGCGTGCCGAAGGCGGCAGCGGGGCGTCGTCGGGTCGCGGATAGACGAGGCAGGTCGCCTCCAGTTCGATCGGCGACCAGGCGAAGAAGAGACCGATCGGGTAGCGCGTGAAAAGCGTGAAGCGACCGGCGCGGAGCACACCGCGCCGGGTGGTGGGAAGACGCAGCTCGAGGGTGGCCTGGCTGCCGGATGGGATGTCGGCGAAACCCTGCTCCTCGCGTTGGCGCGCGAGCCCGACGGAGAAGCGCGACTGCCGCGACGGGTTGTCGAGGTGTACCGGGAAGCGCGCGGTGTCGCCGGCGAACACCGGCTCGGCGCGGGCGAGGCTGACACGCAGCTCGGCCAGATTCCGGTAGGCGTGCAGGATCGACACGATCGCCACCGAACCGAGCAGAAACGTGAGCACGAAACCGAGGGACAAGCCGTAGCTCACCGATCCCGCCAGCATGACCAGCAGCACCGGAGCGAAGGCGAAGCCGTACTTCGTCGGCAGGATGAAGATGCGGCGCTGGGTCAGGGTCAGCGGTGCGGCTTGCGGACGCCTGGAACGGGCGAGCCAGTCCTCGATGAAGGGCTTGACGATCTCGATCAAGGGCTCGGCCCCGCGGTGACGGAGGGATCCGTCAGGGTATCGCGACTTCCGACACCAGCTTGCGCGAGAGTTCCGCGCCGTTCACCCGTGCGAGTTCGCTCGTCGTCTGCAGCCGATGCCCGATCACGCCGGGCAGCACCGTCTGCACGTCTTCGGGGAGCACCTGGTCGCGGCCTTCCATCAGCGCCCAGGCGCGTGCGCTGGCGAGCAATGCCAGGCCCGCGCGCGGGGACAGGCCGGCGATGAAATCGGGCGAGCGACGCGAATGCTCGATCAGCGCCTGCACATAGTCGAGCAGCGCCGGTGAGGCGTGGATGCCGGTCACCTGCCGCTGCAGCGACACGAGATTCTCGGGACGCAGTTTCGGTTGCAGGTTCGCGATGAGATCGCGGCGGTCCGCGCCCTCGAGCAGCGAGCGTTCCGCCGTGCGGTCCGGATACCCGAGGGTGATGCGCATCAGGAAGCGGTCGAGCTGCGATTCGGGCAGCGGGAAAGTGCCGACCTGGTGCGAGGGATTCTGCGTGGCGATGACGAAGAACGGTTGCGGCAGGGGGCGCGTCTCGCCTTCGACGGTGACCTGACGCTCCGCCATCGCCTCGAGCAGGGCGCTTTGCGTTTTCGGCGTGGCGCGGTTCACCTCGTCGGCCAGGATCACCTGCGCGAAGATGGGTCCGGCGTGAAAGCGAAACTCGCTGCTCTCGCGGTCGAGGATCGAAACGCCGAGGATGTCGGTCGGCAGAAGATCGGCCGTGAACTGGATGCGCTGGAAGTCGAGGCCGAGCGAGATTGCGAGCGCGTGGGCGAGCGTGGTCTTGCCAACGCCGGGCAGATCCTCGATCAGAAGATGGCCGCGGGCGAGCAGACAGGCCACCGCGAGGCGGATTTGTTTTTCCTTGCCGAGGATAACGGCGGAGACCTGCTGAACGACGCTGTCTACGGGCAGGGGCATCGGCGGGGGTCGACTTCGAGGCGGGGAAACGGCAGCCGCCGGGTGCAAGTTTGGTGCCACGGATTTATCGCCCCTGCCAAAGACCCACCTCCACGCTGCCGTTCGCCGCGGAGAGACTACAGCGCGCGCACGCAGCGTTTGAGGTCGGGATCGTCCTCGTTCGGGAGAACCTCGAAGCCGAGCTTCTGCATGAAGCGCAGCATCCTCGTGTTGGAAGTGAGAACGTCGCCATCGATCCGGCGCAACCCCTTTTCGCGGGCCGCATCCATCAGGCTCACCATGAGGCGCCCGCCGATGCCGTGGCTATGCCAGTTGTCCGCGACCGCGATCGCGAACTCGCACGTATCGCCGCTCGAATTGATGACGTAGCGGGCCACGCCGATCTCCATGTCGCGCCCCTGCTGCTGGGTCACCGCGACGAGCGCCATCTCGCGGTCGTAGTCGATCTGTGTGAATCGGACCAGCATGCGCTGCGAAAGCTCCCGCACCGTGCTGATGAAGCGATTGTACCGGGACTCCTCCGACAGATTGCGCACGAACTCCTGCTCGAGCTCCGCGTCTTCGGGCCGGATCGGGCGGATGACGATCTCGGTGCCGTCGGCGAGCACCAGCGTCTCCGTCAGGTGCTCGGGGTACGGGCAGATCGCCATATGGGCGTAGCGCCCGAAGAGATCCGGCGAGGGATGGTCGACGACGATGCGCGCGTCGACGGCGATGATGCCTTCCTCGTCGAGGATCAGCGGGTTGATGTCCATCTCGACGATCCAGGGCAGCTCCGACACCATCTCCGAGACCCGTTCGATCACTTCGACCAGGCCGTCGATGTTGGCAGGCGGCATGTTGCGATAGGCGCCGAGCGTCTTCGCTATGCGCGTGCGCTGGATGAGGTCGCGCGCCAGGAAAGCGTTCAAGGGAGGCAGTGCGACCGCCTGGTCCGCCAGGACCTCGACCAGCGAGCCGCCGGCGCCGAAGCTGATTACCGGCCCGAACTGCGGGTCGGTCACCACCCCGACCATGAGCTCGCGTCCGTTCTGCTTGACGCCCATCGGCTGAATCGCGATGCCTTCGATGCGGGCGTTCGGCGAGAGGCGCTTCACGCTCGCGATGATGTCCGTGTAGGCGGCCCGCAGCTCCTGCGCGTTCTGCACGTCGAGCCGCACCCCGCGCGCCTCGGACTTGTGCACGATGTCCGGGGAGCTGATCTTCATCGCCACCGGGAAACCGAGCTGCTCGGCGTTGACGATCGCCTCGGCGAGCGAGCGGGCCACCACGGTTTTCGCGACCGGAATTCTGAAGGCGGCGAGCAGGGCCTTCGATTCGGTCTCCGTCAGAATCTTCCGCCGCTCGGCCAGCACCGCTTCGACCAGGATCCGCGCACCCTCGACGTCGGCCGGCTGCTCGTGCGCGATCGGCCCAGGCACCTGCATGAGCAACTGCTGGTTGCGATAGTAGTTGACGATGTTGCGGAAGGCCTCGACGGCGGGTTCCGGCGTGCGGAACACCGGCATCCCGGCGTCCTGCAGGACCTGGCGCGCGGCTGCGACATGATCGTCCCCCATCCAGCAAGCGATGAGCGGCTTGCTGCTTTCCTGCCTGAGCGCGATTACCGAGTTCGAAATTGCGATCGGGTCGGACATCACCTGCGGCGTATGGATGACCAGCAACCCGTCCATCTGCGGGTCCTGGATGCATGCCCGGACCGCCGCGGTGTAGCGCTCGGGGCCGGCGTCCTCATGGATGTCGACCGGGTTGTGCACCGGGTGGCCTTCCGGCAGGGCCGTCTGGATGGTTTCCACGGTGGCGGGGGCGAGCTCGGTGACGTGAATGCCCTGATCGATCGCCCAATCCGCGGCGAGCACGCCCGGACCACCGCCGTTGGACACGATCGCCAGCCGGTCGCCGCAGGGTTTATAGCGCGACGAGAGGCACTTGGCGGCGGAGAAGAGCTGCGAATAGGTCAACACGCGCACCGCGCCAGCCCGACGCAGCGCCGCATCGAAGATGTCGTCGCGCCCGACCAGCGAGCCGGAATGGGTGATGGCCGCCCGCAGCCCTGCCGCCCGGCGCCCGGCCTTCACCACGATCACCGGCTTCATGCGTGCGGCGCCGCGCAAGGCAGACAGAAAGCGCCGGGGACGATTGAAGCCTTCGACGTAGAGCAGAATGCTTTCGGTCTGGGGATCGCTCGTCAGGAAGTCGAGCACGTCGGAAAAGCTCACGTCGCATCGATTGCCGAGGGAGACGATGGTCGAGAATCCGATGTCGTCGGTGCGCGCCCAGTCGAGCATCGACGTGAGCAGCGCCCCCGACTGGGAAACGAGTGCGACGCTGCCGGACTTGATGGGTCCCCGAGCCAGAGCGGCATTGAAACCCAGGGCGGGGCGCGCAAGGCCGATCGAATTCGGGCCGAGAAGGCGGATGCCGCCCTTGCGGGCCACCCCGAGCGTTGCTTCGAGCAAGGCCTGTCCTTGTGGCGAAGAGCGCTGCAGGCCGGGGGTGAGGATCACGGCCGCGGACACGCGGGCGCGGCGGCAGGACTCCATGACTTCCGGCACCGCTTCCGCTGGCGTGGCGATGACGGCGAGGTCGATCGGCTTGCCGATCTCGTCCACGGACGCATGGCTCGGCATGCCCAGCACCGTCTCGCGGTTCGGGTTGACGGCGTAGCACTCGCCCTTGAAGTCGCCGCGCAGCAGATTCTCCGCCAGTGCGCGACTGGCGCTGCCCTCACGCTCGCCGGCGCCGATCAGTGCGACCGACGTGGGACAGAAAAGCTGAGCCAGGTAACGACGCTCGGTGCTATAGAGAGAAGTCATGGATGCGGTAAGTGGTTAGAATCACGGCCTGCGGGACACCCCTCGTGCTGCATTGCAATATTCGTGCGGGGATCATAATGGACTTTGCTGCTGGCTGGCTATAACATTTCGAAAATACAACAAATTTGCCAAGAAAGGGGGCACATCGACCCCGCGCCGGAAGGAGGCGCCGTTGATTACTGCGTTTATTTCCCACATCGATTGTCTGGCTCACGATATGGGTTCGTATCATCCCGAGAGTCCCTTGCGGCTGCGCGCTGTCGAAGATCAGCTGATCGCTTCGGGGCTCATCAACTACCTCGACCATCGTGACGCTCCGGCGGCAGAGCGGGTCCACCTGGAGCGGGTGCACACCAGGGAGCACGTCGACCGCATCTTCGCGGCGGTGCCAAAAGCCGGCCTCTGTCACCTGGATCCGGACACCGCGATGAATCCGTTCTCGCTGCGCGCTGCCCTGCGCGCGGCGGGGGCGGTGGTGTACGCCGTCGATCTCGTGCTCGGCGGGACCACGAAGACCGCCTTCTGCTCCGTTCGCCCCCCGGGGCACCATGCGGAGCGCGAGCGGGCCATGGGGTTTTGCTTCTTCAACAACATCGCCGTCGGCGCGGCCCACGCCCTCGAGCATCATGGGCTCAAGCGCGTGTGCATCGCCGACTTCGACGTGCATCACGGCAACGGCACCGAAGATATCTTCCGGGACGATCCGCGGGTGCTCATGGTCTCGACTTTCCAGCATCCGTTCTACCCCTACAGCGGGGCGGAGGGCGGTTCGCCGAACATGGTGAACATCCCGCTGCCGGCCTACACCGGCGGCGAGCGGTTCCGCAACGCGGTGTCCGAGCACTGGGTGCCGGCGATCGACGCATTCCGGCCCGAGCTCCTGCTGATCTCGGCCGGCTTCGACGCTCATCGGGACGACGACATGGCATCGATGAGTCTGATCGAGTCCGATTACGCCTGGGTGACGAACACCCTGCTCGATCTTGCGACGAAGTACTGCGGCGGGCGCGTCGTGTCGGTGCTGGAAGGTGGCTACGAGCTGCATGCGCTCGGGCGCAGCGTCATGACCCATCTCAAGGTGCTGTCGGGCTTGTAGCCAGGCGCTGCTCGCCGCGCATCAGCGGAGCAGGATTGCCGCGGCTACTTTCCTGCCCTCGGTGGCCAGGATGTTGTAGGTGCGGCACGCCGCCATCGCGTCCATGGTTTCGAGCCCGGTGCCGGTCTGCAGAACGATCCGCTGCAGTGACACCGGCGGAAAACGTAGGCGCGCACCGGTGCCCAGCAGGACCACCTGCACGCCCAGGGTGGCGAGAAACTCGAAGTGCGCGCTCGCGAGCGCATCGAACGTCGGCGCGTCCCACGGATCGACGATGCGCTCCGGCAGGACCACGAGGCTCGACTCGTGGCGCACGCCGTTGACGGCAACATAGCCATCGCCGTAGCCCGAGAAGAGATTCAGGCCGGGGGCGGTGGCGAGGTGAAATTTCATCGGAGCGGGCGAGATTTGCGGCACATCGCGGCACGCCCTAGAATCATAGCTTTTTTCGCTTCACCCAGCCCGTCGCAAACCTCCCCATGGAAGAGTTCAGTCGCATCCGGCGTCTGCCGCCCTACGTTTTCAACATCACCGGTGAGCTCAAGGCAGCGGCCCGCAAACGCGGCGAGGACATCATCGACTTCGGCATGGGCAACCCGGACGGTGCGACGCCGAAGCACATCGTCGACAAGCTGATCGAGACCGTGCAACGGCCGGACACGCATCGCTATTCGGTGTCGAAGGGCATCCCGCGGCTGCGCCGGGCAATCTGCAACTGGTACCGGCAGCGTTACGAAGTCGATCTCGATCCCGACAGCGAGGCGATCGTCACCATCGGCTCGAAGGAAGGGATCGCCCACCTCACGCTCGCGACGCTGGACACCGGCGACATCGTGCTGGTTCCGAATCCGAGCTACCCGATCCACATCTACGGGCCGGTGATCTCCGGCGCCGACATCCGCCACGTGCCGATGGCGCGCGGCGTCGACTTCTTCGAGGAACTGCAGCGGGCGATCCGGGACAGCTATCCGCGGCCCAAGATGCTGATCCTGAATTTCCCCAGCAATCCCACCACCCAGTGCGTCGAGCTCTCGTTTTTCGAGCGCGTGGTGGAGCTCGCGCGCGAGCATCACATCTACGTCGTGCACGACCTCGCCTACGCCGACATCGTCTTCGACGGCTACCGCGCGCCTTCGATCCTGCAGGTGCCGGGTGCGCGCGAAGTCGCGGTCGAGTTTTTCACGCTCTCGAAGAGCTACAACATGCCCGGCTGGCGTGTCGGGTTCATGGTCGGCAACCGCGATCTCGTCACGGCGTTAAGCCGCATCAAGAGCTATCACGACTACGGCACCTTCACGCCGCTCCAGGTGGCATCCATCGTGGCGCTCGAGGGCCCGCAGGAGCCCGTGCGCCAGATCTGCCAGACCTACCAGAACCGGCGCGACGTGCTCTGCAAGGGCCTGCAGCAGGTGGGCTGGGGCGTCGAGGTGCCGAAGGCGACCATGTTCGTCTGGGCGCCGATCCCGGAGCCCTACAAGGCGGCGGGCTCGCTCGAATTCTCGAAAAAGCTCCTGAACGATGCGAAGGTGGCTGTATCGCCGGGTGTCGGCTTCGGCGAGTATGGCGATGATCACGTCCGCTTCTCTCTCATCGAAAACGAAGCGCGTACCCGCCAGGC
>JBDHRV010000096.1:0-13858 GCA_039807745.1 Burkholderiales bacterium
ATCAGTGTGATCGTGATCTGCGGCTCGTACTTCGTCATGGCGCCGCTGGACGCGTCGACGACCACCCCGACGAGGCCTTCCTCGACCAGGCAGATCGGGCATTGCGTGCTTTACTCGCAGGGGCTACCGCTGCGGCGGGCGGCCCTGAGATCGCTGCCCCGGGCGCTAAGAAGGGGAATTCACGATCGATCAGGCGAAGGGGTGATCCGTCCGGCCCTCGAAATAGCCGGCCGTGAGGTAGTGAATCGTCGCCGCTTCGGTGTTCGCGCCGAAGGCGGCCTGCAGGTCCGCGTACTTCGCGAGGTACTGCGTCGCGTCGAACAGGTCCGGGACGCGGTGCTCGGAGAAACCGGAGGCGAGGTAGTGGGTCGCCCCAGCATCCGCGTTCGCGCCGAACGCGACGATCAGATCGCCGTACGAGGCGATGTACTGCAGGCCGTCGAAGCTGGTGGTGCGACCCTCGAAGCGCCCAGCTTGGATATAGTGCGCGGCACCGGCATCCGCGTTCAGCCCCAGGACATTCACCAGATCACCGTAGGAGGCGATGTATTCCAGCCCGTCGAAGGTGACGGTCCGGCCTTCGGCATGGCCGGTCGTGGCGAAGTGACTCAACCCGGCGGCTCCGTCGGCGCCGAACGCGGTCATGAGATCCGCATAGGACGCGAGATACTCCCGCGCGCTGTCCACGGTTGTCGTCGGTAGCACGGCGTCCGCGAAGACGAGCGTTTCGATCCCCGCGAGGCGGTCTACGCCTTCCGCCGCGCTGGCCACCACCAGTTCGCCGCCGTTGCCCACCACCGCGTAGAGCGACCGCGGTCCCACGTAGCTCGCGTAGTCGGCGCCGTCGCCGCCGTTGAGGAGATCGTTGCCCGGAGCGCCGAAGAGTCCATCGTCCCCCGCCCCGCCAAACAGACGGTTCGCGCCGACATTGCCCGCGAGGATGTTCCCCAGGCTGTTGCCCGCGCCGTCGATGTCTGCGGCGCCCACGAGCGTGAGGTTCTCGACGTTCGCGGGGAGCGCAAGGGAGAGGGCAGACTCGACGGCGTCGACACCGCCGCCCGTAACGATAGCCGGCGTCGCCGCGAACACATCGGGGACAGTGTTCGGGAGCCCGGGCACGAGATCCGAGGCACTGCTGAGGAACGCGACGACGCTTCCATCGGCCGCGATGGCGGCTCCGAAGCTGTTGTCGTTCGGGTTCAGTCCGGCCTGGCCTTCGGAGACCCTGGTGAGGGCGCCGGTGACGAGGTCCTTCACGAAGATATCGGCGGTGGCCCCGTTGTCACCTGGCACCAGATTCGAGGCAACGCTGCGAAAGACCACGTATCGGCCGTCGGGCGAGATCTGCGGTGCATCGGCTGCGTTGTTGCCCTCGACGCCGTTCGTGGACGTCGACACGCGCGCGACGACACCCGTCTCGAGATCCTTGACGAAAATGTCGGAGACTGCATTCAGGTCGCCCGGAACGAGGTTGGAGGCAGCGCTCTGGAACGCGATAAGGCGCCCGTCCGCCGAGACCGACGGCGCGAAGCTCGAGTCGTTCGCCTGCCTGCCGTCCGACGCGGTGGAAACCAGCGCGATGGCGCCTGTCGCCTGGTTCTTCGCGAGGATCCCCGTCACCGCACCGGTGAAGCCCGGGACGAGATCGAACGCGTTGCTGCTGAATGCGACCACGCGCCCATCGCTCGAGATCGCCGCGTCACTGCTGCCGCCGACGGAGGAGATCCCCTGAGCATTGGACGAAGCGATGAAGATCGCACCCGTCTGCAGATCCTTCACGAAGACATCGGTGGAGACGTTCCGGTCGCCGGCGACCAGATTCGACGCGAGACTCGAAAAGGCAACGAATCGCGCATCGCCGGAGATCGCGGCGTCTACGCTCAAGTTGTTCGCCTCGACGCCACGGTCGCTGACCGATGCGCGGACTATGGCGCCGGTCGCGAGGTCCTTCACGAACACGTCGGTGACGAAGTTGCGATCGTCGGGCACGAGGTTCGTGGCATTGCTGAGAAACGCGACGTAGCGCGCGTCTGCGCCGATCGACGCGGCGAAGCTCGTGTCGTTGCCCTGGAGCCCGTTGACGTCGGTCGAAGCGCGCGCGACGGCGCCCGTCGTCAGATCCTTCACGAACACGTCCTGGACGACGTTTGACTCGCCCGGGACCAGGTTGGATGCGAGGCTGCCGAAAGCGACGAATCGACCATCGGCAGAGATCGCCGGGTTGTAGCTCGTGTTGTTCCCTTGTGTGCCGTCCGCGGCCGCGGACACCCGCACGAGAGCAAGCGGATCGCGCGTCTCGACGACGCGATCGCGGAAGTCGTCCACCCGGTAGGTGTCGTTCCCCGCGCCGCCCCGCAGATAGTCGGCGCCGATGCCGCCGTCGAGCAGATCCGCCCCGCCCTGGCCCACCAGCGCGTCATCGCCGGTCAGGCCGAACATCAGGTCATCGGCCGGGGTGCCCAGGAGGAGGTCGTTGCGGGGAGTGCCGATGATTGTCGCCATCCTTGCCGCCTTCGAGTAGTGTCATCGAATCCGGAACATGCGCCCCGACATGCGCATTCCCCGGGGGCCGCGGGGTCGAGTATAAGACCCGCCCAACGGAACGAACGGTTCCAGGCGACAGACGGACGGCCGCGAGCGGATCTCGAAGTGGGACGCTCAGCAGTCTTCAATCCGGCCCGGAGGCGCTGCGGATCAGCGCCACGAGCAGGAAATAGAGCATGGCCGCGTTGCACAGGTGCCAGAGGAAATGGGTGCCGACCGGGAAGGCCGGGCAGACCGCCTCGTCGATCGTGCGCAAGACGAGCGAGACCGTGAAAACACCCGCGGCCAGGGCGAAGGCGCGTGCCTCGGGATCCTTGCGCGCGGCGAGAAAGACGGCCATCACGATGAGCGTTGCCCACGCGGGTCCGTAGAAGATGGATCCGTTCAGGAATTCCCGCGGAAATGCGGCGTTCACACCGAAGTTCAAGAGATGAAAGAGCGCGAAGAGCTCCAGCGTTCCGACCCATCGTGTGCGACCGATGCGGACCAGGAACGCGAGCAGGAACAGGTTGATGAACAGCAGGATAGGGATCTCGTCCGCGAACCTCGACCAGCGCGCGGCGAACGTGTGCCACAGCGCGCTCCCGACGCCGATGGCGAAGAGCAGCGTGATCAGAAGCAGCAGGTCCCAGCTGTTGCGCCACGCGAGTCGCGGCGCCTTGCGCCACTGCCGCAATGCCATCACCCCCGCCGCGATGAAGGCGAGGTTGGTGGCGGCATTGAGCGGCTCGTTCCAGAGACCGGGGCCGGTGCGTTCGCAATAGGCGTCCAGGAAGTCGATCGTGGTCACGGGAACAATCCGAGTGACGTGTTTCTCTTAACGCAGACAGACCCGCATCTCGCGACGCGATACTATTGGATAAATGGCGAGTTGGCACATCCGAATCAACGGCACACCCTGGTGCTGCCGCGGCGACCTCGAACGAGATCCGTCGCCGACGGTTCGCTCCGCCTTGCTCAACGTCTGTTGCGGCCAGGGAAGCAAGGTGGACGCCCTGTGCCTCAAGGCCGCGCTGGCGGAAATGGGTTACGCCTGGGACGAGATCGAGATCGTACAGAGCGCGTGCGAAATGAAGGAGTCGTCGGACGAGATGGACGCGCGGTCCGGGCAACGCGACGACAAGCCATGAACTACCGCCGTCTCGGCCACTCCGGTCTGCAGGTGAGCGAGCTTGCGCTCGGCTCGTGGGTCACCTACGCAAACCAGTTGGACATGGTCGCCGCGCGCGAGCTCATGGCCGCCGCCTTCGATGCCGGTGTCAATTTTTTCGACAACGCCGAGGCGTACGCCAACGGCCGCAGCGAAGAGATCATGGGATCGGTGCTGAAAGCGCTGCGCTGGCCGCGCATGAAGTACATCGTGTCGACCAAACTCTACTGGGGCCTGGGCGAGGGGCCCAACGAAAAGAACACCCTCAACCGCAAGTATCTGCTGCACGCGATCGACGGCTCGCTGGCGCGGCTGCAGCTCGACTGCGTCGACCTCGTCTTCTGTCACCGGGCCGATCCCAATACGCCGATCGACGAGACCGTCTGGGCCATGCACGACATCATCGCGCGCGGCAAGGCGCTCTACTGGGGCACCAGCGAATGGCCGGCCACGTCGATCCGCGCCGCCTGGGAAATCGCCGAGCGCCATCACCTGCACAAGCCCGTCACCGAGCAGGCGCAGTACAACCTCTTCCACCGCCTGCGCGTGGAGTCGGAGTACGCACCGCTCTACAAGGACTTCGGTCTGGGGCTCACCACCTGGAGTCCGCTCGCTTCGGGGCTACTCAGCGGCAAGTATCGCCACGGCGTCCCCGCCGGCTCACGCGCGACGCTCGCGAGCTACGCCTTTCTGCGCGACGGACTCACCGATCCGGTTCGTAACCGCGTCGTCGACGAGCTCGACGGGATCGCGCACGAACTGGGCTGCGCGCTCGCTCCGCTCGCAATCGCCTGGTGTCTCAGGAACGCCAATGTCAGCAGCGTCATTCTCGGGGCGACCCGTTTCTCGCAGCTCGCGGAGAATCTCAAGGCGCTCGAGGTGCTGCCGAGGCTCACGACCGAGGTGACGCAGCGCGTCGACGCGATCGTTAGCGAAAACGTCGACTGACGCGGCGCGCAGTCAGGTCGAGGCGAGCCGCTCGCCGTGCTCGCGTGTGGCATGGAAGCCGACCTTCGGCCAGCGCTCCATGGTCACTTGCAGGTTGTACTTGTTGGTGGCGAGAAACACGGGATTGCCGTCCACGTCGACCGCCATCGCCGCTGCCTGTTCGAGCTCGAAATTCCGCCTCGTAGTCTCGTCGGGATAGACGAGCCAGCGCGCGGTTGCGACGTTCGCCGCGTCGTAGATCGCATCCACCTTGTATTCCGTCGCCAGTCGCTGCGCCACGATCTCGAACTGTAGCGGACCCACCGCGCCGAGCAGGAGCGAGTTGGAGACCATCGTTTCGAAGACCTGGATTGCGCCCTCCTCGCCCAACTCCTGGAGGCCTTTCTGCAACTGCTTCGCCTTGAAGGGATCGCGCGGGCGCGCGACGCGAAAGAGCTCCGGTGCGAAATATGGGATGCCCTTGAAGGCGAGCGCTTCGCCTTCGCTCAACGTGTCACCGATCTGCAGCTGTCCGTGGTTGTGGATGCCGAGAATGTCGCCCGCCACCGCCGCTTCGCTTGCAACGCGCGCGTTCGCCATGAAAGTGAGCGCATTCGCGAGCTTCATCTCGCGCCCCGTGCGCAGGTGCCGCACCTTCATGCCAGGCTGATAGCACCCGGAACATACGCGAAAGAAGGCGATGCGATCCCGGTGCTTCGGATCCATGTTCGCCTGGATCTTGAACACGAAACCCGTGAACGGCGCCTCCTCTGCCCGCACCAGCCGGCTGCCGCCGTCGCGCGGCTGGGGCGGTGGCGCCCACTCGATCAGTGCGCGCAGAACTTCACGCACGCCGAAGTTATTGATGCCCGATCCGAAGAACACCGGCGTCTGGCGTCCGGCCAGAAACTCGGCGAGCTCGAATGGGTGGCTCGCGCCGCGTATCAGGTCGACGTCGTGACGCAACGTCGCGATCTCGCCCGGGAACAGCGCATCGAGTCGCGAACTCCCGAGCCCCTCGATCACCTCGGCGTCTTCGCGGACCCGTTCTTCGCCCGGCGTGAAGCGCACCAGGCGATCGCGCTGCAGATCGAACACGCCGCGAAAACTCTTGCCCATGCCAAGCGGCCAGCTCACCGGCGCGCAGTCCATCTTCAGTACCGACTCGATCTCTTCCAGCAGCGCGAGCGGCTCGCGCACCTCGCGGTCGAGCTTGTTCACGAACGTGATGATCGGCGTCGACCGCAGCCGGCATACCTCGAGCAGCTTGATCGTCTGCGCCTCCACGCCCTTCGCCGCATCGATCACCATCACCGCGGCATCGACGGCCGTCAGCACGCGGTAGGTGTCCTCGGAGAAATCCTCGTGGCCTGGCGTGTCGAGCAGGTTGATCGTATGACCATCGTATTCGAACTGCATCACCGAACTGGTGACGGAGATGCCGCGCTGCTTCTCCACCTCCATCCAGTCCGAGGTCGCGTGACGCGCGCTCTTCCGCGACTTGACGGTGCCCGCCATCTGGATCGCGCCGCCGAACAGGAGCAGTTTTTCCGTCAGCGTCGTCTTGCCCGCGTCGGGATGCGAGATGATGGCGAAGGTGCGCCGGCGGCAGACGTCGCGAGCAAGCGTGCTCTCGAAGGAGGGGTCGTTCATGTTCTGGGTGTGGTGGCGCGTAACTTGACCGCGCGTGATGGGGCTGCGCCGCGGTTCGGGCCTGGGGAGCGCAGGATTATAGCAGCGACGAAGCACCCACTCGCCCGCGCGCCGAAGCCCGACGCGCGCGCGACAGAAGAGGGCGGCTACTGCCGCTCGATCAGTGCGGCGATTTGCCCGGCCTCGACTGGCGGGCTGAAGAGATACCCTTGAGCAAAGTCGCAGCCTGAGCGGTTGAGGAACGCCTTCTGGTCGTCGGACTCGACGCCCTCGGCGACGACTTTGATTTCAAGGCTGCGCGCGAGCGCGATGATCGCTTCGACGATCGCCGCATCGTCGCTGTCGATGGCGATGTCGCGCACGAACGAGCGATCGATCTTGAGGACGTCCAGAGGGAAGCGCTTGAGGTAGCTGAGACTCGAGTAGCCGGTGCCGAAGTCGTCGACCGAAATGCTGATGCCCCGTGCCTTCAGCTCGCCGAGCGCCGCGATTGCGCTCTCCGCGTTTTCCATGACGTCGCTCTCGGTGATCTCGAGCTCGAGGCACTGCGGCGGAACGCCCGCCTCCGACAGGATGCGATGAATGGTTTCGGCAAGGTTGCGCTGGCGGAACTGGCAGGCGGACAGATTGACCGCAACGGGCAGGTCGATGCCGAGGGCGCGCCAGGTGCTGATCTGCTCGCAAGCGGTCCGCAGCACCCACTCGCCGATCGGAATGATGAGACCGGTTTCTTCCGCAATCGGAATGAAGCGCTCCGGCGAAACCCAGCCGAGAACGGGATGTTGCCAGCGCAGGAGCGCCTCGACACCGATGATCTTGCCGCTCGCGAGATCGATCTTGGGCTGATAGAGCAGATGCAGCTCGTTGCGCTGCTCGGCCACGCGCAGGCCCTGCTCGAGCGTAAGCCGCTCCTGCGCCTGTACGTTGAGATCCGAGGTATAGAACTGGTAGTTGTCGCCGCCGTGCCGCTTCGCGCTGTACATGGCCGCGTCCGCGTTGCGGATCAGCGCATCGGCGTCCGCTGCATCGGTGGGATAGATGCTCACGCCGATGCTCGCCGACATGAACACCTCCTGCCCCATCAGCTCGGTCGGGCGGGCGAGGCCGTCCAGAATCTTCCGCGCCGCAGAGGCAGCGCCACGCGCATCGCCCAGGTTGGACAGCACCACCATGAACTCGTCCCCGCCTAGTCGGGCAACCGTGTCGCCTTCGCGCATGCAGCCCGCCAGCCGCGTGGCGGCCTCCCGCAGCATCTGATCACCGGCGGCATGGCCGAGCGTGTCGTTCACCACCTTGAGGCGGTCGAGGTCGATGAAGAGCGCGCCAACGAGATGTCCGTGGCGGCGCGCCTGTGCCAGCGCGACGTCGAGCCGATCGCCCAGCAGCGAGCGGTTCGGCAGATCGGTGAGGAAGTCGTGATGGGCGAGGTGCTCGATCCGCCGCTCCGCCGCCTTGCGTCGAGTGATGTCGCGCGACGTGAGAACGATGCCGCGGACATGTGGGTAGTCGAGCAGGTTGTTGCCCACTGCCTCGAGCCAGATCCATGAGCCGTCCGCATGCCGGTAGCGGAACTCGATCGGCATAGGCTCCGTCCTGCCGTGCACCACGATCTCGAAGGCCTTGCGCACGCGGGCGACGTCGCGGGGATGAATCGACTCCCACGGACTGTGGCCGATCAGCGCGCCAGGCGGGCGACCCAGCAAGCGCGAGGCTGAAGGCGCTTCGAAGGTCGTGGTTCCGTCTACATCGTGGATGGTGATGATGTCCGCGGAGTTCTGGACCAGTGCCCTGAAGCGGGCGTCCGAATCCTTCGGCACCGGAGCCAGGTTGCGGGTCACCCTGGCGCGGGACGACCATCGTCCGGGCGCGGTGGGCAGAATCAAAACACTGCAGTTTGCGTCGTCCATAGTACGGTCGAACTACGCAGGAAGCGTGCACCCGGCTGTCAAGCGCGTCGGGATCGACTCCGACCCGACCGGAAGCCCCTGCCATGTTGAAGTGTGGCCTACGGCGGGAGGTGACGTGCCGTGGCTCCCGCAGTCGCGACATGTCGACCGAACGACACGAGCGACGAGAATCCGATCACCGCTCGCGGCAAGGCAGTCGATTCATGCCCGCATTCATCGCTCGCCGGGCAGCCGTGGAAGCCTTCGTGTTACCTTCACCGGAAAACCACGGGAGCACGGCCTGCGGTCCAGAGAAAAGCGTCCCCGAACACGCTTTCGCCGTGTCGCTTCGAACCACCAGTCAGGTATTGGGCAGACGACCGATGAGGTCACCGGAGATCACCGCCGCCGAGCGGTCCGCGCTCGCGGCGCTGCATGAGCGGCTCGGGCATCTGCACGTGCGGCAGCGCCTGGGCCTCGAGCGCGACCACGAGGCGCAGATCTTTCGCCAGGGCACCCACTTCTTCCACCTCGAGAACTGGTACTCGATGCACGGCCTGATCCGGGGCTGCCTGCGCCTCACGGGCCTGCATGGGCGCGGCCGCCGCAACGCACTCGACATCCAGGTGCGCCGACACGATGTGACGCTGCCTACCCTCCCCGCGGCCTTCGACGGCTTCACGATCCTCCACCTGTCCGACCTGCACGTCGACTCCAGCATCGAGTTTGCAGACGCCCTGCTGGAGCGGGTGCGCCCCCTCGACTACGACCTCTGCGTGCTGACCGGCGATTACCGCACCAGGACGTTCGGCCCGTTCGCCGAGACCTTGGCCGGGCTCGAGCGGCTGCGTCACGCGATCAAGGGCAGTGCCTACGCCGTGCTGGGCAACCACGACACGCTGCGCCTGGTGCCGGGCATGGAGGCGATGGGCTACCGGCTGCTGATGAATGAGTCGGCGATGCTCACGCGCGGCGCCGAGGTCATCCACCTTTCCGGCATCGACGATGCGCATTACTACCGCATGGAGAACTTCCACCGGGCCGCGCACGACATTCCCCTTGGCGCGGTGTCCATCCTGCTGTCGCACACGCCCGAGGTGTACCGGCACGCCGCGCACGCCGACTACGACCTGATGCTGTGCGGGCATACGCATGGCGGGCAGATCTGCCTCCCGGGAGGGGTGCCGCTGCTCACGGACGCCGACAGCCCGCGCAGCATCGCGCGGGGCGCCTGGCGCTACGATGGGATGATCGGCTACACGTCGGTGGGCGCCGGCACCAGTATCGTCGACGTCCGCTTGAACTGCGCACCGGAGATCACGCTGCACCGCCTACTGGCTGGCGCTCCTCAATAGGGCCGGTCACGGATGTTGAGACGGAAGAGCAGCTGCGATAGCAGGCTCGCCAGCGTCACGAAGGCCGCCAGCAACACCACGATCTCGAGCAGCGTCAGTCCGAGCTGGGACTTGAAGACCACGAGGGGTAGCAGCGCCTCGGGAATCTGATCGACGCCGAACGCCTCGGCATGCGGCTCGAGCTTCCAGCGCCGTTTCAGGAAGCTCGATAGCAGGTCGCCGGCGAGGGAGGCGGCGGCGAATCCGGCGCCGGTCACCCAGTCAAAACCCAGCAGCGGTGCCGCGAGCGCGGTACAGCCGAGCGACGCCACCACGCCGCGAATCGTCTTCGAGTCGCCGAACAGCGGCGCGCCATCGCCGAGCCTGAGCCCCCCGTCCAGCGGTGCAGCGAAGCGCGCGCCGAGCAATCTGGTGGCGATGATCGGTGCTCCGTTGGCGATGCCGAGGAGCACCATCACGCGTAGCAGGAGCAGGTGGTCCATGGTCGTTGTTTCGACCGCGCATTCTCGCAGAGATGCGCGGCGCTGCCACGAGGGCAATCGAAACCCAGGGCCCGCAGACGTGACGACATGGTCACTGCTCTGACAGTACACTCGCGGTCGGATGCGCGAACTCCTCCTGGTGTCGTAAATGGGTTGGATCGACTTTGCCTGGCCGATGATCGGGGGGGCGAGTCTCGCGCTCGGTCTCGTCTTTCTGCTGGCGTGGAGCCGCCAACCCCGTCGGTACGGCTACGCGATGTTCTTCGTGACCGCTCTCTCGGTCGCCGCCTTCAGCATCTTCGAGTTGCGGATGATGCGCGCGACCACGCCGGGAGAGTACGCCGCGACCTTGCGCTGGGCGCACCTACCGCTGTTCACGCTGGTCGTCTCCGTGGTGGGTTTCGTCCGCCTCCACTTCCATGCCGGAAGAGCCTGGTTGGGCTATCTCGGGTGCGGTCTGCGGGCCGTCTCGCTGGTTCTGAACTTCCACTCCGATGTGAATCTCAACTTCGATCAGGTGACCGCCATGCTCTCGGTGCCGGTGTGGGGCGGGGAGCACATCTATCTGCCGGCGGGCATTCCGAATCGCTTTGCCATCGTCGCCCAGCTCGGCAACCTGCTTGTTCTGTGCTTTCTGGCCGACGCTGCGAGCGAACTCTGGCGACGCGGCGGCGCCGGCGCGCGACGGCATGCGGCCATGGTCGGCATCTTGTTCCTGAGCTTGCTGGCCACTGCCGTCTTTGCGGCCCTGCTCAACCTGGGCCTGGTCCGCCTGCCGACGTTGCTCTCCGTTGCCTTCCTCGCCGTGGTCGTCTCGGTGGCCTACGAGCTCGGCTGGGAAGTGATCGCTGCCGCACAGCTTGCCGAACGGTTGCGCACGAGCGAGGAGCGTCTGCAACTCGCCGCCAGCGCCGGCGCGCTTGGTCTGTGGGAATGGAATGCGACGACCGACGAAGTCTGGATGACGGGCCAAGGCCGCGAGCTGTTCGGTTACCGCGCCGACGAGCCTGCCCACCTCGCTCGCTTCCTGGAAGCAGTCCATCCCGACGACAGGGCGGCGGTGGAGCGCAGCGTAAGCTCGTCGCTGGATGGCCAGGACCGCGACTTCCTGCAGGACTTCCGCGTCGTGCTGCCGGACGGGCGCGTGCGATGGGTCACATCGCGCGGCCGCATCGAGCGCGACGGGACCGGCGTCGCCCGCGGCATGCTCGGCGCGTCGCAGGACGTCACCGCGCGCAAGGACGCCGAGCGCGAGGCGGCGCGACAGCGCGACGAGATCGCACACCTGGCCCGCGTCGCCATGCTCGGAGAACTGTCCGGGTCGCTCGCGCACGAGTTGAACCAGCCGCTGTCGGCAATTCTGAGCAATGCCCAGGCGGCGCAGCGTTTCCTTGCCCGCGATCCACCCGAGCTGGACAAGGTGCAGGAGATCCTCCGAGACATCGTGAAGAGCGACAAACGGGCAGGGCAGGTCATCACCCGGCTGCGCTCGCTCTTCAAGAAGGAAGAGATCCAATACTCGGCAGTCGACGTGAACGACGCAGTACAGGACGTCCTCGCGCTCGTGCGCAGCGACCTGCTCAGCCGTCAGGTCAGCGTGAGCACCGAGCTCGCAACCGAGCTTCCCGCGGTCTCGGGTGACCGTGTCCAACTGCAGCAGGTGCTGCTGAACCTTCTCGTCAACGGCTGCGACGCGATGGCCGACGCCCAGCCTCCGCGGTCTCTTAACGTCCGCACCGAGCTCGCCTCGGGTGGTCAGGTCATTCTGAATGTCATCGACCACGGCACCGGCATCCCGGTCGAAGATCTGGAGCGAATCTTCGAGCCGTTCGTTTCGACCAAGCCGCAGGGCATGGGTCTGGGTCTCGCTGTGTGCCGCTCGATCGTCAACGCCCACGGTGGGCGACTGTGGGCGACCAACAACCGGGAGGGTGGTTCTAGATTTATCATGGAGCTTCCAGCCATTGGCCCCTGAGCCACATCGCATGCAGCCCGCAACAGTGTACGTAGTCGACGACGACCCCGAGGTGCTCGCGGCGACGGAACGCCTGCTGGTATCGGCAGGCATGGCCGTCTCCGCTTTCGCGTCCTCCCTGGCTTTTCTCGATTCGTATGACGCTCGAACTCCGGGCTGCCTCGTGCTCGATCTCGCGATGCCGGACCTGACGGGCCTCGACCTCCAGCGACTGCTCGGAGAGCGCGGGGAGATGCTGCCGATCGTGTTCCTCACCGGCCGCGGCGATATCCGGAGTTGCGCTCTGGCGATGAAGAAAGGGGCGGTGGACTTTCTCACCAAGCCCGTCGACCAGACCGACCTGCTCGCCGCCGTCTCGCGGGCCGTCGAGAGGGCTGCCGCGCAGCAGCGGGAGCGTGCCGATCGCGCTCGCATCGAGAACGCATTGGCGGTGTTGACCGCCCGCGAACGCGAGGTCCTGACCCAAGTCGTCGCGGGTCGGCTGAACAAGCAAATCGCGGCCGACCTCGGCACCCGGGAGAAGACCATCAAGTTTCATCGCGGCAACTTGATGAAGAAGCTCGGCGTGCGCTCGGTGGCCGAGCTCGTCAGGCTGGCGCAGCGCGCCCGGGTGGAGGCTTGAGCAGTGCCCATTACCATGGTAATGTAACAGCATGGTGCTCGCCCAATCCAAAGTCACCGCCCAAGGCCAGATCTCGGTTCCAGCCGAAGTGCGCAAGAAGCTTGGCGTCGGCCCCGGCTCGATCCTCGAATGGGATGAGCGGGATGATGGAGTTGTCGTTCGCAGGGCCGGACGGCACACCTCGGTGGATGTGCATGGGGCGCTGTTCCCCGAAGGCGAGCCCAAACAGGGAGCACCGTCGAACGTGAAGGAAGGTATCAGAAGGCACATGCGCGAGCAGCATGCGCGCCGTTGATACCAACCTGCTCGTGCGCCTGTTGGCGCGCGACGATGCGGCGCAAGTGAATGCCGCGGAAAGGTTTGTCGAACAAGGCGCCTGGGTGTCTCACCTGGTCCTGGCAGAAGCTCTGTGGGTGCTCGATGCGGTCTACGAGCGAACTCCTGCACAGCTCGCAAAGGCGATCGATCTGTTGCTCAACCACACGAATCTGACGCTGCAGGATGCCGACGTTGTTGCCTCGGCGTTGGCAAACTTCGCTGCGCGCCCTGCGCTGGGTTTCTCGGACTGCCTGGTGCTGGAAATCGCCCGCAAAGCCGGTCACTTGCCGCTCGGCACGTTCGACAGGAGTCTGGCCAAACTCGACGGCGCGCAGGCCCTGGCGCCGGTTCGCGCGCGCCGGTGACCAGGCGATCCTAGACCAAGGTCCAGTTGAGTCCCACGCACGCCCTTGCGATGATGGGCCATGTCGCACGGGAGACCACCGACCGTGGCTGTCGTGGACGACGATGCCGACGTCCGGGTGGCCCTGATGCGTCTGATCTCGTCTGCCGGCTTTGCCACAGAGACTTTCGCCTCCGGGGCGGAGTTCATGAAGTCGTTGAGCGACTCGTCGCCGGAGTGTCTGGTGCTCGATCTGCACATGCCAGAAGTCAGCGGATTTGAAGTTCAGCAACTGCTCCACGAGCGTCATGTGGAGATGCCCGTGGTGATCATCACCGGTCGCGACACTGCCGAGTCTCGAAGCCGCGCGCTCGGTCTGGGCGCAAGGGCCTACCTGGCCAAGCCCGTCGACGGCGATTCTTTGCTCCAGGCGATCAGCACCGCCCTCTGCGATCAGGAAGCCAGTCGCGAGAGATGACTCGTCCGACCCGATATGCCGCTATACCCCCCTTTCCCAACAACGAAGCTTGAACAAGGAGTCTTACCCATGAAATCGATGCGACATTCCGTCACCGCGATTGCCGCCGTTGCCGCCCTTGCCGG
>JBDHRV010000097.1:0-13836 GCA_039807745.1 Burkholderiales bacterium
TCTGCTGGTGTCCCGTGCCCACGTGGCCGGATCGCTTTTCCACCAGCGCCGAGGACAGGGGCACCATCAGCGCCCCCAGCGCCGCCATCACGAGCAGCGCGGACATCCAGCCGAGGCTGCCGATCAGCGTCTGCCCCACCGGCACCATCATGAATTGCCCGAACGAGCCGGCGGCACCCGCGATGCCGAGTGCCGCGCTGCGCTTCTCCGCGCTCACCGTCCGCCCGATGACGCCGTAGACCACGCTGAACGTCGTCCCCGACAGTCCGAGACCGATGAGCAGTCCGGCGCTGCCGGCAAGCGCGAGCCCGGTGCTCGAGGCCGCCATCAGCACCAGGCCGAGCACGTAGAGCAGCGCGCCGGCGACCAGAACCCGCCCTGCCCCATAGCGATCCGCAATGAATCCGGTGAAGGGCTGGGTCGCGCCCCACGCGAGGTTCTGGAGCGCGATGGCGAGCGAGAACACCTCCCGGCCCCAGCCGAAGTCGGCGCTCATCGGCTGCAGGAAGAGTCCAAAGGCGTGCCGGATGCCCATCGAAAGCGTCACGATGAGTCCGCCGCAGAGAATCACCACACCCGGGGTGCGCCAGTTGGCTGTCATTGTCTTCACCTTGATCGATCGCGATGCGCCGCGCGTGTGGCCGGCTTGGAGGATGGCGCCGGCGCGCTCCGAACTTCACGCAGCAGCGCGGCAAGACGCCGCAGCATGTCGTCCAGCGCCTCCCCGCCGAGGGCGTTGCGCACCACCTGCTGTGCCCGCGCCCAAAGCGGCCGGGCACGCGCAATCGCCGCGCTGCCGGCTCGCGTCACCACGACGCGGCGCGTGCGCGGATCGTCACCCGCCGAGACTTCGATCAGCCCCTGCCGCTCCAGCGGCTTCAGATTGCGCGTGAGCGTGGTGCGATCGAGTTCCATCGCCTCGGCCAGCTCGCCGAGACGCGGCTCACCCGCCCTTTCGATCGCGAGCAGCAACGAAAACTGTGTGACCAGCAGGCCGCTCGGCGCGAGCATCTCGTCGTAGAGCCGGGTGACCGAGCTCGCAGCCCGCCTCAAGTTGATGCAGACACATTTCGTCGCCACGTTCCGCGACCCCGTTACGTGTATATACACGTATTCTGCGGCGAGCACCCCGCCTTGTCAACTCAATGCAGGGTACTAGGGTCTGTTCACGTCTTGAGCGGATCGGTGCTCGTTGCCGCCCGGGCGCGCTTGGCCGATTCCAGCGCCTCGGCTTCGCCGCGATAGACCTCGGGCGACACGCCATGTCGGCTCATTTTCATCCCGATCATCATGCGCATGAAGGCACTCGTGCTGTACCGGCTGACGCTCACGTAGAAACGCTCCACGACGTCGCGCACCATGCTCGCGTAGTCGTCGGACAGGTCGAACGGGACGCTGAAGTTGTCGTAGTTGACGACGGTCGCCACCTTGCGGCCGAGCGGCGCCAGTGTCGATTCGACCTGCCTGCGGATCGCTTCGATGTCGTCCTTCGTCTTCACCTCCATGTTCTCGAAGTTGATGAAGAAGAGGTTCTCTTCCGGGTCGTAGCGGAAGCGCGATTCGAGCGGCACGCGCATCATGTCGTTGCGCAGACCCATCGGTTCGGGCCGGAAGATGCGCGCGTCCATGAACGCGACCGGCTCGTTGATCACCGGCTTGAAGTCCATGTACGGCAGGATGTCGCGATCGATGTCGATGCCCGGCGCGATCTCGATCAGCTCGAGCCCCTCCGCGCAGAGACGGAAGACGCAACGCTCGGTCACGTAGAGCACCGGCTGACCGCGGCTCACCGCGACCTTGCCGCTGAACGTCTTGTGCTCGACCTCGTTCACGAACTTGCGCGCCTTGCCTTCGGCGGTGATGCGCAGCTTCCCGTCCTCGATCTTCACTTCCAGCCCGCCGGCCGTGAACGTGCCGGTGTACACGACCTTCTTCGCGTTCTGGCTGATGTTGATGAAGCCGCCCGCGCCCGCGAGCTTCGGCCCGAACTTGCTCACGTTGAGATTGCCTTCGCGGTCGGCCTGGGCGAGCCCGAGGAACGTGGCATCGAGCCCGCCGCCGTCGTAGAAGTCGAACTGGTCGGGCTGATCGATGACCGCGGCCGTGTTCACCGCAGCGCCGAAATCGAGGCCGCCCGCGGGTACGCCGCCGACGACTCCCGGCTCCGCGGTGAGCGTCATGAGGTCGATGATCTTCTCTTCGTTTGCCACCGCCGCGATGCCTTCAGGCATGCCGATGCCGAGGTTCACGACGCTGTTCGGCGCCAGTTCGAGCGCGGCGCGGCGCGCGATGATCTTGCGCTCGTCCAGCTCCATCGGCGGCAGCGATTCCACCGGCACGCGGATCTCGCCGCTGTACGCCGGGTTGTATTGCGTCGCGAACGTCTGCCAGTGATGCTCGGGCTTGGAGACGACCACGCAATCCACGAGGATGCCCGGCACCTTGACGTCGCGCGGGTTGAGCGAATTGCGCTCCGCCACGCGCTCGACCTGGGCGATGACATAGCCGCCGCAGTTTTTCACCGCCGTCGCGATCGCCAGCACTTCCAGCGTGAGCGCCTCCTTCTCCATCGTCAGGTTGCCGTCCGGATCCGCGGTCGTCGCGCGGATGATGCCGACATTGATGGGGAATGCCTTGTAGAAGAGATAGTCCTTTCCATCGATCGGCATCAGGCGGACGATGTCCGTGGTCGTGCGCTCGTTGAGCTTGCCGCCGCCGTTGCGCGGATCGACGAAGGTGCCGAGTCCGACGTGGGTGAGCGTGCCCGGCTTGCCAGCGGCGATGTCGCGGAACAGATGGCTGATCACGCCCTGCGGCAGGTTGTAGCCTTCGATCTGATTCGCCAGCACGAGCTGCTGCAGCTTCGGCACGAGCCCCCAGTGGCCGCCGATCACCCGCGCGACCAGTCCCTCGTGGCCAAAGTGGTTGAGCCCGCGCTCGCGGCCGTCGCCCTGCCCTGCCGCATACACCAGCGTCAGGTCGCGCGGTCTGCCCTGCGCCTGCTCGCTCGCCGCCTGTTGCGCGAGGAAGTATTCCTCGACGGCGACCGCGATGCCCTCGGGAAATCCGATGCCGACGAATCCCCCCGTCGCCACGGTGTCGCCGTCGCGGATGAGCCGCACCGCCTCCTCCGCCGAGACCACTTTGTTGCGCCGCGCCGGCAAGTTGCCGCTCAGAACCGGATGGACCCGCTCGAGATTGCTCATGCCCTCTCTCTCTCTCCTAGGTTTTGACCGAAACAGCGCCGGCCTACTGATGAACCACCAGCACGTCGCAGGGCGCACGGTGCACCACTGCGTCGGTGGTGCCGCCGAACAGCCACGACAGCCACGCGCGCGCCCGGCCGCCCACGACGATGAGATCGACCGCCCGTTCCCGCGCGACCTCGACGATGACCGGCCCGATCGTCGTCGATGCCACCACCTCCGTCGTCACGTCCGGCAACCCGGACTCGCGCGCAAGTTGGTCGAGCAAGGCCTGCGCAGCGCGTTCGAGGCGGTGACCGCCGTAATCGATGCCGGTCGGAATCGGTCCCGTCCCCCTCGGCAGTGGCGAGCCGGGCTCGGTCAGCTCGCCGTCGATCGGCATCTGCAATTCACCGCCCGCCTCGCGCTCGTCGACCACGTGCACGAGCGTGAGCTTCGCGCCGAACGTGCGGGCAAGCTGCTTCGCCCGTGGCAGGACTTTCTCGTGGTCGACGGCAAGGTCCGCCGCCACCAGGATGTGGGTGTACTCGCTCATCTCCGTTCCTCAGTAGACCCAGATCGGCTCGTAGTCCTCACGGCGGAGCTCATCCGGAATCGGCACGACCTTCATTCGATTGTATTTCGCGACGATGCGTTCGAAGGTACCGTCGGCGCGGATCTCCTGGAACGCCTTCTGCCATTTCGCCGCCTCGGCATCGGACAGCGATTTCGATCCCGCGAGCCAGATTTCGCTCGGCCGCACGATCTCGCCGATGTTGAGCACGGTGGGGTCGCCCCCCACTTCGCGATACGCGTAGATCACCATCTGGCGCGGCGCGAGCCAGGCGTCGATGCTGCGGTCGCGGAGCTTGCGGGCGTTGATCCACTCCTCCGGAGCCGGCTCGATGCGGGTGAAGCCCTTTTGCTTGAGCAGTGCCTGGGCGCCGCTCAGGAGCAAAACACCGGTCGGCCGGTTCTTCACCTTCTCGAGACTCGAGACGTCGACCCCCTGGCCGCCGACCAGGATCAGGTCATCGTCGACCAGCTTCACCAGCCAGCGATACTTGTCCTCGCGCTCGGCCGTGCGGGTGAGCGCGAGGATGCCCACGTCGGGCTCGGTCATCGCGACCTGCTGCGCCGTACGCCACGGCATGAACTCGATGAGCTCGGACTGGCCGTCGATCCGCTTCGCCATCGCCTCCACGGCCTCGTAGACGACGCCCTGGCCGGGCCCGGGAAACTCGGAGACGGAGGCCGAGGGCACCCGATAGCTGTATGGCGGGAGGTCGGCCGCGAGCAATCGCAGCTCCCCGGCACGGGCCGGCGCGAGCAGGAGCGCTGCGACCAGCAGGACGATGAGGCGCACCATGGTCGTTCCCCCGCTCAAAACACGCCGAACATCTCGTAGATCACGAGAACCAGGATGCTGGAGGTAAACGCGGACAGCGAACCCACCATGAAGAGATCGTAGTAGGACTCCTTGTGGGTGAGGCTGCAGATCGCGAGCAGGGTGATGACCGCGCCGTTGTGCGGCAGGATGTCCATTGCCGCCGAGCCCAGCGCCGCCATGCGGTGCATGATCTGCGGGTTGATGCCGGCGGCCTGCGCTGCCTGGGCGTAATACTCGCCCATCGCGCCGAGCGCGAGGCTCATGCCGCCGGATGCCGACCCGGTCATGCCCGCGAGCACGGTCACCACCACCCACAGCGACACCACCGGATCCGGGCTCACGGCCTTCAGCGCCTCCCGCACCACCGCGAACGCGGCGAGGCTCGCGATCACGGCGCCGTACGCGACCTCGGAGGCGACGTTCGCCATCGGCAGGAGCGACCCCATGGTGCCCTTGTTCAGGGTGTCGACGACGTTCTTCAGGCGGCTCTTGTTGAGGATGATCACCACCACCACCGCGATCACCATCGCCGCGATGATCGACCAGATGCCGAGCACCGCCGAGAGCGGCACCTTCTTGAATTTGTCCGTCGCCAGATAGCTCGTGTCGATGGCCGGAAAGACATATGCCGTGAACACGTAGTTGAGGCCGAGCACGAGCAGGATCGGAATGAGCGCCACGACGAAGCTCGGCAGATGGCTCTCGTCGACCGCGGCGATCTCTTCCTTGTGCTCGCCGTAACCCTCGCCCTTCGCCTTGGCGCTGGCTACGCGGCGGTTGAGCCAGAGCATGCCGAAGGCGAACATCCAGATCGAAGCGATGATGCCCAGCCCCGGCGCGGCAAAGCTGTTGGTGCCGAAGAACGGAATCGGAATGGCGTTCTGAATCGCCGGCGTACCCGGTAGTGCCGTCATCGTGAAGGTGAACGAACCGAGGCCGATGCAGGCGGGAATGAAGCGCTTCGGAATCTCCGCCTCGCGGAAGAGCGATACCGCGATCGGGTACACCGAGAACGCCACCACGAAGAGCGACACACCACCGTAGGTCAAGAGCGCGCAGGCGAGCACCACCGCGAGCATCGACCGGTCCTTGCCCACCCAGCCCACGATCTTGTGCGCGATGGCGCGCGCCGACCCGGAGTCGTCCATGAGCTTGCCGAAGATGGCGCCCAGCATGAAGAGCGGGAAGAACTTCGCGAAATAGGTTCCCAGCGCCGGCATGAAGATCTGGGTGTAGGTCGCGAGCAGCGGCGACTCGCCCCAGCTGAAGAGCAACGCAACGGCCGCGCAGAACGGCGCGATCATGATGACGTTCCAGCCGCGATAGGCCAGAAAGATCAGCAGAGCGAGCGAGACGATAATGCCGGTGATGCCGAGCGCCATCGGATGGACCCTCCTTCGGTGATCCAGTTTTTTTCTTCCGGGTGGGTTTTATCGCAGCCTGCCCGGCGGCATTGTCGACGCTTCGCGGGAAGCAGGCAAGCATCGATCAATGCGAAGTAGATGCGGCAGTGCGGCACAGGTATGTCGGCAAGCGCAGACGCGGGAAAGCTCTCCCCTGAAAAACAAAAAGGCAGCGCGGTAGCGCTGCCTCGAATGGGAACGGTCGACGGTTATGCCGCTTGGACCGGGATGCTGCCTCGCTTGTCGACGATGTGATTATTGGCGTCCACGTAGACGAGCTTCGGATGGTACTTCTGCAGCTCGAGCTCGGTATACGAAGCGAAGGACGCGATGATCAGAAGATCGCCCGGGCTTGCCTTGCGCGCCGCCGCACCGTTGATGGAAATGGTGCCGGAGCCGCGCTGTGCGCGGATTGCATACGTCGTGAACCGCTCTCCGTTCGCTATGTTGTAGATGTCGATCTGCTCGAACTCACGGATGTCGGCCGCGTCGAGCAGATTCTCGTCGATCGCACAAGAACCCTCGTAATTGAGCTCGGCGTGGGTTGTCGTCACCCGGTGCAGCTTCGCCTTGAGCATGGTTCGTTGCATGGTTGAAACCCTCCGAACGGTGAAGGGGTATCGGTGTCCCGAATCGGCCTCCCAGCCATTCAGGGCACTCGCGGGACGCCGATTATAGCGACATCAGCCCGCGATACAAGCTTCCACGTTGTCGATCAGCCGAGTGGTCCCCAGCCAGCCTGCGCCGAGCACCACGATCGCCTCTCCGACCCCGCCCGGCGGCAGCAGATCGCTGCATTTTCGCAGCGCGACATACTCCACACGGAATCCTTGGCTGTCAAGAAAATTCCGTGTCGCCGACGCGATTTCCGGGTAGTCGGTGCGGCCGCTTTCGAGCGCCGCCTTCGCCCGCATGAGCGCTTGCGAGAGCGCCGCTGCGCGGACGCGATCGGACGGCGACAGGTATTGATTGCGCGAGCTCATCGCAAGCCCGTCCGCCTCGCGTCGCGTCTCCCCGGCAACGATCCGCACCGGCAGATTCAGTTGTTCGACCATCGCGCGGATGATGAAGAGCTGCTGATAGTCCTTCTTGCCGAACACGGCCACCGCCGGCTGCACGGCGTTGAACAGCTTCAGCACCACCGTCGCGACACCCCGGAAGTGTCCCGGGCGGAAGGCGCCGCACAGATCGTCCGCGATCGCAGGCGGCTCCACGAAGAACTGCTGCGGGACCGGGTAGAGCTCGCGCTCGTCCGGCGCGAACACGACCTCGACGCCCAGCGGCGCGAGCTTCGCGAGGTCGGATTCGAGCGTGCGCGGATAGCGGTCGAAATCTTCGGCCGGGCCGAACTGCAGGCGGTTCACGAAAATGCTCACGAGCACGCACGAGCCCTCGCTGCGCGCGATTCGCACCAGGTCGAGGTGTCCCTCGTGCAGGTTGCCCATGGTCGGCACGAGCGCAACGGCGCGCTCGGCGGCGAGCCGCTCGCGCAATGCGGGCAAGGTGGTGATCACTTCCATGTTGCGGGCGGCGATTAGAACGCGTGCTCGGGACCGGGGAAGGTCTTCGCCTTTACCTCTTTCACGTAGCTTTCCACCGCGGCCTGCAGGCTCTTCGAGGGCCGCATGTAGTTCTTGACGAACTTGGCCTTCTTGCCGGGATAGATGTCGAGCATGTCGTGCAGCACCAGCACCTGGCCCGAACAGTCCACACCCGCGCCGATGCCGATGGTCGGGATGCGCAGACTTTCGGTGACTTCCTTCGCGAGCTTGGCCGGGATCGCCTCGAGCACGATCATGCCGGCACCGACCTTCTCGAGATTGCGCGCCTCGTCGAGAATGCGCGCCGCCTCCTCCTCCGCCCGTCCCTGCACTGCGTAGCCGCCGAGCTGGTGTACCGACTGGGGCGTCAGGCCGACGTGGCCGCAGACGGGAATGCCGCGCCGCGTGAGGTAGGCGACGGTCTCGAACATCGGCGCGCCGCCTTCGATCTTGACCATCTGCGCCCCGGCCGCCATGAGCTGCGCCGCGTTACGGAAGGTATCCGCCGGTCCGGTCTGAAACGTGCCGAAAGGCATGTCCGCCATGACGAACGCACGCTTCGCGCCGCGGGCGACGCACGCGGTGTGATAGATCATCTGCTCCAGCGTGACCGGCAGGGTCGTCTCGTGCCCCTGAAGCACCATGCCGAGCGAGTCGCCCACCAGCATCACCTCGACCCCGGCAGCGTCGAGCAGCGCCGCGAAGCTCGCGTCGTAGCAGGTCAGGGTTGCGATCTTGTTACCGTCGAGACTCATGCGCTGGAGCGCGGAGAGCGTGATCCGCATCGATTCAGGTTCCCAGATTGAAGAACGCCCGGCTGCCGCGCATCTCGGCGACCTGCGTGAGCAGCAGGTCCAGGTCCGCACGGGCGTCGACGAAGTTGAGGTGGTCGCTGTTGACGATCAGCACGGGCGCGGCGGCGTAATGGTGGAAGAACACGCTGTACGCGTCCGCCAGCCGCCGCAGGTAGTCGAGCGTGAGGTCGTTCTCGTAGTCGATGCCGCGCCGCTTGACACGCTCGATCAGCGTGTCGGGCGAGGCCTGGAGATAGATGACGAGATCGGGCGCCGGCGCGCGTGGCTTGACATGCGCGTACAGGTCCCGATAAAGCGCGAGCTCGTCCGCGGTGAGGGTGAGCTCCGCGAAAAGCGGATCCTTGTCGAGCATGAAGTCGGCGACGACGCGCCCCGCGAACAGCTCCTGCCGCATCAGCGCGGAGAGCTGATTCACCCGATGCGTGAGAAAAAAGAGCTGGGTGGCGAGCGCGTGGCGCTCCGGGTCGCGGTAGAAGCGCGGCAGGAAGGGATTCGTCTCCGGCTCCTCGAGCACGAGACGCGCGTGCAGGCGTTCCGCGAGCGAGCGCGCGAGGCTCGTCTTGCCGGCCCCGATCGGCCCCTCGATGGCAACGAACCGCAGCCGCTCAGGCGGCATCGAGAGGCTCCAGCCGCTGGTCGTGACACTCCCGCAGCAGGTCGGCCACGCGCCCCCTGCCCGGAATCACCGTGTCGGGGGCGATCTCGGCGAGCGGCTGCAGCACGAACGCGCGCTCGTGCATGCGCGGGTGCGGCAGTGTGAGCCCGTGCTCGTGGAGCACGAGGTCGCCGTAGAGCAGTACGTCGAGGTCGAGCGTGCGCGGTGCGTTCGTGAACTCGCGCACGCGGCCGTGGCGCCGCTCGATCGCGAGCAGTCCATCGAGCAGCGCATGGGGGGCGAGCGCGGTTTCCACCATCACGACGGCATTGATGAAATCAGGCTGTTCGAGGAATCCCACGGGCGCAGTACGGTACAGAGACGATCGCTTGACGAGCCGGGTTTCCGGCAACGAGCCGATCTCCAGCATGCCGCGCGCGACCTGTTCGCGCGGCGCATCGAGGTTGCTGCCCAGGGCCACGAAGGCGATCGCCGGCGGCGGGTTCACTGTTCGCCTCCGGGCTCGCCGACCGTCTCGGTCACCGCAGCTGGTCGTTTGCGGCGCGGACGCCGGCGGCGCGTGCCTTTCCCGGTGCTCGGCAAGAGCATCGCGTTGCGCACCTCGTCGCTCGCGTCCTGGAACTTCGTCCACCAGTCCCCCAGTTCCGACTCCACTTCGCCGCTCTCGCACCGGAGCAGGAGGAAATCGTAGCCGGCCCGGAAGCGCTCATGCGCGAGCAAGGCCAGCGGCCGGCGGCCGCTGCGCGCCTCGAAGCGCGGCTGCATGGCCCACAGCTCCTTCATCGGTGCGCTCAGCCGGCGCGGGATCGCGAGCTTCTCCGACTGCTGGCTCACTACCTGTTCCATGGCCTCGTGCAGCGCCGGCATGACCTTCACACCCTGCGCCTGCAGGCTCTTCCACGCACTCACCACCTCGTGCCACAAGAGCGCCGCGAACAGGAACGCGGGCGAGACCGGCTTGTCGGCACGGATGCGCTGATCGGTGTTGCGCAACGCGAGCATCACGAAGCGCTGGCCGAGCGGCTGCTCGACGATCACGTCCAGCATCGGCAGCAGGCCGTGGTGCAGCCCCTCTTCGCGCAGTTTCGCCACGCTCTCGGCAGCATGACCCGAGAGCAGCAGCTTCAGCATCTCGTCGAAGAGACGTGCCGCCGGCACGTTCTCCAGCAAGTCGGCGAGCGGCTTGATGGGCTTCTTGGTGGCGGGGTCGAGCCCGAGCCCGAGCTTCGCGGCAAGACGCACGGCGCGCAGCATGCGCACCGGATCCTCGCGGTAGCGCTGCTCCGGGTCGCCGATGATGCGCAGCCGCCTCTTCCGCAGGTCGTCCCAGCCGCCGCAGTAGTCGACGATCTCCTGGGTCGTGGGATCGTAGAAGAGCGCGTTGACGGTGAAGTCGCGCCGCAGCGCATCCTCCTCCTGCGTCCCCCAGACGTTGTCGCGCAGCAGCCGGCCGTGGGCGTCCTTGTGCCCGGATTCGTCCGCCTGCAGCGCCGGACCGCGGAAGGTCGAGACCTCGACCGTCTCCGGCCCGCACAGGCAATGGACGATCTGGAAGCGGCGACCGATGATGCGCGAGCGGCGAAAGGCGGAGCGTACCTCTTCGGGCGTGGCGTCGGTCGCGACATCGAAGTCCTTCGGATTGCGGCCGAGCAGGAGGTCGCGCACCGCACCGCCCACCACGAATGCCTTGAACCCGCGCTCCTGCAGCGTGGCCGTGACCTTGCGCGCACAGTCGCTGATGCCGGTACGGGGCACGCCGTGCTTTTCGAATGGGATGACGACCGGATCCTGCGAGCGGGCGCGACGCGAGAAGACGCGATGCAGGAACTTGCGGATCATGAAGTGGCGGGCCGAGTGGCCTTCCGGGCCGGAAGCGGACCCCGGAGCGGCAAGGCGTGAATTATACATCGCACGTTGCAGCGCACGGCCGAACGGGGCCGCACTCTCTCGCGTCCCGGCCGGTTCAAGAAGGTGTCGACCGCAGGCTGATGATCGGCCAACCGTGGTCCCGTGCGTGCTGGCGCAGGGTCTCGTCGGGGTCCACCGCGACCGGGCGCGACACCGCCCCGAGCAGCGGCAAATCGTTCAGCGAATCGCTGTAGAACCAGCTTTCCGCGAAGGACTGCAGAGGGGTCCCGCGCCGGGCGAGCCAGGCATGCAGACGTTCGACCTTGCCCTCGCGAAAGCACGGGGTGCCCGCCACGCGGCCGGTGAACTCGCCGTCAGCGGCCTCGGGGTCGGTCGCGATCAAGTGCTCGACTGCGAGCACTCGCGCGATCGGCCCGGTGACGAAGCTGTTGGTTGCCGTGACGATGACGCGCAGATCGTCGGCGTGAGAGCGCAATAGTTGCCGGGCCGCCTCGCCGATCAGGGGGGCGATCCGTTCGGCCATGAACTCGCGGTGCCACGCGTCGAGCACGGCGCGCGGATGGCGCGACAGGGGCTTTAACTGAAAGTCGAGGAACTCGTGGATGTCGAGCGTGCCGTTGCGATACTGATCGTAGAAATCCTGGTTGCGCGCCTCATAGACTTCACGGTCCAGAACACCCTTGCCGATCAGGAACTGGGCCCACTCGAAGTCGCTGTCGCCGGAGAGCAGAGTGTTGTCGAGGTCGAAGAGGGCGAGACGCATGCGGGAGGCGCTGGAACGAAGCGGCCGTTTCAGGGTCTCGCTTCTTGCGGTCGGGGGACAATTTGCGGCCGCGCAGTATACCGTAAAACGCCATCGTGAACTTTCCGGACGCCCTGCTCCCGCCCGCCTGGTACGGGCTCGGCTGGCTCCTTTTCGTGCCCTGCCTCGTCCTCGCCGCGCGCCGTGCACCGTGGCGCCGCCTCGTCGCGGACTCGGTGGCGCTCAACGCGTGGCTCGGGACCGTCGTCTGCCTCGCGCTGCTCTGGCAGATCACCGCGGGTATCCAGCCCGGCCTCAACTTTCACTTCCTGGGCGCGACGCTGTTTACCCTGATGGTTGGCCAGCGCCTCGCCCTGGTCGGACTCACGCTGGTGCTGGCTGCGGTGACGGCCTGGAGCGGCAGCGGCTGGCACAGCTTCGGACTCAACGGATTCACGATGGCTGCCGTACCCGTCGCACTGAGCTACGCGCTATACCGGCTGATCGAATCGCGCCTGCCCAACAACTTCTTCGTGTACGTCTTTCTCACCGCCTTTGCCGGGGCCGCCGTCGCCGTAGCGGCGGTGGGTCTCGTGACGACTTCGCTGCTCGCAGGGGCGGGCGCGTACCCTTCCGGTCAGCTCTTCGGGCTCTACCTGCCGTACTACCTGCTGCTCGCCTGGTCCGAAGCCCTGTTCACGGGGATGACCATCACGCTTTTCATCGTCTACAAGCCGGAGTGGGTCGCGACTTTCGACGACGGGCGTTATCTGCGCAACGAGTAGTCGCAGCAGGCGCATTTTTTCCCGACTGCCGTTATCATCTCGCGGCCACGATGAGCATGAACCCTCTCCGATTCCGTCCCGCAGCCGTCCTGCTTGGCGCCGTGTTGATTGCCGGCGCCCTGCCCGTCCGTGGCGAGCCGGCGCCGGTCGAGCGCCACACGCTGCCCAGACCGGACTCGAGCCTCGTCGGCGAAAACCGTTCTGTGA
The DNA here is from genome assembly GCA_039807745.1 of Burkholderiales bacterium. Classification (GTDB taxonomy): domain Bacteria; phylum Pseudomonadota; class Gammaproteobacteria; order Burkholderiales; family JAEUMW01; genus JAEUMW01. The sequence goes on from JBDHRV010000097.1 coordinate 12,554, forward strand.
CGGTGCGCGACGAACAGACGCTGCTCGACGTCGCGCGCGAACAAGGCATCGGCCAGGAGGAAATCCTGAACGCCAATCCCGGTGTCGACCGCTGGCTGCCTCCGCCCGGCAGCGAAGTCATCATCCCCGGGCGCAGACTCCTGCCGGATGCCGCGCGTAAAGGCATCGTCATCAATCTGCCGGAATACAGGCTCTACTACTTCCCGGAGCCGGCGAAAAAAACCCACCCGCGCGAAGTCATCACCTTCCCGATCTCGGTCGGCCGGATGGACTGGAAGACGCCGCTCGGCCTCACGCAGGTCGCCTCGAAGCAGAAGAATCCTTCCTGGACCCCGCCGGCGTCGATCCGTGCCGAACACGAGGCCGAGGGCGACATACTGCCGAAGGTGGTGCCGCCCGGGCCGGACAATCCGCTCGGGCTCTATGCGTTGCGACTGGGAATTCCGGGATACCTGATCCACGGCACCGACAAGGAATTCGGTGTCGGCATGCAGGTCACGCACGGGTGCATGCGGCTATTGCCCGAGCACATCGAGACGCTGTTCCAGCTGGCCCCGGTCGGCACCCCGGTGCGGCTCATGAATCAGCCCATCAAGCTGGGCTGGGGACCGGATGCGCTCTATCTCGAAGTCCATCCGCCGCTGGAGGAGGACGAGCGCCCGTCCGCACTCCAGATCGCCGAGACACTCGACGCCATCAGTTCGAAGCTCGCCGCCCGGCCCGATCTCGTGCTGGACGAAGCCGCGGTGAAGATCGCGATCATCGAGAAATCCGGGCTGCCGGTACCGATCGCCCGGACACTGCGATCGCGGCTTCTGCTCGAAAGCCGCAACTGAGGCCGCGGTAAACGCGAACCGGGCGACGCTTGCCAGCGTCGCCCAGGCGAACAGTGCCGACTGCCTTACTTGTACATCGACTTCTTGAACATGCGGTCGATCTTGGTCTGCGTGTCCTGGCAGCACGCGTTGGCCGACCCGGCTGCGGACTTGGCGGCATCCGCCGAAGACACGGCAGCATCGGCCGAAGACTTGGCGGCATCGGCCGTGGACTGCGCCTTCGCCGCGGCGGCAGCAGCCTTGTCGGCGGCGGCCTTCGCGGCGGCAGCATCTGCGACAGCTTTGTCGGCGGTCGCACGCACGGCTTCCAAGTCTTTCGTGGAGGCACATCCGCCGGCCAGAGCAAGGCCCACGACAAGCAGCAGGGGGGTAAAGATTTTTCTCATGACTCTTTTATCTCCGTAAATGAAGGACTTGGCAACACGTTCTGGTCGCCGAGGCGCGGAG
>JBDHRV010000098.1:0-13787 GCA_039807745.1 Burkholderiales bacterium
CGCGCGGAGAACGGCGGGAAGCTCGTCGTCGTCATCATCCCGTCGTTCGGCGAACGCTATCTCAGCACGCCGCTCTTCGCGAATCTGGCGGACTGAACGAGCGCGGCGCGCCCGCAGATCAGTGCGCCAGTCGCTGCTCCGTGCGCACCGCGTGACCGCGCTGGAACCCGAGATAGGACAGGAGCAGGGCAATCGCGATGGGCAACACGCCCGCGAAGATGAATACCATGTCGCCTACGATGCGCAACCACTCGATCAGCCGCGGCAGTTCGCCGCCGAGGTAGTCGATCGAGCGCGCATGCCAGTAACCGTTCTGCAATACGTCCCAGACCTGCAGCAGGCCGCCCGGGAACAGGCTGAGGACGACCTGCAGGGCGAGCCCGAGGTTGAGGCCCCAGAAGCCCACCTTCAGGTACTTCTCGTTCCGCGACCAGAGCGCATCGGGACTCACTTCGCGCATGACGTACATGGGTGCGAGTCCTCAAAGAAATGTTGATCCGGCGGACGGGCGCCCATTACCTGTCGCGTCGGAAAATCCAGCGGGCACGGCCATCGCCCGATAAGCGAGAATCGGCAGGATGCAATGCGAGGCTTGACGAACTGCTAGAGCGGATTGAGCGAGCGGGCACCCGGTTTCGGTCGATCCCGGGTGCCGACGTCAGAAGTGGTAGTTCAGAGGTCCTCCTCGTCCCACGGCGTGTAGCTGCCGTGGACCAGATCGCGGTACGCGTGCCAGGTCGCGTGTCCCAAGAGCGGCAGGATGACCACGAGCCCGAGCATGAACGTCGCGAATCCGATTGCCGTGAGCCCGGCGATGATCGCGGCCCAGAGCGCCATGGCTCCGGGATTCGCGAGCACGGTCCTGATGCTCATCGTGACCGCCGTTTTCGTGTCGGCCCGGCCGTCGAAGATCATCGGCGCTGCCACTGCCGAGATCAGGAAGGCCACCAACGCGAACACTGCTCCCGTCAGCATGTAAGTGAGGAAGAACGTGCCGTAGTTGCCGTCGGACAGGGCCTGGTACGCGCTGTCGGCAACGGACGGGAGATGGCCGCCGAACGCGCGCTCGAAGAGCATGCCAGATAACCACACCCAAGCGATCACCAGCACGGCGAGGACGAGGCCCAGCGACAGGAGCGACCGGCCTTTGCGCACGGCGCCTTCGAGCGAGGCGTCGAACGAGACCGGCTCACCGGAGTGGCGCAGTCGGGACAGCTCGTAGAACGCCGCGGCGAACAACGGGCCCACCAGCAGGAAGCCGGACACGGCGGCGGCAACCAGCGCGACGTGCGTGCTGCACAACACCAGGATCACGTTCCCGAGAACCACCAGCGTGAGTCCATGCGCCAGGCTGGGGCCTGGATGGGCAGCCAGATCCTGCAAACCCCGCTTGAGCCACACGAAGGGACGCGACGCCTCGACGTGCGCCACGTCGGGAAGTGCTGCCGTGCGTTCGAAACCGGAAATCGAGGTGTCCATTTTCTCCTCCTTATCGGTTCTGGCGACGATTACGGAACAGCCGGAAGAAAAATCGTGCGCCTGTCGTGGCGACGTTTCAAGCGATTGTCGTGCTGCGCCGCCGCAGAGACGATGCGCCCCCGCCCGGTACATCCGGAACGGAAAGATAAGGCCCCCGGTTTTGCCGGGGGCCATTCGTGGAGTTCCGCGCAATCGAACTAATCGAGGGGTACGCGAGGACCTCCCGAGCGAGCCTGCATGCCCGGTGCGAAAAGGTCGCCTTTGTTGGGCACGCAGAAACCAGAACCTGCGTCGTATCCCGATGCGCCGACTTCGGGCATCTCGAAAAAGTTGTCATCGGCCCGGCCATCCTTGTTGACGTCCGTCTTGCGCGGGGCGCTTGCCACAAAGAGGGAAGGATGGTCGAACGGCGCACTGTCGCACTGCACCCGCCGGTCTGTGAGCGTCAGCATGAAGGCGACGATCGCGTCGATCTGCTCGTCGGTCGACTTGATGTCCCTGATGAAGAAATCGACGTTGATCCCGAACGTCGGTGGTGCCACGGGGAACGTGCTCTTGCCGAGCGGTCCCGTGCCGGAGGTATCCCCGGTGTAGCTGCCGGAGATCAGGCTCTTATCTCTCCTGCTCCCCCCGCGAGCGTAGAAGCGCACGACATCGCGCAGGTTGCTGTACCCGCCGAAATGGAAATAGGGCGGCGTCAGCCCGACGTTGCGGATGGTAGGCGTCTTGAAGGTTCCATCAACCAGTTCCAGCTCTTTGCTCTTGTCGAGCGGGCCTCCGCTGGGACAGCCGGGGAATTGCGGCGTGCCGCCTGCTTCGATGAGCGTCGGGGTAGCACAACGATTCCCTATCCCGCTCGGGTCGACCACAGCCTGACCCGCCTGCTCGGCGAGAAACATGCGCGACACAGACAGCGAGTTGCCGTAGGGATCGGTTCCCCCATTGCCCGGGTCGAAGCTCGTCGGTCGCGTGCCGATATTGAAGAAGCCGCGGTCATGCACGCCCCCGCAGACGGGTACGTCGGGCGTGATGGCGTTGGGAAGGGTGCAGTTCCCGGCAAACTCGGGCGCGGGGGACGCGAGGTCGATGCGGGACCGCTCTACCGGAACGAAGTTCTGGCCTTCCTGGAACTGTGCCTCGGAGAACACGGCAGGCCCGACGTGGCAGCCATTGCAGGCAGGGTTCCCAAGGTTCCTGATCCCCACGCCGCCGTTGTTGAAGAGCCCGAAGCCGAGTGCCTCCTGCGCGGTGAAGCCGCCGTGCTCGGGCGCGTTGGGCTCGGCGGGTAGGTTTCGACACGTGACGACCGGGTTCGCGATGGGCACCGCTTGGGACGTGTTCCCGAGGGGATTCGTCACGAGCGGGTTACAACTCGCAAACCATGTATCGAACCTACTCTGGTCCGAGACCAGCGTTTGCTCGTACAGCATGATCGCGATGCCCCAGTACATGGAGAAGTTGAGCTCCATCTGGGTGTAACCCAGCAGCGGCGCACGCTGCAGTGTCCCGGCATCGGTGATGACGAAGCGGCCGTTCAGGTTCCAGTACTTGCCGTCGAATGCCTTCTTGATCAGCTCGTGGTATCGATACTCCTCCTTGAGTCCTCGGCCGGACGCATGGCGTAGATTCACGCCGAGCGCGTTCGGCACACCGAACACGCTGTCCTGCGAATGAACCTTCTGCAGCGCAAGGGGACGGCGCAGCAGCGTCTTCCTCCCCACGTCGGCGAAGGTTCGACCTTCACACGACATTTCCTTTTCGCTCAAGGGGGGCCCCACCGCCTGCGAGGCAAGGCTCGCGTTATTCACCTTGAGATGTCCGAGCGAAGGGTTGCCGGAGGCGTCAGGCACGATCAGCCGCTTCTTCGGATCGCCAGCGATGTCCCGCAGTCCGAAAACGCCAACGCCGTTGAATTGGCGGTTGGCGCGGCCATCCCAGAAGTTGAAGAGATTGAAGGCGGCATTGACGATGGTCGGGGTATTGCGCGGTTCCACCTGTCTGGCGGCGAACTTGCCGGCGTGAAAGATATCCCCCGAGGCTTGGGAGCACCGGTCACGAAGGAAACCGAACCGCCTTACCCTGAAGAACGTGCTGTCGAAGGAGCCCTGTGAGGACACGGCGTCGTCGGTGGCTATCTCGATCGGAGAGTTCCGGTTCTTGTAGTCTGTGAGCGAATAGATGGGGAAGTCGCCCGGCTTTAGCTCATACGCGGAATCGATCGGATAACCGCCCGACTTCGTGCGCCCGACGAGTGCACCTGGCAAGGGTTCGCCGTCGAAGTTTTTGATGGCGCCGAACTTCGTGTCTTCCTGCGGCAGCTTGAGAAAGCCGGGGCTGAAGGTATTGACCGTGCGCAGGTCGGCACCGCCGACGAAGTGGCAACTTGCGCAGCCTTGCCCGTCGCTTCCCACAGCCTGATCCCAGAAGAGTGCTTTGCCGAGCACGATCGCCCATTTACGACCATCCGGCTTCAAGATCCCCGCCTGTTCAAGAGTCAGCCGCGTCACGCCGTCGGCAGCCAGCACGTAGGGTTGTGGCGGGGTGAGGGCACCGGCAGGACTGCCGGACAAGAGCGCTGAACCGGCGACCAGGAGCATCGCTGCGGTTTTTCTGCCAACGCACCTTGAGACGGGGAGATCATGCTGAGGAAATATGCAATTATTCATTGACTTGTCTCCGTAAGTTCTAGTGATTCGTAGAAGGACACAAGACAGGACGGACATACGCGAGCGTTACTGCACAAACCTGACGGTTTGTAAGGTTTACTATAGGTCGCATGACGTATAAATCAAGGTGAAAAGCATGTGCGAGCGCAGCATGCCGACGAAAGGCGACCGTCCCGGTCGGGAAGAGTGCTCACGCCGACAGTGCGACGCGCCGGTAGACCTTGCTTCAGGCGACTTGCAGCGGCGGCTCGTCCATGAGCGCAATCTGTTCGCGCAGCTCGAGGATGCGGTCCTGCCAGTAGCGCTGGGTGTTGAACCACGGGAACGCCGCGGGGAAGGCAGGATCCGCCCAGCGTCGCGCCAGCCAGGCCGAGTAGTGGATGAGCCGTAGCGTGCGCAGCGGCTCGATCAGGTGCAGTTCGCGCGGATCGAAGTCGAAGAAGTCCTCGTAGCCCGCGAGGACGTCGGCGAGCTGGCGCGTCATGTCGGCGCGATCGCCCGAGAGCAGCATCCAGAGATCCTGCACTGCGGGCCCCGCGCGGCAGTCGTCGAAGTCGACGAAGTGCGGGCCGTCGTCGGTCCAGAGCACGTTGCCGGCGTGGCAGTCGCCGTGCAGGCGAAGTGCGCGCACGGCACCCGCGCGCTCGAAACCGCGCCGCACCCCGTCGAGCGCCTGCGCTACCACGCTCGACCATGCCGGCAGGAGGTCTTCGGGAATCCAGCCGTGGGTGACGAGGTACTCGCGCGATGCCTCGCCGAAGCTCGCTATGTCGAGGGCGGGCCGGTGAGCGAAAGGGCGCGTCGCACCTGCCGCGTGGATACGCCCGAGGAAACGGCCCATCCATTCCCGCGTGCGCGGGTCGTCGAGCTCGGGCGCGCGGCCGCCGCGCCTCGGATACACCGCGAAGCGGAAGCCCGCGAATGCGTGCAGGGTGGTATCGCCGGCGAACGTTCGCGGTGCCACCACGGGCAGCTCGTGCGCGGCGAGCTCGAGCACGAACGCGTGCTCTTCCAGGATCTGGGCGTCGGACCAGCGCGCGGGACGATAGAACTTGGCAACACTGGGCGGGCCATCCTCCATGCCGACCTGGTAGACGCGATTCTCGTAGCTGTTGAGCGCGAGCAGGCGGCCATCCGGACGCAGGCCGATGCTCTCCAGCGCGTCGAGGATGGTATCGGGCGTGAGGCCAGCGTAGGGGGCCGCGGTGTCGGGATCCATTCCCGCATTGTACGAGCGTGCCCGCGGGATGCAGCCTGCCGCGGCGAGAGCGGCGCTCGACCTGACGATCGGTGCGCCAGCGGCGTGGAGAAGTGTTACATTTACGCGGCGGTGTCGAGCGCTGATCGAGCTGAGGCAAGCCAGTGCAACGATGCCCTTCGAGAGAAACAGTGGCGAGCCGGGCCGCGGCCAGTGACGGCGCCGCGGAGAGCAGACCCGACAAGAACTGACAGGGCGGGAGCGGTTGGGCAGCGATCCACGACGCGCGCCCGGCATCGACGCAGACAAGAATCGTCACGGAGGGGACAGTATGAACAAGCTTTTCCAGGTGTTGTTGTGGCCCGCGCTTGCCGTTCTCGGCGCCTTCTCGTTCGCCGCCATCGCCCTGAACCGCGGCGAATCGGTGAGCGCTGCCTGGCTCGTGACCGCGGCGCTGTGCGTGTTCTTCATCGCGTATCGTTTCTATAGCAAGTTCATCGCGGAAAGGGTTCTGAAACTCGACGACTCGCGGATGACCCCCGCAGTCACGCACCAGGACGGCGTCGACTACGTCCCCACCAATAAGTATGTGCTCTACGGGCACCACTTCGCGGCGATCGCGGGTGCAGGTCCACTGGTGGGGCCGGTGCTGGCAGCGCAGTGGGGTTACCTGCCCGGCACGATCTGGCTGCTCGTGGGGGTGGTGGTGGCGGGCGCCGTGCAGGATTTCGTGGTCCTCTTCTGCTCCATGCGCCGCGACGGCCGCTCTCTGGGCGAAATGGTCAAGATGGAAATGGGGCCGGTCGCGGGGACCATCGCGCTGATCGGCGCGCTCGCCATCATGATCATCATCCTGGCGGCACTCGGGCTGATCGTGGTCAAGGCGCTGGGCGAGAGCCCATGGGGCACCTTCACGGTGGCCGTGACGATCCCGCTCGCGATGGTGATGGGGATCTACATGCGCTTCATCCGCCCGGGCAAGATCATGGAGGCCTCCGCCTTCGGCGTGATCGTGCTGCTGTTCACCATCTGGTACGGCCAGTACGTCTCGCACAGCCCGACGCTCGGACCGCTCTTTACCTACAGCGCGCCGCAACTCGCGTGGGCGGTGATCGTGTACGGCGCGATCGCATCCATGCTGCCCGTGTGGCTGCTGCTCGCACCGCGCGACTACCTGTCGACCTTCCTCAAGATCGGCGTCGTGGCGGCGCTCGCCATCGGCATCTACATCGTCATGCCGGATCTGCAAATGCAGGCAGTGACGCGCTTCGCCGATGGCACCGGACCGGTCGTGGCCGGGACGCTATTCCCGTTCCTCTTCATCACGATCGCCTGCGGCGCGGTGTCGGGCTTCCATGCGCTGATCTCGTCGGGCACGACGCCGAAGATGATCGAGCGCGAGGGGCACGCGCGCTTCATCGGCTACGGCGGGATGCTCACCGAGTCGTTCGTCGCCATCATGGCGCTCGTCGCCGCCGCGACCCTCGATCCGGGGATCTACTTCGCGATGAACGCGCCGGCGGCGGTCACGGGCCCGACGGCCGAGACGGCGGCGAAGGTCATCAGTGAGTGGGGCTGGGTCATCACACCGGAGCTCATCACCCAGACCGCGAAGGACGTTGGCGAACACACCATTCTGCATCGCGCGGGTGGCGCGCCGACGCTGGCCGTGGGCATCGCGCAGATCATGGCGCAGGTGTTCGGCGGCAAGGAAATGGAGGCGCTCTGGTATCACTTCGCGATCCTGTTCGAGGCGCTCTTCATCCTCACCGCGGTCGATGCCGGGACAAGGGCGGGCCGGTTCATGATTCAGGACCTGCTGGGACACGTCTACGAGCCTCTGGGTCGGATCGAGTCGATCCCTGCCAACGTGATCGCCACGTTTCTCTGCGTCGGCGGCTGGGGCTACTTCGTCTACCAGGGGACGATCGACCCGCTCGGCGGCGTGAACACGATCTGGCCGCTCTTCGGGATCGGCAATCAGATGCTCGCCGGGATCGCGCTGCTATTGGCCACGACGGTGCTCATCAAGATGAAGCGCGAGAAGTACACGTGGGTCACGTTGGTGCCGACGGCATGGCTGCTCGTCTGCACGCTTTCGGCGGCGTGGGAGAAGATCGCCTCGACCAATCCGAAGATCGGCTTCTTCGCGCTCGCGAACAAGTACAGCGAGGCGGCTGCGGCGGGCACCGTGATCGCGCCCGCCAAGACCATCGCCGACATGCAGCGGGTCGCGTTCAACAACTATCTTTGCGGCAGCATCACCATCATGTTCGCCGCGCTGGTGATCGCGATGGCATTCTTCACCGTGAAGTTTTCGCTGCAGGCGCTGCGCAATCCGAAGCCCACCGCAGTGGAAACCCCTTACAAAGAAGCGCCCTTGGGAGAGTCCTATGCCACAGCTCACTAGCTGGTTGACGGGCGACGACAAGCTTGCCGCCGAACTGGGCGGGAGCCCGGATCGCCTGCAGGCGATCGCCAACAAGGTGGTGCAGTTGCGCCGAGCGCTGAAGCAGGTGATCGGTGTGCCCGACTACGAGGTGTATCTGGCGCGGCACAAGGTCATCCATCCCGACGTGCCGCCGATGGGCGAGGCGGAGTTCTTCCGCTTCGCCATCGACCGCCGCTACGGAAAGCCAGGCATCCGCTGCTGCTGAACGGCGCTTTCACTTTCGGCCCGGCGCCCCGCAAGGGGTGCCGGGCTTGGTTTTTTGGTTGAATGGGAACGAGGTGTCGGATGGGAATTCTGGATTGGCTCTTCGGCGGGAACGACGAGGAGACGGGCACGGCGGTCGATCCGGCGGTCATCGAGCAGCGTATCGGGCAGGTGGTGACGATGGTGGATCCGCGGCTGAAGCTCGTCTCCGGCTACCAACGCAAGCTCGCCCCGGCGGTGAAGCAGGCAGTGCTCTACTGCCGGGAGCTCGAGGCGCAGATCCCCGCGGTCATCGAAACGAGCGCCGGGACTTGGTCGAAGAGCCCCGTGCTGCGGGCGCTATTCGCCACGGCGCAGGACATTCCCGCCGTATTCAGCCGCAGCACGGAGGTGCAGGATTTCTTCGCCGACACGCCGGGCGCCGACGAGACATGGGCGATGCTCAGTTTCGTGCGCAAGGAGGAAAAGGGGTTCGGGGTGGCCGTGCACGGCGAGGTCGTGCAGCACGATGTGCCGCGCACTTCGGTGTCGTTCGGAGACACGACGGCAGTGTTCCCGTGTGCGGGCGAGCACGACGCGCGACTCGGGATCCGCCGGCGCGCCTTCAAGTACCTGGTGACGCAGGCGGTGGAGGAGATCGCCTCGGCCGAAACGCAGCGCGCGGATCTGCACGAACAGCACAGCATGCTGAAGACGCGCCTTGCGATTCTGAAAGGCCAGCGTGCCGGCCTCGAAGCGATGCTCGGAAATGGTGAGGGAACATCCGACCAGATCGAGGAAGTCGAGCGCAAGCTGGCCGAGAACGAGCAGTCACTCGAACGGTTTCCGCGCGTTGGCAAGACCCTCGAACACGCCCTGGGCCGCGTGCGAAGTGTCCTCACCCATGGCCCCGATTATCTGCAGGTCCGGGCGGTAAGAATGCGGCTCGATCAGATGAACGTCGTGGTGCCGAAGGGATCCGCGGAACCCGTCAACGACCTGGTCCTGCCCGAGGTGCTGGTCAAGGGCACCCCCGTCATCCATTTGCTGGCGTGCCGGTTTCCACGCAGCGAGCTGATCCAACGCCAGCAGTTGCTGGCCGAAGCGCAGCGCTTGCTGGGCGGAGGGCAGTCCGTGGGTCAGTCTGCGATGTGGTAGCCGCCGTCCACGAAGAGCGTGTCGCCGGTCAGCATGCGGCCGGCGTCGGTCGCCAGAAATGCCACGTAGCGGCCGACATCGTCGATGGTCGCGAGCTGCCCGGCCGGGGCGCGCGCCGCGGCCTTTGTCATGAGCTGGTCGAAGTCCGCAAGCCCCGACGCTGCGCGGGTCTTGAGCGGACCCGGGGAAATCGCGTGCACGCGGATCCTGGGACCGAGCTCGAGGGCGAGATAGCGGGTCGCCCCTTCGAGCGCCGCTTTCACCGGTCCCATCAGGTTGTAGTTCTGGATCGCCCGCGTCGCTCCGAGATAGGTCATGGTGAAGAGCGCTCCGCCGTCGGCCATCAGCGGCTCGGCGAGTCTTGCCATCCGTACGAAGGAGTGGCACGACACGTCCATCGCCACCTGGAAGCCTGCGAGCGAGCTGTCGACGAGGCGCCCCTGCAGGTCCTCCTTCGGCGCGAAGGCCATCGAGTGCAGCGCCGAATGCAGCACCCCCCAGCGCTTGGCGATCTCCGCGTAAACGGCTTCGAGCTCGCCTTCGTGGGTCACGTCGCCCGGCATGAGGATTTCTGCACCGAGACCCGCGGCGAGCGGCTCGACGAAGCGCTTCGCCTTTTCATTGAGGTACGTCACGGCCAGATCGGCGCCGAGCTCGCGCATGGCTTTCGCGCAGCCGTAGGCGATCGAGCTGTCGTTGGCGATGCCGGTGACGAGGACTTTCTTGCCTTCGAGGGACAGGTAAGGTGGGAGATTCATCGCGTTATCTCGCAGTAGGAGTCAGACCGGTGCGACCTTCGCCGCCTCGCGCCGGACCTGGGCGAGGATGACGGCTACCGCGCACGATGCCATGCGCGCATGAAGATTGTCCGCGCGACTGGTGAGAATGATGGGCACCCGCGCGCCGAGCACGATGCCGGCTGCGTCGGCATTGGCCATGAATGTGAGCTGCTTGGCGAGGATGTTTCCCGCCTCCAGATCCGGCACCAGCAGGATGTCTGCATCGCCCGCCACTGGTGACTTGATGTTCTTGATCGCCGCGGCTTCCTTGCTGATCGCGTTATCCATCGCCAGCGGTCCATCGAGCAGGCCGCCGGTGATCTGTCCGCGGTCCGCCATCTTGCACAGCGCGGCCGCCTCGAGCGTGGACTCGATCTTGGGCGTCACCGTTTCCACCGCCGACAGGATGGCGACCTTGGGGCACTTGATGCGCAGCGCACGGGCAAGGTCGATCGCGTTCTGCACGATGTCCACCTTCTGCTCGAGCGTCGGGTAGATGTTGATCGCCGCATCGGTGATGAAGAGCGGCTTCTGATACGTCGGCACGTCCATGATGAAGACGTGCGAGATGTGGCGGCCCGTGCGCAGCCCCGTGGTCGAGCTCACGACGGCGCTCATGAGCTCGTCGGTGTGCAGGCTGCCCTTCATCAGCACCTCGGCTTCGCCCTCGCGCACCAGCTCCACCGCGCGCGCCGCGGAAGCGTGGCTGTGCGGCGTGTTCTCGATGCGAAAGTTCGAGACGTCGAAGCCCGCTTCCGCCGCGACCTTCCTGATACGCTCCGCCGGTCCGACGAGAATCGGCACGATGAGGTTCGCCTCGGCCGCGTCCATCACGGCAGTCAGCGACGATGCGTCGCACGGATGGGCCACGGCCGCGACGACCGCTGGCAGGCTCTTGCACGCCTTGAGGATGGCTTCGTAGCTGTCGTGCTCCTGCACGGAGATCATGGCTGGCTCCATCCGCGGCACGCTCACCTTCTGCGTGAGCACCGCCACCTCGATCGAGCCCGAGAGCACCGGATCGCCATGCTGATTCGTGCCGGTGCAGTCGAGAATCACGACGTTGCCCTGCACGCGCTTCTCCCTGACCGCCACCGACACGGTTACGCTGTCACCGATGCCGACCGCGGTCTGATACCGCAGCGATTCGGCGAGGATGGACGTGCCGGGGCCGGGAAATTTGGTGTTGATCAGACGCGACAGCAGGGTGCCGCTCAAGGCAGCGTATGCCGGCCGCTTGCCGAGCGCGGCGGTAGGATTCGCGTCCTCCGCCAGACCGGCGAGCACGGGGTCGCCGCTCGCCGCCGCGAAGAGCTTGATGTCGTCGTGGGTGAGCTTGTGCGTGAGCTGGGCGGACATGCCGACCGCGAGCTCGTCGAACGTGTAGTTCTGGATCGTGTCGTTGGCCATGATTGAATTGAATGGTCGTCGAGCAGTGTTACAGGCGCACGACGACCGGGGCGCTGCCCCGGATCGCCGAAGCCGGGTTCAATCGTTCGCCGCTTTGCGCAGCGTCGTGTCCAGCCCGAGGACCTCCTCGATGTGCTGGAAGCGCGCTTCCTGACTTGCGGAGAGCGGGCCCTTCGCGCTAGCGACAGTGCGCGCGAGGGCTACCGCCCGCGTCCGATCCCTGGGATCGGGCATGAGCTTGGGCAGCGCGGCTATCGCGCGCTCCTCGTCCAGCAGCAGGACGAACATCTGTTGTCGGATCGCCTCCTTCAGCTCGGCGAGCGTTCTGCGCGGACCCACCGGCTGCTCCTTGCCGAGACGGCGGATCAGGTTGAACGGACGTTCGTCGATGACCTTGTCTTCCATGCCCTGCCAGATCAGCACCCGCACCCACGCGTCGAACGGGGTACCGCTCTCGACACGCGCGCCGATCTCGCCCGGCTTGAGCTGCGTGAGCTCCTCGTGCAGTGCGGTGGTGGCGAGCGGCGAGTGGCGTGGATCGCCCTGGCCGTAGAGGCCGACCGCGGCAGCCACCCAGGGCGACTCGTAGAGCAGCTTGAAGACGCGCTCCAGCCATGCGTCGCGGCCGTCGCGATAAACATCGAGCGTGCGCTCCACGCGATCGGACAGCCTGCGCTCGATCTGCGCGAGCGGATTGTCGGGTGCTGCCGGCAGCCGCTGCGCGCGCACCATCCGCGCCAGCGACTTGACCGTCCACATGGCGGGATTGAGGTCGGAGAGCAGGTAACGCCGCATGCGGTCGGGGTTCGTCAGGCGCAGCCACTTGGCAGTCGTCTCGTTGGACATCGCCTTCACCCACGGCGATACGAACGCGTCGTACAGGTTCTGGTTGATCTCGCCGACGCGCTTGACGACTTCGGACGCCTCTTCGTCCTTGCGACCGTCGTCGAGGGCGAGGATGTCGGCGAGCTTGCGCGGCTCGAACCGGATCAGGTAGCGGCCTTCGATCAGATCGAGGTTGGCCATGTCCGGATGGGTGTCCTCGATGACGGCCTCGAACAGGCCCGGTGGCAGCGTGTCGATGAGATCGAGCGCGGAGACGAGCTCGGTGGTTTCGCGGGCAGCGACCTTGGTCGATACGAAGATGCCGAGATGGCCGACCTTCTCGTGCAGGCAGTAAACGATGACCTGCTCCTGTGCGATGAGCTCGAGATCGGTCTCGTACAGGTCGGGAATCCAGTTCAGAGCCTGTTGTGGCGGCGTGATGTTATCGCCCCAGGAGGCGAACACCACGATCGGCGAGCGGATGTTGCGCAGATCGATCGTGAGCGCGCCGTCGGCGGTGGCAATCTCACCCGAGGTGAGCTTGTTGCCCACGAACAGGTTCTGGGCGATCCAGTCCATCTCCTCGCGGTTCAACAGGAAATGGCCGCCCCACCAGCGCTCGAAATCGAGGAAGCGCGGTCCCTCGGTATCGACGTTGGCGTACAGGTTGTAGAGCTTGGTCCAGTAGGTGTTGGCCGGGTTCAGACGCTCGAAGTTGGAGACCAGGTGCGCGCCGTCGAACTTGCCGTTGCCCAGGTCGGCGGCAAGCGAGGCAAGCCACGACCCCCCCATCAACCCGCCCGAATAGCGCATCGGATTTCCGCCTTCGACTCCGGCCCAGTAGGAAATGGGCGAGCCGGCGAGCAGGATGGGACCGACCAGATCCGGCGCTGCAGCCGCCAGCAGCATGAGCGCCCAGCCTCCCTGGCAGTTGCCGATCACGAACGGCTTGTCCGCATGCGGGTGGAGTTCGTTCACCTGGCGCAGGAACGCCGCTTCGGCGCGGGCGACCGATTCGATGGTCTGGCCCGGCACCGGATCGGGGAAGAACATGACGAAGTAACAGGGGTGGCCCGCGCGCAATGCGATGCCGATCTCGCTGTCCATCTTCGAACCGCCGATGCCCGGCCCGTGCCCCGCGCGCGGATCGATCACCACGAACGGGCGCTTGCTCGCATCCGCAGGGTGTTCCGCCGGCGGCACGATGCGGGCGAGTGCGTAGTTCGCCGGCAATTCGAAGTCGCGCGCATCGGCGACGATCTCGTAGTCGAAGACGAGCACCGGCGGCTTGCCTTCCTTCTCGTGTTCGACGTAGACGTTGCCCCGCTCGCGCAGGATGTCCCAGAACAGCACCGTACGCTGCCACGAGTCGACCCAGTAGCTCATGGCGTGCGAGGCGAGCCGGGGGATCGGGAACGCGTTCGCCACCGCGGCGGCGAGTGTGTGCGGGGGGGTCGGGGGTGCGGGCTGCTCTGCCATCGTCTGCGTCTCCTGCGCGCCGAAAGGACCGGATCCGCGCCGACTGCACCCTCTGCGGGGGCTCGACGCACTTCGCGGAAAGCAATCGGTGCTTTCCGGATCCGAACCGCATCATTCTGCCTCATCGAGCGTTGCGGGAACAGCCACGACCGCGTCCG
>JBDHRV010000099.1:0-13228 GCA_039807745.1 Burkholderiales bacterium
CTTTGCCAAAATCGTCAACTCTTCAGTGATAAGAGACTAACGGCCGGGCTTTGTTCTATCCCCTCGTTGAATTCGGATGGATCGACTGCCCGGGGACACCGGACGAACAGCTTACCGATGCTCAGGTCCGAGGCATCCTTGCGGGGGGGATTGATTTGGCCTGCCAAATCACCAGCACTCTGGACGGAGTTGCGATTGCAAGCCTTCAAGTCTTGACCGCGCGAACACAGTCGCCCAAATTCACAGGCACCCTGCCCGCCAACTCCGTAATGTCGGATAAGGCAGGTTGCCCTACACCTTTACCCGCAGGAAAGACCGGTCGTCAAATCACCGATGGCTACTGGGTCATGCTTCCGCCGCTGTCGCCGGGAAAACACACAGTAACCCTGCATGGCGCTTTATGTGATTTTTCTAATCCTACGTCTGGTAAGGTCATTTTCGAGACTGGGGTTACGTACAACCTAACCGTTCATAAGCGTTCCTGGTAAAGCGTGATCGCAATGTAGAGGAGCTCGAAGTCACCAAGGTCCCGATCGCGCGGACAGAGCTCCTCTCGGGAAGCCCCCGGCGCTCGGGTCCAGGAGGAGGTCATCATGGCTTGGCACGAACGGCGCCCCTGACCCATCCCCGCTCACCTTGACTGCGAACATTATGCTTCTCCGTGCCTATTGCCTGTGTGCGTGCGTGCGTCGATAGTATTGAAGGCGGGCCCGGGGTAACAAGGCTCGTCGAGCACCTTGCGGGGAAGCTCATCGGGATCGAGGTGGAGTTCTGTTGTACGCCATCGACCCTGCCCGCAGTGGGGTTGGCACGTCCGGGGACAACTGTTTCAGGATGCAACGCTTTTCCGAGCAAATTGCGAGGGTTTCTTCCCTCGGGCGCCCCGTCCTTGTGAAATAAGTATTTGAAACGGCGCGTAAAACCTTCTTCTCGGCGGCGCGCAGGCACGCGCTTCGCAATCACTGTCCTCGGTATCCGATCTCACGATCATCTCAATACCATATTCCCATCGAGCAAAGGAGGATTCCATGAAAGTCGAACCCGGCAAGTACGGTTTTCCCATCCAGTTCAAGTCGCGCTACGCGAACTTCATCGGCGGCAAGTGGGTGGCGCCGGTCAAGGGCGAGTACTTCGAGAATACGACGCCGGTCACCGGCAAGGTGCTGTGCGAGATTCCGCGCTCGACGGCGGACGACGTGGAGCTTGCGCTCGACGCCGCTCACGCCGCGAAAGGGGCCTGGGGCCGCGCGTCCGCGGCCGAGCGCGCCGCGGTGCTCAACAAGATCGCCGACCGCATGGAAGCCAATCTGAACCTGATCGCGGCCAGCGAGACCTGGGACAACGGCAAGCCGATCCGCGAGACGATGGCTGCCGACATTCCGCTCGCGATCGATCACTTCCGCTATTTCGCCGCGTGCGTGCGCGCCCAGGAAGGCTCGATCGGCGAGGTCGACCACAACACCATGGCCTATCACTTCCATGAGCCGCTCGGTGTGGTCGGCCAGATCATCCCCTGGAACTTCCCGATCCTGATGGCGGCGTGGAAGCTCGCGCCGGCGCTGGCCGCAGGCAACTGCGTCGTGCTGAAGCCCGCGGAGCAGACCCCGGCGTCGATTCTCGTGCTGATGGAACTGATCCAGGATCTGCTGCCCGCGGGTGTGCTGAACGTGGTCAACGGTTTCGGCGTCGAGGCCGGCAAGCCCCTCGCCACCAGCAGCCGCATCGCGAAGATCGCGTTTACCGGTGAGACCACGACCGGCCGGCTGATCATGCAGTACGCGTCGCAGAGCCTGATTCCGGTGACGCTCGAACTCGGCGGCAAGTCCCCCAACATCTTCTTCGCGGATGTCGCCGACCAGGACGATGACTTCTTCGAGAAGGCGCTGGAAGGCTTCACGATGTTCGCGCTGAACCAGGGCGAAGTGTGCACGTGCCCGTCGCGTGCGCTGGTGCAGGAGTCGATCTACGAGCGCTTCATCGAGCGCGCCGTCGAGCGCGTGAAGAAGGTCAAGCAGGGCAACCCGCTCGACGAGTCGACCATGATCGGCGCGCAGGCCTCGAGCGAGCAGCTGCAGAAGATTCTGTCCTACGTCGACATCGGCAAACAGGAGGGCGCGAAGGTGCTCACCGGGGGCGAGCAGGCCAAGCTCGAAGGCGATCTCGCGGGCGGGTACTACGTCAAGCCGACCGTCTTCCAGGGTCACAACAAGATGCGCATCTTCCAGGAGGAGATCTTCGGTCCGGTGCTGTCCGTGACGACCTTCAAGGACGAGGAAGAGGCGCTCGCCATCGCCAACGACACGCTCTACGGTCTGGGCTCCGGGGTGTGGACGCGCAGCATCCACCGCGCGTTCCGCATGGGCCGCGGCATCCAGGCGGGCCGGGTGTGGACGAACTGCTACCACCTGTATCCGGCGCACGCAGCGTTCGGCGGCTACAAGCAGTCGGGCATCGGGCGCGAGAACCACAAGATGATGCTCGATCACTATCAGCAGACCAAGAACGTCTTGGTCAGCTACGATCCGAAGCCGATGGGCTTCTTCTGATCGCGAGCTTCTTCCATCAGTGAGAGACGAGGCCCGGGCGCCATACCCGGGCCTTTGTTCGAGGGGTGACGGCAATGAACGAGGTGACCCGGGTTACCGCGACCGACGCGGCCTTGCAGCTCATCGAACGACTGCAGGCGAAGCACGGTCCGCTGCTGTTCCACCAGTCGGGCGGCTGCTGCGACGGCAGCTCACCCATGTGCTATCCGCGCGGCGAATTTCTGGTCGGCGCGAGCGACGTCAAGCTGGGCGAGATCGGCGGCACGCCCTTCTATATGAGCGTATCGCAGTTCGAATACTGGCAGCACACGCATCTCATCATCGACGTGGTCCCCGGCCGCGGCGGGATGTTCTCGCTCGAAGGCCCGGAGGGACTGCGCTTTCTCACGCGCTCGCGCCTCTACTCCGACGAGGAGTGGGCGGTGCTGAAGGATTCGCCCATCGAAAAGGCGGTCTAGAACCTCCGACTCAGGACGCTAGCGAGGTGCCGTCGCCCACGGTGCGCCGTGCCGCGACGCCTATGCAGCGCCTTTCATATTTTTGCCATTCGCGTGCGTTTGTATGATCCGGTGATCGGCTGCGCCGTCAGCGCAGCATCCGGTGATTCGAATGAGCGAATTTGGCAGGACGTTGTGCGTCGGTGCGTGGGGCGTGCTGCTGCTCGCGAGCACCCTCTCCCACGGCGCCGAGATCCGGGTATTTGCGGCGGGCAGCCTGCGCCTCGCGCTCGATGAGGCGATCGCCGCCTACGCCGAGCGCACCGGGGTTCGGGTGGTGGCCGTGTACGGGCCGTCGGGCAAGCTGCGGCAGATGATCGAGGCCGGCGACGTACCGGATCTCTTCCTTTCCGCGTCGCTAACCCACACCGCGGCGCTGCAGCGCGCGGGTGTGCTGCGCACCAGCGAACCGCTCACGCGCAACAGCCTCTGCCTGATGGCAGCCCCCGGCATCTCCGTCGAGCGCGCCAGGATCGTCGAAGTCATGCTCGACCCCAAGGTGCGCCTGGGCACCGCGACGCCCAAGTCGGACCCCGCCGGCGACTACACCTGGGAGATGTTCCGCAAGGTGGACAAGCAGAAGCCCGGCGCGTACGCAACGCTCGACGCGAAGGCGCTCCAACTCACCGGCAAGGACGTGGCAAAGGAGGAGAAGGCACTGCCCTATCCGGCGCTCTTCACAGGCGAGCGCCAGGCGGACGTCTTCGTGAGCTATTGCACCAACGCCGTGGCGACATCCCGTGCGGTCCCCGGCCTCACGTGGCAGCGGTTGCCGGAGGACATCGACGTCGCCGCGGTGTACGGTGCCGGCATGTCCGCAAGGGCGTCGGGCCACGCCGAGTCGTTTCTCCGCTTCCTGGAGAGCGCGGAGGGTCGTGCGATCTTCGAGCGGTACGGCTTCCAGTGACGATCCGCGATGCCCTCGATCTGGCGCATCGCCCGGAGTCAGCGCAACGACCGGCGATCGGCCAGGGCGGCCTGCGCTTCGGTCTCATGGAGTTTGCCGGCGCGTTCGGCGACCTCGGCACGCTGGTCCCGTTTCTCGTCGCCTACATCACGCTCGCCCACGTCGATCCCTATGGCATGCTGCTCGGCTTCGGGGTGGCGATGATCGCCTCGGGGCTTGTCTATCGCACCCCGTTCCCGGTGCAGCCGATGAAGGCGATCGGCGCGGTGGCCACCACCAACGCGGCGCAGGGCATCGCCCTTACCAACCCCAACGTCGTCTATGCGGCAGGGCTCGCCACCGGGTTGATCTGGCTCGTGCTGGGGCTCACCGGCCTCGCGAACCGCGTCGCCCGCATCATGGGGCGGCCGGTGGGACAGGGCATCGTGCTCGGCCTGGGCTTTTCGTTCATGCTGGACGGCATCGAGTTGGTGGCGGCCGGCTGGCTGCTCGGTGCGATCGCCGCCCTCCTGACGCTCGTGTTGCTGCAAAGCCGCCGCCTGCCCGCGATGCTGGTGCTGCTCGGCCTCGGTGCCGTGGTGACCTGGGTGCAGGACCCGCAGGTCATGGCTCGGGTCGCCGCCACGGAAGCGGTCTTTCGCGCACCGTCGTGGACCCTTGGCAGTCTCACCTGGAACGACGTGTTCGTGGGCACCGTCTTCCTGGCGCTGCCTCAGGTTCCGCTCACGCTCGGCAATGCGGTGGTCGCCACGACCACGCAGAACAACTGGCTGTTCCCGCATCGCCCCGTGACCGAACGACAGGTCGCGATCTCTACCGGCGTCATGAATCTGGTCGGTCCCGCGTTCGGTGGCGTCCCGATGTGCCACGGCGCCGGCGGCATGGCCGGACATGTGCGCTTCGGCGCCCGCTCGGGCGGTGCGCCGATCATCATGGGGACGATCCTGGTCGTGCTGGCGATCTTCTTCAGCTCGTCGATCGCAACCCTGATGGCGCTCTTTCCGACGCCGATCCTGGGCGTGGTCCTGTTTTTCGCCGGCAGCGAGCTCGCGGTGGGAGCGTTCAACGTCGAGGACATTGCGCGCGGCGAGCGATTCATCTTCTACACCGTCGCCGCGCTCACGGTCTGGAACGTGGGCGTCGCCTTCGTGTTCGGCGCGCTCGTGCATGCGCTGTACCGGCGCGGCTGGTTGAAGCTGTGACGAGAGGTCTTTCCGCAGTCCCAAGAGAGGAGAAATCGAAGAATGATCACCACGACCCCACGGCTCTGCCTCGCGCTCGCCGCATTCCTTGTCTGCTCCGCGCCGCTGCAGGCAGCGGACGACATCCGCCTCGCCACCACCACCAGCACCGAGAACTCCGGGCTCCTCGCGCAGATCCTGCCCAAGTTCGAGGCGAAATACGGGGCCAAGGTGCGCGTGGTCGCGGTGGGCACCGGTGCCGCGCTCAAGCTCGGCGAGAACTGTGACGCGGACGTGCTGCTGGTCCATGCCCGTTCGCTCGAGGACAAGTTCATGGCGGCGGGATTCGGATCGGCGCGCAAGGACGTCATGTACAACGACTTCATCATCGTCGGGCCGAAATCGGATCCGGCGGGGGTTCGCGGCAGCAAGGACGTGATCGCGGCGATGAAGAAGATCGCGGGAAGCGGTGCCAAGTTCGTGTCCCGGGGCGATGAGTCGGGTACCCATCAGATGGAGAAGGGCTACTGGAAGGACGCCGGTGCGCAGCCGCAAGGTGCGGCCTACGTCTCGGCGGGGCAGGGCATGGGGCAGGTGCTGACCATGGCGGGAGAGCTGCAGGGTTACACGCTCACCGACCGTGCGACCTTCGCCGCCTATCGCGACAAGATCGGGTTGGAAATCCTGGTCGAAGGCGATCCGCGCATGTTCAACCCGTATGGCGTCATCGCCGTGAGCCCGCAGAAGTGTCCCGGGGTGAACAACAAGGGTGCGATGGCGCTGATGGACTGGATGGTTTCGCCGGAAGGGCAACAGGCCATCGCGGCTTTCAAGGTCCACGGCCAGCAGATGTTCTTCCCTGACGCGAAGCCGGCGCTGAAGCCGGCCGCCTGACGGGCATCGCAGGCGGGACAGAAGGGCGATGGACCTGATCGAGCCCACGCTGGAAGCGTTCCGCCTGCTCTTCACCGGGGATCCGCAGCTCTGGCGCATCATCTGGACCTCGCTCTACTGCTCGACGCTCGCCATCGCCCTCATCGCGCCGTTCGCGATCGCGCTCGGCTTCCTCATCGCGAAGGTGCGTTTCCCCGGGCGCCGCGCGCTGGTGGTCACGGTGCAGGGGCTGCTGTCGTTTCCGACCGTGGTGGTGGGCCTCACCATCTACATGCTGTTGTCGCGCCAGGGTCCGCTCGGGTTTCTCAGGCTGCTCTTCACGCCCGAGGCGATGATCATCGGTTACATGTTGATCGCGTTCCCGGTGCTGGTGGTGTTCACGCTCTCGTCCGTGCAGGGCGCCGATCCGCGCGTGTACGAGACGGCCCGCAGTCTCGGTGCGCACAAAGTGCTGGCGGCATGGACGACGCTGCGCGAAGTGCGCTTCGGTGTGATGGCGTCGATCTTCAACGGCTTCGGCCGGGTGGTCTCCGAGGTCGGCTGTTCGATCATGGTGGGGGGCAATATCGCGGGGCTCACGCGCAACATCCCGACGGCGATCGCCCTCGAAACGAGCAAGGGTGAGTTCGCGCAGGGGATCGCGCTGGGGTTCGTGCTCATCGTGCTGGCACTGGGTATCAATGCAGTGCTCTCGTTCATGCAGGGCGAGGGTGGGATGACGTGACCGGGCATCTCGTCCGCATCGATGGCGTTGCGAAGCGGTTCGGCGACAGGCTGGTGCTGTCCGGCGTCGCCGCCCGCTTCCTGTCCGGCGAGAGCTACGTTCTCACCGGAGACAACGGCTCGGGCAAGTCGACCCTGATGCGCATTCTCGCGGGACTGGAGGACGCCGACGCAGGCACGCTGGAGATCGACGGCCGCACGGCGCGCCTGCGCGGCTACCCGGAATGGCTGCGCGGCGAGATCGTCTACGTTCACCAGCATCCGTATCTCTTCGACACGAGCATCGCCGAGAACATCGGCTTCGGGCTGAAGGCACGCGGCATGGCGCCAGACGAGCGCCGCCGGATCGTCGCCGAGGCGCTCGAATGGGCGGGGCTCGGGCACGTGGCGCAGGTGCGCCCGAGCAAGCTTTCGGGTGGCGAGAAGCAGCGGGTCGCCATGGCCCGCGCCAAGGTGCTGCACCCGCGGCTTTTCCTGCTCGACGAGCCGACCGCCAACCTCGACCGCGACGGGCGGCAGCGCGTGCTCGATCTCATCCACGATCTCGGGCAGGGCGAGAACTGCGTGCTGGTGGCGTGCCACGACCAGGAGCTCATCCAGCTGCCCTTCATGCGACAGTTGCGGCTCGATGCGGGTCGCCTCACGGCCTTCCCGAAGTCCGCGGAGAAGCCGGTACCCGCCCGTCGGGCGCCGTGAAGGCAGCGCTCGAAATCGCGTGTCAGTCCTCGGACGAGGGTGTAGCGGTCGCCGTCCCCGACGGCGGTGGCGGCCGCCCCGGACAGGGCGCCAAATTCACCGTGTGGCTGCTGGCGGAACCAGCGTTTCCCGACAATAGCGGCGGGGTGCCCGAAGCGGTATCATCGCCGCCTGTCCAACGCCGGCTACGTGGAACAGGAGCAAGCTCGGCGATGAAGGTGTTCGGCTTTGCAGGGTTCTCCGGCAGCGGCAAGACGACTCTGATCGAGGCGCTCATCCCGCGCTTCGTGATGGAGGGGCTGCGCGTCTCGCTCATCAAGCACGCGCACCACGAGTTCGACATCGACCGGCCCGGCAAGGACTCCTACCGGCACCGCGAGGCCGGAGCGACCGAGGTGATGCTCGCATCCGCCAAACGCTGGGTGCTGATGCACGAGTTGCGCACCGAGCGCGAGCCGGAGTTGCAGCAACTGATCGAGCGTTTTGCACCTTGCGACCTGGTTTTGGTCGAAGGCTTCAAGCGGCAGCCGATCCCGAAGATCGAGATCCATCGAACCGCCGCGGCGAAGCCGCTCCTGTTTCGCCACGACGAGCACATCATCGCGATCGCGACCGACGAGCCGCTCGACACCTTCCTGCCGCAGTTCGCTCTCGAGGATTACGACGCGATCGCCGAGTTCATTCTCCTGCACCTCGAGCTGGGCGGCCAGGATTCGCGTGTCTGCTCGGGAATCACATGACAGAGGTGGCATGGGCGCAACCCACGAAGCTCTGACGAGCTCCACGATCATCGTGACCATCCTGTATTTCGCGCGGCTGCGGCAGTCGCTCGGGCTCGCAATCGAGCGCGTCGAGCTGCCCGCTGGCGCCGCGAGCGTGGGTGCGCTGCGCGACAAGCTGCGCGCAAGAGGCGGTGCCTGGACCGAAGAACTGGCGAGCGACCGCGCCGTGTGCATCGCTGTCAATCAGGAACTGGCCGAGCCCGGGGTGCCGTTGCGCGACGGCGACGAGGTCGCGTTCTTCCCGCCCGTCACCGGAGGTTAGACGTGGACGAGATCCGCGTGCAGCACGACGATTTCGACGCTGGCCGCGAGATCGCGCGCCTGCGCGGGACGAATCCCCGGATCGGGGCGATCGCGAGCTTCATCGGCGTCGTGCGCGACGTCAACGAAGGCGACTCGGTCGCGGCGCTCGCGCTCGAGCATTACCCGGGCATGACCGAGAAGGCGCTCGCGAAGATCGTGGCGGAAGCGCGCAGCCGCTGGAACGTGATCGACACGCTGGTGATCCACCGCGTCGGCACATTGATGCCGACCGAACAGATCGTGCTCGTCGTCGTCACGAGCGCGCACCGAAGAGAGGCCTTCGCGGCCTGCGAATTTCTGATGGACTATCTCAAGACACGCGCGCCGTTCTGGAAGAAGGAGTGCACGCCCGAGGGCGAACGCTGGGTCGAGGCGCGCGCGAGCGACGACGCGGCGGCGGCGCGGTGGAGGGAGCAGGCGTAGCGAGATGCGTCGCGTGCGAGATCTTGCCGAGCGCCGACGGCAATCGTTACCATCGTGAGCGCGCTTCCGCATTCAACCCGAATCATCGAGGAGAGCAGCGAAATGGCCAAGTCCCAGGACACCAAGAAGGAAAAGAAGAAGCCGGCCCAGAAGACGGCGAAGGAAAAGAAGCAGGCGAAGAAGGAGAAGAAGGGCAAGTAGGGCCGAGAATTTCTGGATTCCGGGTTCTGCCCTTTCGGGCAGCCCGGAATCAAGGCTTCCGAGCCAGATCCGGTGGAAGCCAGCAGCTCTTCCGGGTCCTTCCGTAAGGCTGAAATCGTCCCGGTGCAACGCCTATCGGGGGATGCGCTTCGGGCGTATTCTGTTCCCATCACGGCGGCCATGATGTACGCACCGGAGGCGTCATGGACCCATTCGACGAACTGCTCCTGAAGGTCTATCGCGCGGCGCGCGAATTGCCGGTTGGCGAATTCCAGGATGCGACGCTCGGACTGCTGCGCGAACGTCTGCGGTTCAACTCCGCCGTGTGGGCGCAAGGGCAGAACCTCCCGAAAGGGGTCGCCGTTCACAGTGCGCATCTCTACAACGAGCCGCTCGAGATGATCCTCGACTGGCAACGGATCAACGATCGCGACCTCGTCGTGGAGCGGGTCACCCGCAACGCCGGGCAGGCGCAGAACATCAACGTACGAGCCCTGTATCCCGGGCGCGAGCATCGCGTCATGCGGAGGTTTTCCGATCGCTACGGCCACCAGAACTTCCTGATCATCGGGCTCTTGCTCGATTACGTCCGAGTCGGCCGCTGCTGGCTGTCTTTGTATCGCCCGGACGCGAGCGACCAATACGGTCATGCCGAGGTGCGCCTGCTGGATGCGCTCGCCCCACATCTCTTCGAAGCGCTCTGGATCAACCGGACGATAGGGTTCCGCGAGCACGGCCAGGAAGCGGACCTGGACCTGAGCGACACCGCGGCGATCGCCCGGACCGATGGCGTGTTGAATTACTGCGGGCGGGGTTTCCTGGAGCTGGTCCGGCGCCACTGGCCATGTTGGCAGGGGCTCAAGCTCCCGGATGCCTTCCTGGACAGCCTGCCCGGCGCGGGAAAGCACGCGATCACGAGAGGCCATCTCGTGGTTGCCGTCAAGGCAGCCGGTGATCTTCTGTTTCTGCGTGCTGAAGAAAGGTCTCCCCTGCGGGCGCTTACGCCGCGCGAGCTCACCGCGGCAACGCTCTACGCGGAAGGAAAATCGCACAAGGAGATCGCGCGGGACATGGGAATATCGCCGGCGACGGTCAGGAATTTTCTGCAGCACACGTATATGAAGCTTCACGTCGGCGACAAGGGCGAGCTTGCGAGTCTGCTCGTGCGTGAAATCGGACATAGTGCATTTGCACCATCGCATTTTGCCGTCGTCCTGCCTAACATCGAAGCTCGGCTGGATCGAGACGCCAAGGATCGGTAGGAACGAGGTCGAAGCAGAGCCCCTGGCGCCCAGCCAGTGACGGAGGATGAAGCCATGAATGCCATACAGATTGCAGAACGTTATTTCGATGCCTGGAACCGGCGCGAGGCGGATGCGATCGTCGCGAGCTTCGCCAGCGGCGGGACGTACAGCGACCCCTCGTCGGGGAACCTTCAGGGCGAAGCTATCGGCGCCTATGCGAAAGGCTTGTGGGCGGCGTTTCCGGATCTGTCGTTCGAAACGGGCAGCGCTACGGACAACGGAGCGGGGCTCGTCGCGGCGCAGTGGGTGATGCACGGGACCAACACCGGTTCGATGTATGGCCTGCCGCCGACCGGTCGCAGCGTGACGGTGCCCGGTGCCGATTTTATCCAGGTCGAGGGAGACCGGATTCGCTCGGTACGAGGATACTTCGATTCGCGGGCGGTGCCCGACCAGCTCGGCTTGCAGGTGACGGTGCAGCCGCACTCGATCGGCCCTTTTGCATTCGGGACCAGTGCCACTGTGCAGAGCGGCAAGAAGATCAAGCCCGGCGCGTTCAGCATCACCGGCATCGAGGCACACTCCGACGCCGAGGTGCAGGAGATTCGGGAACTCTCGCGGCAGACCGCGGTGGAGATGCTGCCGATGACAGGATTCATCGGCTGGGTCGGCATGACCATCGGGCATCGCATGCTGACGGTAACCGCGTGGGAGAGCCCGGATAATCCCCGGCAGTTGCTGCAGGGTGGGATTCACAAGGAAGCGACGACCCGGTTTTTCGGGCAAAGGGGTTTGGGTCGAACGGCAGTGACCAGCGTCTGGATCCCAGAGCGCATCGGCGCGCTGAGGGTGCGATGCGAGGCGTGCGGGTGGATGATCGATTCGGCGAAGGAGGGAGGCAGGTGCGACTGCGGCGCGGTGCTGCCGGAGGCGATGGCATATTGGTAGGCGACCGGGGTCGTGACCGACTCTCGGGGTTGCCTCCGTCGTAAAGTGTGCGTATTTCACAGAAAAAGCGTGTAACCCGTCACAGATTTCGGCGTGGCCCCGCGAGTAGCTTGGTGTGGGTGGGGGAGCGGGTTGTCTGTCACGGACCATTCGATGAGGTAGAGTATCCCGCACACAGGGGAGGGCAGAATGACGACGGTGATGGTGGTCGAGGACGACCCCGCCTTTCTGACCCGGTTTTGCGGGATCGTTGCGTCCGACCCGGAATTCGGGCTGTTCGCGGCGGTGGCCGACCTCGCCTCGGCCCGTCAGGCGATGAGCAAGGCCACGCCAGACGTACTGCTCGTCGACCTGGGCCTGCCCGACGGCAGCGGCGTCGAGCTGATTCGGGAAACGGCTCGTCGCTATCCCGGCACCGACACCATGGTCATCACGGTGTTCAACGACGAGGACCATGTGCTCGCCAGCATCGAAGCCGGAGCCACCGGCTACATCCTGAAGGACAGCATGCCGGAAGAGTTCGTGGGGTTGATCAGGCAACTGCGCGCCGGAGGTTCTCCCATCAGCCCGATGATCGCGCGGCAACTGCTGAAGCGGTTCAACCTGACGGCACCTGCCCCGCAGGCCAGACAAACCGAGGATGCGGCACTCTCTGCGCGAGAATCGGAAGTTCTTTCCCTCATCACCAAGGGTTTCAGCTTCTGCGAGATCGCTCGGCTGCTCGGCGTCTCACCGCATACCGTCACCGCCCATGTGAAGAAGATCTACCAGAAACTCGCCGTGCATTCGCGAGGGGAGGCCGTCTATGAAGCCAGCAGGATGGGTCTCGTGTAGCACGTTCCCCAAGCCGCGCCAGCCGCGGGTGCTGGCCGTCGCCCTTGCCATCTGTCTATTCGGCTTCCTCGGGCTGTTCGCACGCTCGAGCGCCCAGGCTGCAAACCCTGTTCTCCAGCTGACTTCCGCGGAGTTCGTCCTGAGCGACGCACCGGAGCCGCCGCCCGATTCGGCACCGTGGCAGCCACAAATGCTGCTCGATGACTGGCGCGCCTCCCGCGCCGGTACCTACGGCTATGGTTGGTATCGCCTGCGATTCGAGCTAGCCGCGGTACCCGACCAGTTGTTCGCGGTCCACATGCCGGTGCTGCAGACGGTCGGGGCACTGTACGTCAACGGTGTCGAGGTCGGCCGCAGCGGAACCTTCGGCCAGGCCCCGCCCGGGTTTCAGCCTCGCTGGTCCCTGTACCCATATCCTCCACAGCCATTCACCATCCGGCCAGACCTCTTGCACGCCGGCCCGAACACGCTCCATCTGCGGCTGTGGGTCTACCAGGGCGTGCGCGGGATCGCGTCGCCCATCACGCTCGGACCCGAACACGAGGTACACGCCCTGTACGAGCGGCGGTTGTTCGTCTCGCGCACTGGCCTCGAAGTGATCGTGCTGTGCGGCGTCGGCTTCGGGGTGTTCATGCTGCTGCTCTGGCGGCGGCGGCCGCACGAGTCCATGTACGGTTACTTCGCGGTCACGGCACTGCTGTTCCCGATCTGGATCGCCGGCAAGTACGTGATTACCGAACCGCCCATCCCGAGCCCGTACTGGCCGGTCATCGTTCGCGCCAGTCTGGACGGTTACGGCGTGCTCATGTGCTTCTTCGCGCTGCGCTACGGAGGCTGGCGCATGCCGCGTCTGGAGCGGGGCCTGCTGCTCTTCGTCCCCATCTCGGCCTTCGTCAACTATCTCAACTACTCCGGGAGCGATGGGTGGATCACGCAGCACTGGTGGCTCTTGACCTTCGTGACGGCAGCCACCTGCGTCGCGATCCTCGGGGCGATCGCATGGCAGCGAACGACGACGGAAGCGATAGGTCTCGCCGCCGCGGCTTCGG
>JBDHRV010000100.1:0-13196 GCA_039807745.1 Burkholderiales bacterium
GGATCCCATCAACAGAACGATCGCGCGCCGCAATGCGAATCGGATGCGGCATGCGTGGGCAACTTTGCGACATCGCGCGTCTGCCCCGGAGCGCGACCAGCCGCCAAAAAAAGAATCAATCGCGTCTTGCAGCCCGCCTTCTCCCTCCGCCCAGAGTTACATCCGCGGATTCGTCGCCGCGAGCAGGAACGTCAGATTCGCAACAGATAGATGATCGTCGCGATGGTGCCCACCGCCGCGATGAGATACACCACGATCGCCACCAGCGTGTCGGCGCGCATGCCGAAGTCGTGCATCGTGACGCGCAGCCGGTGCGCCGCGTGCCAGAGGGACAGAAAGATCACGCCGAAGATGCATAGCTTGCCGAACCAGTGCGCCGCAAAGGCGTGCAGCTTGTCATAGGTCAGGATCTGCGGCACGTGGCCGAACGCGGCAAGCAGCGTGAGCAGGATGAGCACCGGCGTCACGAACGCGGTCACCGTGCCCCCTGCGGCGAACAGCCCCCAGACGATCGGTTTGTTCGACTTGGCCATGGTCAGAAGACTCCCGCGAGAAACAGCACCACCAGCGAAAGAACCACCCATCCACCATAGTGCGCGCCGAGGATGATGCTGCCCGGCAGGAATTCCTCACCGCGCTGGATCGGCATCGCCTGCGGCGTGACGTTGAACCACGTGAACGTGTGATAGAGAGCGAAGGCGAGAGCGACCAGTTGAAAGAGGATGCTTGCCGGGCTGCGCAGCGCCTCCAGGAAGGCCTCGTAGGCTGCCTGTCCCTCCGACAGCCGCATCACCGCGCAAACCAGCAGCAGCGTATAGGCGCCGATGAAGATGCAGGTAACCTCGCGTCCTATATAGCGCATGTAGCGCGCCTGACGGAAGAACCACGTCGTGTTGGCGAATTCACGGACATAGGGTTTGCGGCTCATTTTTTCCCCCACGGCATCAGATGTTCCTTGTACCAGTCGACGGTGCTCGCGACCTTCACCTGCTGCAGCGCGCTCGCCGGGTCGACGTGCTTGGGGCAGACCTCGGAGCATGCCCCGACGAAGGAGCATATCCACACGCCTTCATGAGTGGCGATCACCTCCTGCCTCTGATCCCGCCCGCCGTCGCGCGAATCCTGGTTGTAGCGGTGCGCGAGCGTAATCGCCGCGGGGCCGATGAACTCCGGCTGCGAACCGTACTCGGGGCACGCCGCGTAACACAGCATGCAGTTGATGCACAGCGTGTACTGCTTGTAGGTGAGGAGCTCGGCCGGGCTCTGCTTGTATTCACCCGCGCTGACGGGTCTCTGCTCCTTCGGGATGATGAAGGGCTTGATCCGCGTCAACTTTTCCATGAAGTCGTCGGCCACCGTAACGAGGTCGCGCTCGATCGGAAAATGGACCAGGGGCTCGACGCGAATGTTGTCCGAGTACTCGCGGATGAATGCCTTGCAGGCGAGCTTGGGTTCACCGTTGACCATCATGCCGCAGCTGCCGCACACCGCCATGTGGCAGGACCAGCGATAGGCGACCGTGGGGTCGAGGTTGTCCTTGACGTAATTCAGCGCGTCGAGCACCACCCACTCGTTCAGGCACGGTACGGAATAGGTCTGGAAGTGCGGCTCGCTGTCCGTCTCCGGGTTGTAGCGCAGCACTTCCAACTGAATCTGGCGTTCGCTCATTTCTTGCCTCCAGAGTAATCACGCACACCAGGCTTCGACTTGGTGATCACGACGTCGAGATATTCGATGCGAGGGGGCTCCTTTGGATGGTAGTAGGTGAGCGTGTGTCGCAGGAACTTGTCGTCGTCGCGTGCCGTGAAGTCGAGCCGCTGATGTGCGCCGCGCGATTCCGTGCGCGCCAGCGCGCCCACCGCGACGGCCTCGGCGCAGTCGAGCATCGACCCAAGCTCCAACGCCGCCAGGAGATCGGTGTTGTAGACGTTGGTCTTGTCGTGCAATTCGATCCCCGCGTAGCGGCCGCGCAGCTCTCCCGTCTTCTTGCAGCTGTCGGCCAGGCCTTCGCGTGTGCGGTAGATGCCGGCACCCGCCTCCATGGTGCTCGTCATCTCCTTACGCAGTCCGGAAATCGATTCGGTGCCGTTCGACTTCTGGAAGAGGGCGCGAATACGCCCCTGCGCCGCGTCCGCCTTCACCGTTAGCGCGGCTTCCTTCGCTGCCGGGGCGCCCGACTGGATGTAGGCGATCGCGCTCATCGCGGCGCGGCGGCCGAAGACGAGCAGCTCCGTCAGCGAATTGGAGCCGAGCCGGTTCGCACCGTTGATGCTGACACAGGCGCATTCGCCGGCGGCGTAGAGACCGGGCAACGGCGTCGCCGCGTTGATGTCGGTGTGGATCCCGCCCATCATGTAGTGCACGACCGGGCGAATCGGCACGGGATCCTTCACCGGGTCGACGCCGAGATAGCTGATCGAAAGATCGCGCACGAACGGCAGCCGCTCGTTGATCTTCTTCTCGCCCAGGTGACGCATGTCGAGCAGCACACAGTCGCCCCACGTGGTCGACACGGTGTTGCCTTTCTGCTGCTCGTGCCAGAACGCCTGGCTCAGGCGATCGCGCGGACCGAGCTCCATGGTCTTCAACACCGGCTTGCCCACCGGCGTCTCCGGTCCCATGCCGTAGTCCTGGAGGTAGCGGTAGCCGTGCTTGTTGACCAGGATGCCGCCCTCGCCGCGGCAGCCTTCCGTGAGCAGGATGCCCGTGTTCGGCAGTCCGGTCGGATGGTACTGCACGAACTCCATGTCCTTCAGCGGCACGCCGGCGCGGTACGCCAGCGCCATGCCGTCGCCGGTCTTGATCGCGCCGTTGGTGGTGAACGGAAAGATACGCCCGGCGCCCCCGGCGGCGATGATCACCGCCTTCGCCTGGAAGCGCCGCATCTGTCCGCTGCGCATCTCGATCGCGGTCAGACCGTGGCAGCGCCCTTCGTCCACCAGCAGATCGGTGGCGAGGTACTCGTCGAAGCGCCGGATCGAGGGAAACTGGAGCGAGGTCTGGAACAGCGTGTGCAGGATGTGGAAGCCCGACTTGTCGGCGGCGAACCACGTGCGCTTGATCTTCATCCCGCCAAACGGGCGCACCGCCACCGAGCCGTCCGGCTCCCGGCTCCACGGGCATCCCCAGTGCTCGAGCTGGATCAGCTCCTTCGGCGCCTCGTTGATAAAGTATTCGACGGCGTCCTGGTCGCACAGCCAGTCACCGCCGCCGACGGTGTCGCCGAAGTGCAGATCCATGCTGTCGTCGGGCTTGATCACCCCGGCCGCACCGCCTTCGGCTGCGCAGGTGTGACTGCGCATCGGGTAGACCTTCGAGATCAGCGCGATGGTGAGCTTCGGGTCGGTCTCGGCGAGGGCGATCGCGGCGCGCAGACCCGCACCGCCCGCACCGATGATGGCCACATCGGTCTTCACAATTTCCATTGGTTGCCGCTCCCTGGGTGGGTGCCTATAGGCATCCCTTATCCTGACGATCTGGTCCGGAGGCCCTCACCTCACCGCCTCCGAACCGGATCGTAAAGCATCGGACGCCGATCGTGAATCGAAATCGAAAGTTTCCCCTAGCGCCCCCCTTCTCCAAGAGAGCGCCAGCCCCCGCAGCGCTCGCATTCACAACTCAGCGAACGAAGAAGATGTCGCGGTACGCCGTGTAGATCGAGGCCACCGCCACCGGCGCCAGGACGAGATAGCCCAGGCCGAAGGGAATGCCGGCCGCGACTGCAAGCGCGAACAGAATGATGCTGTACCAGAGCGTGGCCGGTATGTTCTTCAGGATGGCGAAGAAGCTCGCCTTCAACGCCGAGACGGCGTCGACGTCGTGCAGCACGATGAGCACGGGTGCAAACCAGATCGCCGCATAGACGGGAATGGCGAGCGCGGCGCCGATCAACGCGGCGAGCAACATCGACGCGAGACCCGCGGTCAACGCACCCATGCCCGGGTGGCCGAGCGCGCCGCCCAGCAGTGCGCCGACACCCATGTTCGCGCCCACGAAAATCATCAGCAGCACGATGATGAAGAAGGTCGCGAGGAGATGGAAGATCCCGACCACGACGAGTGGCTGCGTGTTGCGGCGGAAGCCCGCGAAGAGATGCTCGATCGTCAGGCTGCCGCCTTCGTCGACCGTTTTGCAGGCCAGCATGAGGCCGCCGGCAAGGACGGGAGCAATGAGCCCGTCCACGGCCCAGCCAACGATGGGGATCGCTCCGATCGCCAGCAGAACGACCACGAACAGCACCACGAGCAGAATCCACATCCCGGCCTGACGGCGGAAGAGCTCCCAGGCGTCGACGATCCATCGCCAGCCGTCCGCGGCCGCAACGGTGCGCCCGGCGAGGTCGAACTGCGCCGCACCTCGATCGGGCGGCGGCAGCGCGGGGGTGGCGGGTGGGTCGGCGACCATGGCAGAAGCTCAGCGGCGAGGTGCCGCTGCGGACGATTGTCGGGGCCCGAGGCTCGGCGACCCTGAGGGTGGGCCACAACCGCGAGCGTGAAGCCGCCCCCGCCACGCACCGACGCCGCTGCCCACGGCCGACGCAGACGCGAAATGCCGCGCCTGCCGGCGATGCACCCGAGAGAAAATCAGCGGCGCCCGCCCTGCACCACAGGCGCCCGCATCGAGAGGGCGACGCGCTATTTCTTGTTCACCGCCTTCTTGAGACCGGCACCGGCAGAGAACTTCGCCACCTTCGATGCCGCGATCTTGATCGCCTCACCCGTCGCCGGATTGCGACCCGTGCGCGCTGCGCGCTTGGAAGTCGAGAACGTCCCGAAGCCGATCAGGGCAACCGTGCCGCCCTTGGCGAGCGTCGCCGTGACGGTGTCGACGAAAGCCTCCAGCGTCGCCTCTACCGAAGCCTTGGTACCTCCCGTCTTCTTTGCAATGGCATCGACCAGTTCGCTTTTGTTCATTTAACAACCTCTCCGTGCTTGTGGGATGGTGCAAGCCCTCAAACGCTGCTTGCCCGGTCGCGCGTCATCCTCCGGATGACCCCGCGCTACGCCGTTCTTCGCCCCATGCGAGCGCCGCCGCCAATAGTAGCAAGGTGAACACGGGATATGCGAGAAAAAAAAGCGCTGCGCTGCGTGATCGGTGGGTGGCCGATGACCCACGGCTTTCCCTTGTCCGGCGGGCGATTGAGCGTTACGCGACGCTCCGCGGAGCAGCCCTTTCCGGTTCGCGATCGGGCAGCATCGGCGGATCGCGTGCGGTTGACGCAACGCAAGTCCCTGTGCGCAAGAGTGTGATCTAATCCTGCAATGCTCGTGCGATCCGGAAACTGCAAGACCAGCGACCCTGCTGCGCGACTGCGACACAGTCTGCGTCGCGGCCTGATGGTGCTCGTCCTTTTCTTCGCGATCGCACAAAGCGCCGCACCCCTGATGCACGCGCATTTCGCGGACGGCGGTGCGCGCGACTCCGGCGTGCACATCCACCTCGGAACGTCCCTGCCGCCGACTTCGGGCGACCACGGCATCGCGAACGAGATTCGCGATTTCGAGGCGCGCATTCTGTCGGCACCTGACGAGTACTTCAAGGACGAGGCGCTGCGCGTGCTCGACTTGCCAGCGATCGGCGCGAATGCCTCGAATCGCCACGCGCAGCCAATGGCGCCGCTCGCACGCTACGTCTGCGTGCCGACGACCGCGCCACAGCTCTTTCCCAAACCTCTCCCGCTGGCGCCTCCCGTATCGGCCTGATCGTTCTTGTCGCGCAGGCCGACCGCCGCAGAAGCGCCGGCCGACTTGCCCTCCTCGTTCGGTATGGCGCGGTCGCTCCCGGTGGCCGCACGGGAGTCTCCCATGATGGTTAGTGTTTCCATCGCCGCCGGCGCGTTGCTGGCCGCCGCACTCGCACTCCCCGTGCGCGCTGCCGGCGTCGAGCTCGCGGTGACGGCAGAACAGGTGCAGTCCCTGGGCATCACCCTGGCACGACCGGCGCGGGACGACCACAGTCCGCTGCAGGGCTTGAGCGCCCGTGCCGTGGTTCCCAATTCGCAGATGAACGTGGTGAGCACGCCGCTGCCCGGTCTCCTGGAAACGCTCACCGTGTCGATCAGCCAGACCGTGACGAAGGGGCAGTTGCTCGCGCGTATTCAGAGCCCAGCGCTCGCCGAAGCGCAGCGGCTCTTCGTGCAGGCGACGAATCAGGCAAGCCTCGCGGAGGCGACGCTGAAGCGCGACGCGTCGCTATGGCAGGAGGGCATCATCGCCGAGAGCCGCTATCTCGCGGCGCAGGGCAACCACGCCGAAGCGGCAGCGCTGCTCGCGGAACGCACGCAGGCGCTGCGACTCGCCGGGATGTCCGATTCCGCCATCGCTCGCCTGCGCAGCACCCGCACCATCGCGAGCTCGCTCGATATCGCCGCACCCGCGGACGGCGTCGTGCTGGAGCAGATGGCAACCGTCGGCCAGCGCCTCGACGCCTCGGCGGCGATCTACAAGATCGCGCGGGTGAATCCGCTGTGGCTCGAGATTCAGGTGCCGGTGGCCCGCGCTGCCGGCGTGCGCAATGGCGATCCCGTGACGGTGCCGCAGTTTCGCGCGCGCGGCAGTGTGATCGCCATCGGCGGCAGCGTCGATCCGGACAGCCAGACCGTGATGGTGCGCGCCCTGATCGACGACAACGCGCAGAACCTGAAGCCCGGCCAGAATGTCGAGGCGACCGTGGTCGCTGCCGCCCCCAGTGCAAGCGGCGGCTGGCGGGTGCCGAACTCCGCGCTCTCCCGGCAGGAGGGCAAGCTCCTGCTTTTCGTGAAGACGCCGGCCGGCTTCCGCGCGCAGACCGCGACCCTGATCTACGAAGGCGCGAAGGAGAGCGCGATCACCGCCGAGCTCTCGCAGAGCGATGAGATCGCGGTGCGCGGCATCGCCGCGCTGAAAGGCATGCTCGTGGGCCTGGGAGCGCAGTGATGCTCGCCGGCCTGGTGGAGCTCGCCCTCACCCAGCGACTGCTGGTCATCGTGCTCACGCTGCTGCTCGTCGGCGCCGGCGTAAACGCCTTCCGGCAGCTTCCCATCGACGCCTTTCCGGACGTCTCCACCACCCAGGTGAAGATCATCATGAAGGCGCCGGGCATGACGCCAGAAGAAGTGGAAACGCGTGTCGTCACCCCGATCGAGCTGGAGATGCTGGGCATTCCCCACAAGCGCATCCTGCGCTCGGCCTCGAAATACGCAATCGCCGACATCACCATCGACTTCGACGACAGCACCGACATCTACTGGGCGCGGCAGCAGGTGACCGAGCGCTTGAACAACGTGATCAAGGATCTGCCGGCGACCGTGAGCGGCGGTCTCGCCCCCATCACCACGCCGCTCGGCGAGATGTTCATGTTCACCATCGAGGGCGGCGATCTCACCGCGGCGCAGCGCCGGAGTCTGCTCGACTGGGTGCTCCGCCCCGCACTGCGCACGCTGCCCGGCGTGGCGGACGTGAACGCGCTGGGCGGCGTCGTGCGCGCCTTCGAGATCGTGCCGGACAACGCCGCGTTGCAGGGCCGCGGCATCCGCGTCTCGGACCTGCAGCAGGCGCTGGAGGCCAACAACCGCAATGACGGCGCGGGACGGCTCAAGGACGGCGAGGAGACACTGCTGGTCCGCGTCGAGGGCAGCGTGCGCACCGTCGACGACATC
This sequence comes from Burkholderiales bacterium, assembly GCA_039807745.1. Lineage (GTDB taxonomy): Bacteria > Pseudomonadota > Gammaproteobacteria > Burkholderiales > JAEUMW01 > JAEUMW01. Next base: position 7,637 of record JBDHRV010000100.1, read on the forward strand.
AATGCCATCGTCGTTGCCGAGCGGCAAGGCATTCCGGTGCGCGTCGGCGACGTGGCGACCGTGCGCATCGGCGGCCTCACCCGTTACGGAGCGGTCACCCGCAACGGCGAGGGCGAGGCCGTGCAAGGGCTGGTGCTGGGCCTGCGCGGCGCGAACGCGCAGCAGGTCGTGGAAGGTGTGCGGGCGAAACTCGCCGAGCTGGCGCCGCAGCTGCCACCGGACGTGAAGGTGGAGGTCTTCTATGACCGCGGCAACCTGGTGCAGCGCGCAGTCGGCACTGTGTCGAAAGCCCTGGCCGAGGCGATCGTCCTGGTCGTGGCGCTGCTCCTGCTCTTTCTCGGCAACGTGCGCGCGGCCATCGTCGTGGCCGCCACGCTTCCGCTCGCGGCTCTCTTCACGTTCATCCTCATGGACCTCGCCGGCATGAGCGCCAACCTGATGAGCCTGGGCGGCCTCGCGATTGCCATCGGCATGCTGGTCGACGCGGCGGTGGTGGTGGTCGAGAACATCGTGAGCCATCTCGCACGCGACCGGACCAATCTGCCGCGCCTGCACGTGATCTACCGCGCCGTGCGCGAGGTGACGCTGCCGGTCGCCTCCGGCATCGCCATCATCGTGATCGTGTTCCTGCCATTGCTTACGCTGCAGGGGCTGGAGGGCAAGCTTTTCAAACCGGTGGCGCTCACGATCGTCTTCGCGCTGTCGGGCTCGCTCGTGCTCTCGCTCACGGTGATCCCGGTGCTCGCGTCGTTCCTCATCGGCCAGCCGGCGCACGAGGATCCGTGGCTGGTGCGCAAGACGACGGCGCTGTACCTGCCGCTACTCGATTGGTCGCTGCGCCACGCGAACAAGGTCATCGGGGTCGCGCTCGCCTCCCTCGTGCTCGCCGCAGGCGCCTATCTCCTGACCGGGAAGAACTTCATGCCCACCATGGACGAAGGCGATCTCATCATGCAGCTGGAGAAGCTGCCCTCCGTCAACCTGGACCAGAGTGCGATGAGCGACCTCAAGATTCAGCGGGCGATCCTGGAGCACGTGCCCGAGGTGCGCGGCATCGTGGCCCGCGCCGGCGCCGACGAGCTCGGGCTCGACCCGATGGGGCTGAATCAAACGGATACGTTCATGGTGCTGAAGCCGCGGTCGGAATGGCGCGTATCGGACAAGGAGTGGCTGGTGGGCGAGTTGCGCAAGGTGATGGGCGAGTTTCCAGGGATCGCCTACACGTTCACGCAGCCGATCGAGATGCGGGTGGCGGAGATGCTGACCGGTGTGCGCGGCGATCTCGCCGTAAAGATCTTCGGCCCCGACCTCGCGACGCTGAACCGCCTCGCGCGCGAGATCGAGGCAACGCTGAAGGCCGTGCCCGGCGCCGAGGACGTGGTGACCATCAAGAACGAGGGCGTGCAGTACCTCAAGGTGGAGGTGGACCGCTTCCAGGCGGGGCACCGCGGACTCTCGGTGGAGGACATCCAGAATCACCTGCGCAGCGAGGTCGAGGGGCGCCCGGTCGGCATCGTGATCGAGGGCGTGCGACGCACACCGGTGCTGCTGCGCGGCCCCGAAGGGATGCGCGACGCGCCGGCGGTGTTCCAGGGCCTCTCCATCCCGCTCGCGCCGGGCGAGTGGATTCCGCTTTCCACGGTGGCGCGGCTCGCTCGTGTGGACGGCCCGGTGAAGGTGGATCGCGAGAATGCAGCCCGCTATGCGGTGGTTCAGGCGAACGTCGCCGGCCGCGACCTCGTGGGTTTCGTCGACGAGACGAAGGCAGCCGTCGCCGCCAAGGTGAAGCTCCCCGAGGGTTATTCGCTCACGTGGGGCGGGCAGTTCGAGAACCAGCAACGCGCCGCCGCGCGCCTCGCCCTGGTGGTGCCGGTGGCGCTCGGCCTCATCTTCCTGCTGCTCTTCGCGACGTTCCGATCGGTGCGGCAAGCGGCGCTCGTCTTCGCGAACATTCCGTTCGCGCTCGTCGGCGGCATCATCGCGCTCTGGGCCTCCGGGCAGTATCTGAGCGTTCCGGCGTCGGTCGGTTTCATCGCGCTCCTCGGCATTGCGGTGCTGAACGGCGTGGTGATGATGAGCTATTTCAACCAGCTGCACGCGCTCGGCATGACGGTCGAAAAGGTGGTCATGGAGGGAGCAAGGCGCAGGCTGCGGCCGGTGCTCATGACCGCGAGCATCGCCGCGGTCGGACTCGCGCCGCTGCTTTTCGCCACCGGCCCCGGCTCCGAGATCCAGAAGCCCCTTGCGGTCGTCGTGATCGGCGGTCTCGTCACTTCGACGCTGCTCACGCTCGTGATCCTCCCCATCCTCTACCAGCGCTACGGCGTCGAACGTCCCATGAGCTCCGTCGCCGTCGAACAGCCCTGAGGTCCCCATGAAGACACGCGATTGCTGCCTGACCCTGATGCTGCCGAAGTCGCTCGAGGAGACGATCGTGGGTCACCTGCTGGATCATCCCGAATGGGTACTCGGCTTCAGCACGACCGACGTGTCGGGCCATGGTGCGGCGGGCGTCGTCCACAGCGCGGGTGAACTGGTACGCGGTGCAACGCGCAGGGTCAGGGTGCAGATCGTCATGAATCGCGAGGACGCCGCGGCGCTGATTGCGGGCCTGCGGGCAACCCTCACCAACCCGGAGGTGGCGTACTGGCTCACTCCCGTACTCGAGTTCGGGAGGTTCGAATGAGGCGCGGACACCGGGCGGTCGCGCTGATCGCATCGTGCTGGACGGCAGCGGTCGGGGCAGGACCGGCAGATTTCCCGGATCTGCCCCCGGAGTCCCGGGTGGTCGCGGTGCTCGAGCAGCATCCGGCGGTGCTCGCCGCCCAGGCGGGGATTGCGCTCGAAGAGGCGAACCGCGTGCGCCTCGAGGCGGGTGTGTACGAGTTCTCCGTGCGCGCCGACGCGCAGAACCGGCAGGTGGCCACGAACCCCGGATCGACGAACTACGGCGAGTACGGTGTCGCGGTCGAGCGTCCCGTGCGCCTGCCGGGCAAGGCCGCCCTCGACCAGAAGATCGGCACCGAGGGCGTGCAGGTCGCGCGGTTCGCGCACGGAGCAGCCCTGCACGACACATCGCGGTGGCTGCTGCGGCTCTGGTTCGCGTGGCTGCGCGAATACGCGGCCGTGCAGCAGTGGTCGCAGCAGGTGGTAGTGCTGCGGCAGCAGGTCGACATCACGGCGAAGCGCGTGCGCGCCGGTGATGCGCCGCGGCTGGAGCTGAACCTCGCTGAAGCCGCTGCCAGCCAGGCCGAGGCGAGCGCGCTGCAGGCGCAGACGCGGGAGTCGATGGCCCGCGGCGAGCTGGAGCAGACGTTCCCGGGCCTGCATCCGCCGCAGACCATCACGCTCGTTTTGCCGCAGCCGGTCCCGCAAGGCTTCGAGTACTGGCGCGATCGCATCATCGAGCACAACCACGAGGTCGCGCGGGCCCGCGAAGAGGTGAAGCGTCGCGAGCTGCTCGTGTCGCGGGCACGCGCGGATCAGACGCCCGACCCGACCGTAGGCGTTCGTTACATGAACGAATTCGGCGGTGGAGAAAAGATCGCCGGCATGTTCGTGAGTGTGCCGATCCCGGGCGCAGCCCGGGCGGCATCGAGCCAGGCAGCCGTGGCACAGGTCGGGGCAGCAGTCCAGAACGAGTCAGCGGCGCTGCGCATGGTGAGCACGGAAGTCTCAGGCGCCTATCTCGGTGCGGTCGGCGCCTACGAAGCATCGCAGAAGGCCACGGCCGCCGCCGACGCGATGACGCGCAATGCGGAGCTCACGGCGCGAGCGTACCAGCTCGGAGAAAGCAGCCTGAACGACGTGCTGGTGGCACGACGCCTCGCGCTGGAGTCGGGCCTCGCGTCCCGCAACGCGCAGCTCCAGGCGCAGGAGTCTCGCTATCGGCTGCTGCTCGACGCGCACCTGCTGTGGCCGCTGGAGGTGGAAAGCAAGGATGCGGAAGGATAGATCAGGCGAAAGACACCACGCGGACATGCGAGCGGAGTATTCTGGAATCCGCATTCGCCATGAACGCACGACCCTGTCCGACCTCTCTCCTGTTGGCCGGCGCGCTTGGTGCCGCCGCCGCGGGTGAGCCGGCGCCCTACCAGGTCGACGCGCGCACGTTCGCCGCCTGGCAGACGGTAAGACAGATGGACTGCGCGCGCTGCCACGGATCGGATTGGAACGGAAGCGTGGGACCGTCCATCCTCGCTTACGTGAGAAGCCAGTCGAAGGAGAGCTTCGTGCGCATCGTGCTGGAGGGCAATCCGGCGCAAGGGATGCCGGGGTACCGGGGCGCACCCCGGGTCGCCGACGAGATCGACGCGATCTACGGGTACTTCAAGGGTGTGGCCCAGGGGGAGATTTCGGCGGGGCGGCTTGAGTCGCCGAGGTAGGAGGCGCGCGACTTCTTTGGACCACACTGCTGGCATCAGGTAATCCGCGGCATGCCGCGCGACGAGCCTCGCTGGCAACAAGCTTGCGCGACGGGCACTCCCCGCTTGATCATTCATGTCATGAATGACTATCATCCACGCCGTGGAGACTCTCCCCCGGCTCGTCGGTAACACCCTCGCGCAGCGGCTTCGGATCATGCCCGCCGTCGTGGTAACCGGCGCCCGGCAAACGGGCAAGAGCACGCTGGCGGAGCGACTCGCGCCGGGAAGGCGGCGATACCGCTCGCTCGACGACTTCGACGTGCTCGACGCCGCCCGCCGCGACCCGGAAGCTCTGGTCGGCGGCAGCGACCCGGTCACCTTCGACGAGGTGCAGCGTGAGCCCGGGCTGCTGCGGGCGGTCAAGCGCGCCATCGACCGGCAGCGCGCGCCAGGACGCTTTCTGCTTACCGGCTCCGCCAACCTGCTGCTGATGCGCCAGGTTTCCGAATCCCTGGCTGGGCGCGCGAGCTATCTGACGCTCTGGCCGATGACGCGGCGCGAGCAAAGAGGCTTGGGTCGTTGCGGGCTCTGGGACGAGCTGCTCGCCGCGCGCGACGAGGATTGGCGCGACTTGCTCGCCGCCGCACCCGACGCCGCGGAAGACTGGCGCCTCCTGGCCCGCCGGGGCGGTTATCCGACGCCATCGATCGAGCTGACGACGCCCACCGAACGGGCCATCTGGTTCGACGGCTACGTACGAACGTACCTCGAACGCGACCTGCAGGACCTCGCCTCGATCAGCGCGCTGCCCGATTTCCGCCGCCTCATGCGCGCGGCATGCCTGCGCATCGGCCAGCTCGTCAACCAGACCGAGCTCGGTCGCGACGCCGCGTTGGCGCAGCCGACGGTGCACCGCTGGCTCAACCTGCTCGAAACCTCCTACCTGGTAGTACGGCTACCCGCCTACGCCGTGAATCGCACCAAGCGCCTGATAAAGGCGCCGAAAATCTACTGGGGGGACACCGGCTTGGCGCTGCACTTGGCGGATATCGACGAGCCAGCCGGTTCACACCTCGAAAACCTCGTGCTGCACGATCTGCTGGCGTGGCGCGACGCCCGCGTCGAACGTGCGGAGCTCGGGTACTGGCGTACCGCAATCGGCGAAGAAGTGGACTTCGTGATCGAGACAGGTG
>JBDHRV010000101.1:0-13185 GCA_039807745.1 Burkholderiales bacterium
CGGCGCGCCTGCCGGAGGTCGGCCGCGACGATAAGGTGGGCCGACTGGCTGCGGGCATTGCCCGTCTGGGCGACGCGCTCGGCGAGCGCAGCCGCGAGAGCGCACACGAAACGGAGCGCCGCCGGGCGGCCGAGGACCGACTGCACGAGAGCGAGGAGCGCTACACGCTGGCGGTGCGCGGGGCCGACGACGGGCTCTGGGAGTGGGACCTCGGCACCGACCACGTGTACTACTCGCCGCGCTGGAAGTCGATGCTCGGGTACACCGAGGACGAAATTGGCAACGGCGTCGAGGAGTGGCGCGGGCGCATCCACCCCGACGATCTCGAATCGACGCTCGCCGCCTTGCAGGCGCATCTCCACGGCGCGACCGCGCGGTTCGAAAACGATCACCGCTTGCGCCACAAGAACGGCCGCTACCGGTGGGTGCTCGCGCGCGGTGCCACGCTGCGGACGGCGGGCGGGAAGCCTTATCGGCTGGTCGGACTCAACACCGACATCACGGCGCGCAAGCGCGCCGAGGAGGTGCTGGTATCGCTCGCCGAAGGGCTCGTGGCGGCGCGCGGCGACGACTTCTTCCGCAGCCTCGTGCGCAACTTCGCGCGCGTGCTCGGGGTCAAGTATGCCTTCATCGCCGAGTGCGCCAACTTTCCCACCACGCGCGTGCGCAAGCTCGCCTCCTGGAAGAACGATGCGTGGGCCGAGGCGAACGAGTTCGACCTGGCGGGCACGCCGTGTCAGGAGACCGTGAGCCTCGGGCGGGTCTGCGTGTACCAGCGAGACGTGGGTGTGATCTATCCGCGCGAGGTGGGGTTCGAGAGCTATCTGGGCATCCCGATCTTCGACAGCGCGGGCGGCGTGATCGGGCACCTCGCCTGTTACCACACCGAGCCGATGCAGGAGGACCTGCCCGTGCAATCGATCTTCACGCTCTTCGCCGTGCGCGCCGGGGTCGAGATGGAGCGGCGCGCGCTCGAGCAAAGGCTGCGCACCGTGCAGGCGCGCTCCGTCGGATGACCCACGCGGCGCGCGCTGCGCCGTGATCGAAATGTGAGACTTGCGTGACGGCGGCGTGAGCCGCTCCCGCCACACTGCTGGTGAGCGTGATGCCCGGCGCTGAGTCTGTCGGGTGTGCGCCGTTTCCGCCAACCGTCTCGGAGGGATCACGATGTTCACACTCGCCACCGCGCGCCGAATGCGCGCCGTCGCAGCCGTTGCCGCCACACTGATCTGCGCCCCGTTTGCGCTCGCCGACGACATGGTGTCGTTCGCCACCGGAGGCTACGCCAGCGGGCTTCGCACCGGCGACATGATGAAGAAGATCGACGCCAACAAGGACGGCATGGTGTCGCGGGACGAGTGGGTCGCGTATCAGGAGCAGGTGTTCGTCATGCTCGACAAGGACAAGACGATGGTGATCGACGAGGGCGAGTTCCTGGCCCCGTCGAGCGAGATGGCTGCGTTCGCCACCGGTGGCTACGCGCGCGGACTGCAGAGCAAGGAGATGATGAGCAAGATCGACGCGAACAAGGACGGCAGGGTGTCGCATGATGAATACATCGCCTACCAGGTCGAGGTGTTCGAGATGATGGACCCGGGGCACAGCGGCATGGCCGGGCCCAGGGAGTTTCTCGGCAAGGGTCTCTGAGCCGCCCGCGGAACCCGTATCGATGGCAATCTGTCCTACTGCCGATTGCCGCAGCACTGGAGTATCGAAGATGAACCGTCGTCTTTTCCTTACCGGCTTGTCCGGGTTGTTCGCCACCGTCGCGTGGCCCGCGGCTGCCAAGGAGAGTTCTTCCGTGACACCCTTGAACAAATCGAAGCCCGAATGGAAGGCGCTGCTGCCGACCGACCGCTATGGCGTGCTCTTCGAAGAGGATACGGAGCGGCCCTTCACGAGTCCGCTCAACGAAGAGAAGCGCGCCGGGACTTTCATCTGCGCCGCCTGCTTCCTGCCGCTGTTCGACTCGGCCCAGAAGTTCGACAGCGGCACGGGCTGGCCCAGCTTCTTCGATACCCGGTCGGGTGCGGTGGGCACCAGGCGCGACTTCAAGCTGGTCTGGCCGCGCACGGAGTATCACTGCGCGCGCTGCGGCGGGCATCAGGGCCATGTCTTCAACGACGGTCCCAAGCCGACGGGGCTGCGCTACTGCAACAACGGGCTTGCGCTCCAGTTCGTCCCGGCAGGTGAGGCGCTGCCCGCGCTCAGAACATGAAGCGCGCGCTCGCGTTGATCCTCGCGCTCGCCGCCCTCGCGCTCTTTCGGGGGGCGGCGGCGGAAGCACCCGCGACGGCGATCTTCGCGGGCGGCTGCTTCTGGTGCGTGGAAGCCGATTTCGAGAAGCTGCCCGGCGTGACCAAGGCCGAGTCCGGCTACATCGGCGGCAAGGTCGCGAATCCGACCTACGAGGAAGTGAGCGCGGGGCGCACGGGTCACGCCGAAGCGGTGCGCGTGTGGTACGACCCGCAGCAGGTCACGTACGACCAGTTGCTGGATTTCTTCTGGCACCACGTCGACCCGACGGTGAAGGATCGGCAGTTCTGCGACGTGGGTTCGCAATACCGCACGGCCATCTTCTACGAGAACGACGCCCAGCGCGCGGCGGCGGAGGCGAGCAAGGCCGTGCTGGAGAAGAGCGGCCGGTTCCCGCGCATCTATACGGAGATCGCGCCGGCCGGCACGTTCTACCTCGCCGAGGACTATCACCAGGACTACTACCAGAAGAATCCCATCCGCTATCGCTATTACCGGACGAGTTGCGGGCGCGACGCTCGCGTCGCAGAAGTGTGGGGGAGCAGGCACTAAGACACCCCCCAACGGCCGAAGCGCAGGGCGCGCGGCGCCCTGCGACCGTCGTCTTCGTCCACGGCTTGTGGATGCGCGGGCCGACCTTGAGCCTGCAGGCGCGCCGGATCGGGCGCTGCGGGCTGGGAACGGACTGCGGCTTCTCGTACGCTTCGGTGACTGGCACGCTCGATATCCACGCGCAGCGGCTCGCGCGCCACATCGCGCGGCTCGATGCGCCTTGCGTGCATCTCGTCGGTCACAGCATGGGCACGCTCGTCATCCTGAGAATGCTGGCGGAGTCCCATGATCCACGCCTCGGTCGGGTCGTCCTGCTGGCCCCGCCGTTTCACGGCAGTCGGGCCGGCTGTGCGGTCGGTGCGGTACGGCCGGGTCGCTGGCTGCTCGGCCGCAGCTACGCGCTGTGGTCGCAGGAGGAAGGGGTCCCGCCGCCGCACGACCTCGAGGTCGGCGTCATCGCGGGCACCATGCCGCTCGGAGCAGGATCGCTGCTGCGCGTCCTCGATCCCCCCCACGACGGCGTCGTGACGTGCCGGGAAACCATCGTTCCCGGCGCGCGGGACTACATCCGCCTGAGGGTGAGCCATGCCGGGATGCTGGTTGCGCCATCGGTCGCCAGACAGATCGTCGAATTCCTGGAGCGTGGCCGCTTCCGGCACGCGGAGGCGGAGCCGGCTTGAGGTTTCCGATCGCGGCGGTGGCGCTCCTGGCGTTCGCCCTGTCAGGTTGCACCGGCGCGCCCTACTATTGGCAGGCAGCGAACGGTCAACTCGAGCTCTGGCAGAAGTCGCGTCCGATCGACGACTGGCTCGCCGACCCAGGCGCGGACGAGCGGCTCAAGGCGCGCCTCAGGCAGATGCAAGAGATCCGCACCTTCGCGAGCAGCGACCTCGATTTGCCCGACAACGGCAGCTATCGCAGTTATGCCGAGCTCGGGCGGCCCTACGTGGTCTGGAACGTGTTCGCGGCGCCCGAACTCTCGCTGCAGCCGAGGCAGTGGTGCTTTCCCATCGCGGGCTGCGTGACGTATCGCGGCTATTTCGCGGAGCCGGGCGCGCGCGGCTTCGCCGATGGTCTGAAGGCTGAGGGCTACGACACCTACATCGGCGGCGTGCCCGCCTACTCGACCTTGGGGTGGTTCGACGACCCGCTGCCGAGTACGGTCATCGGCTATCCCGACACAGAGCTCGCGCGGCTCATCTTCCACGAGCTCGCGCACCAGGTGGTCTACGTGAAGGACGACACGACCTTCAACGAATCCTTCGCCACGGCGGTCGAGCAGGAAGGCGTCAAGCGCTGGGTCGAGGCACGGGGATCGGCCGAGAAGCTCGCGCAGTTTCAGCGTGCACAGGCACGCAAGAGCCAGTTCGTCGCGCTCGTGCTCGAATATCAGGGCAAGCTGGCGGAGATCTATGCCTCGAAAGCAGGCGAGGACGAGAAGCGGGCGCTCAAGGCGCAGACCTTCGCGGCGATGCGTGCGGACTACGCCGTGCTCAAGCAAGCCTGGGGCATGCCGAGCGGGTACGACGCCTGGTTCGCAGGGCCGCTCAACAACGCGCAGATCGCCTCGGTGGCAAGCTACACGCAGCAGGTGCCCGCGTTTCACGCGCTGCTCGCGCAGGAGCAGGGCGACCTCAACCGGTTCTACGCGGCGGCGAAGGAACTCGCGAAGTTACCCAAGGCGGAGCGGGATGCGAAACTGGCGGCGCTGGGGACGCAGACGGCAGACGCTGCGCGCTGAAGCTGGAGCGAGGGGCTCGTCTCAAAAATGAAAGGAGGATCTCGTGGCTGAGATTGATTGGCAGCTGGATCACCGTAGCCGCAAGCGATGGGCCAAAAGGCGCTGGCGAATCAGATCGTGCAGCGTGTGCACGTGCATGCGCTCCGGTCACCCCAGCCTGACGGACACTCGACGCCAGCCGCCGAGCGGATACGTCTCGCGCACGGGCTCCGCGTCGGGCGCGAGCTCAATGCGCTTCGTCGCGGTAAGGAGCGCCCGTGTCGCGACGACCAGCTCCATCGTCGCCAGCGGACGCCCCGGACAGACGTGGATGCCGGTGCCGTAGACCAGGTTGTGTGGCGCGTGCTCCTCGGGGCGATACGCGTCCGGGTCTCCGAACACGCGCTCGTCACGATTGGCCGACGTCCAGTTCAGATAGATGCGCTTGCTCGGCTCGAGCGCGTATCCCGCGATGTGCGTCGCGACCGTCGTCACCCGCCGGTTCACCAGGAACGGATCGTCGATGCGCAGCATCTCGTCGATGGCCGCAGGCAGCGTGCGGGGATCTGCTCGAAGCGCCTCCTGCACCCCGTGGTGCGTGGCCAGAAAATAGACGACAACACCGAGCGCAGTGGCGATGGAACCGAGATCGCCCGCCGTCCAATTGCGCAGAATCGAGACGATGTCCGCGTCCGGCAGCAGTGCTCCGTTCACGGTGACGTGGAGCAGCTCGGTCGTGGGATCGTCGGGAGCCGCATCGCCCATCCGCCGGCGGCGGCGCACCTGCGCGAGCACGATGTCATCGAACGAGGCGGCGGTGGCGGCGGTCTGCGCGCGGTCCTTCGAGCGCGTGGCTGCATGGTTCCGGTGCATCCATGCGAGGAGCTCGTCCTCGACGCCCTGCCATCCCAGCCAGTCCGTCTGCGCGCGTACGGCAAACGGATAGCCGATGCCGGTGACCGCCTCGACGGTCGCATCACGCGGCAGTCCGCATACGATATCGTCAGCGATGTCGCGCACGCGGGGCTCGAGCGCGGCCATGCGTTCGACCGAGAAGAACGGATCGATGATCGCGCGATATGCGGCGTGCTCTGGACGGTCGAGCGAGTTGGGCACCATGCGGCGGCCGGACGCGTCGGACGAGAACGTGGCCGGATCGGTGGCCGCGGCGACCACGTCCGCGTGTCTGAACAGCGTGACGCCGCGCGGCGACTCGGCCAGCGGACACGCCGCACGCATACGATCGTAGGCGCCGCGCTGATCGGCGAGCACCGGCTCGGACAACGGTTCCCACGGCGGGATGCGCGCGCTCACACCGTTATCCTTCAGCATCTGCGGATACCGCGTCGCGCTTTGGCGCGACGGAGTCGACGGGCGGCACGCTCGGTCCATACGACCCGTCGAGCCCTGCTGGCTTCCCGCGCCGCACGCTGCGCCGATCCACACCGACGCGGCGCGCTACCTCCGACGGCAGCAGTCCGTCTTCGAGCAACGCCGGCGCGATTAGGCGCCGACGCTCCAGTTCCCCTAGGTTTCCGGCCGGTTGCATCACATACCTCCAGCTGGGAATGGTAGCAGGATTCAGCCAGCTGCGTCGACGGCGCGAGCTCGGACGCTGCCCAAGGCCAGCTGGACGAATGCACAGATCGGCTCGATCGAAGAACGAGCGTACGGTCGCCCATCCGGCGAACCCCGCTCAAACACGGCGAGTGGGTTCCTCAATGCGCCGTCCGCCATTCAGCTGTTGGTGGAACGGCTTTCACCAGAATCTGCCACGGCACGGCACACAGGTCAACAAATACTGCTCCGGCTGCCTATCGAGGCGGATGACGCCGGCCACCGGCAGGTAGCAGCAGCTGTCGTAGTGACCATTGAACAGCGCCAACTGTTGCGCCTTGAAATCGGCCGGCAATCGCCCGCGAAACTTTCTCAACCGTGCCAGTACCTCGCGCGCCGCCGGCCGCTTCTTGATTTCGAACACTCGCGCAGCAAGCACGTGGATTTCGATCTCGTCACCCTCTTTGAGCATCAGCGCTTCGACGACCGCCGCGGGAAGCCGCACTGCCTGAATGGGGGATTGAAAACCATCGGGCTAGCCGCCCCGCGCCAGCCCGATGGAGTGAGGATCATGCCGCCGCCTGCGCGTTGGCGATGCCACTCAGCGCGGCGCCGTAGCGATCCCAGTCATGGTCGCGGAAGTTGAGCGCCACCTGCGCCGGGGGAAACGCACGCTTCACCGCTCCGTCCTTGTCGATGTAGAAGAGATCGTCCGCCGTGCGATACTGCTGACCCACCTGCGGGATCGGTGTCCCCAGCCCGATATGGAAGCCGCCGAGGTCGAGGCTGATCGGGTTCTTGAGCGTGACCGGGAAATTCGGTCCGAACGGCGGCAGGTGCACCACCGGATCGCCGCGAAAGGCGATCAGCGTCGAGCTGTGCACCCGTTCGGCGAGCAGCTTGTTCAGGCTTTCATCGCCCGCCCGGGGTGCGGCAAAGGTGAAGAGCTCCACGTTCTCATCAGGCAGGGCTTCAGCGATGTCCAGCGCGGCAAGCAGCGCCAGCGCACCGCCAAGCGAGAAGCCGGTCACATAGATCCGAAACGTGACCAGCTCCTTCGTCACCTGGCGGGTGACTTCCGCCAGCAATTCGTTGCGCACCAGGTTGTACGCCTGCCAGAAGCCTGCATGCACCCAGCGCTGATCGGGCCACGATTTTGGCGCCGGTGGATAGGCGATGCGATTGGCCCGAAAGTCGGTCAGCACCCAATCCCTGAACGCGCCTTCCTGATCGAAGAACGCGGTTTCGGAGCCGCGAAACGCGACGACCACGTCGTTCTTGTCGCTGCGCGCCACGAAACACTCGGTGTCGCTCTTGAAGTTCTTGCGGGCGATGGCGACGGCGTCGCGTACGATCGCTCGGTTCAACAGACAAGCAGAACCATCGCCGAGCATCGTGTTCTTGACCTCGGATGCGGCGCCGAGCGTCTCCGCGTCCGAGAACTGCGCCACGTGCGTCAGGGCCAGAAGCTCCAGCGCAAGACTCACATCGAGCATCGGGGCGTTCGCCGCGTTCGCCGCCGCGAGCGCTGCGATCTCCTCCTTGCGGATGGCATCGAGCGTAGCCTTCTTCTCGCCCTGGACCTCGTCGATACGATCCTCCTTGGCATCGACCGCTTGATCGATGGTCTCGCGTTTGTCGTCCTTCGCGTCGCGGATGGTATCTCGCTTCTCGTCGCGAACCTCCGACTTCGCATCGCGCTTGTCCTCGCCCTTGAGGTCGGACTGGCGGATCTCCTTCATCTCGTCGCGCTTCTCCTCGCGCGCATCCTTCTTCTCTTCCCGCGCCTCCTGGCGGGCATCCTTCTTTTCCTCGCGCGCGTCCTTGCGGGCATCCTTCTTTTCCTCGCGCGCGTCCTTGCGGGCGTCCTTCTTTTCCTCGCGGGCGTCTTGCTTCAGTTCCTTGATTTCCGCCTCGAGCGCTTTCTCGGCGTCGGTCTTCCTGTCGAACAGTCCCATCTCGTTACTCCTTTCGCGATTGAGTATCCCCCGACGAGGCCGGGGGCTTTGGGTTGCGAGCCGCTCAGGGCATCGATGCCCGGTTGCTCACGCTGCGAGCTCGCAACAGGCACGTACGATGGGCGCGGGGCGCACCATGCACAATCGGCCCTTCGGTCTACGTCATGGCGCTGACAGCGCGTCCCGCGAGAGGGGAGCCTGGGTCGCAAAGCGGGGACGGTTGCGCGTCCAATGCGCGGCGCCGCGAAGCTCCAGCGTCACCCAGATGACGCCTTCCTCCGCGCGACGAAGGAGGATATTGCTCGAGCCCCATGGCGAAATCGGCCCTATCTGATCTGGCCTGACCGTGACCGGGCTGCACCCTCCCTGGCGTGCCGCCAGCAGGCCAAGCGATATTCCGCGGTCGGCGTCATGCCTCGTTCGGCAACGGGGGAGATTGGCGATGTCCCTGCTTTCTCACTCGCCACGTGCGTGACTGCCCCGCGGGTGCATCGCCTTCGCGCTCCACACCCAGACGTAATGCAGCCCCGATGCCACGATCGTTCCGACCAGGACGACATGGGCAACCAGCAGCCAGCGGCCGAGGTCGATCAGCCAGGCCGCCTGGGCGAGCACCAGCGTGAAGACGCCGAAGACGAGACCGGTGTTGGCCTTGCCGAGCCACGTCGGCCTCATCTCCACCTTGCCGCGCAGCCAGCGATAGGCGAGGAAGCCCAGGACGATGACCACGTCACGCGCGATGACCGCGATCGCCACCCAGATCGGCAGCAGTTCGAGCCACGTCAGCGTGCCTGCGGTGGAGAGGATCATGAGCTTGTCGGCGGCCGGATCGAGCACGGCGCCGACATAGCTCTGCTGATGGAAGCGCCGCGCCAGATAGCCGTCGAGAACATCGCTGGCGGCCGCGCCGACGAAGACGACGAGCGCGGTCGCGTAGCGACCTTCGAGCAGCAGCCAGACCATGACCGGGACCAGCAGCAGCCGGGCAAAGGTGATGAGATTGGGCGCCGTCAGCACGGAAGGAGATCGAATCGCGAGCCCGAACGAGGGTTCCCTGGAACAAACATATCACAAGGGTGGGCCGGTTCGCTCCCCCCAGCAGCGCACGGCCCGGTCGGGAAACGCCTGCGCACCCGGCGCTATAATCGTCCTCGCTCTCAAGTGGAGGAACCCGCCATGAAGCTCACCACCTCGTGCTTTGCCGACGGGCAGGCGATTCCCGTCGAGTGCGCGTTCTGCGCGCCCGACCCGAAGGCACACGCCAGCCTTTCGCAGAACCTCAATCCGGACCTCGCGTGGAGTGATCTCCCGCCGGGTACGAAGTCGCTGGTGCTGCTGTGCCACGATCCCGACGTGCCGAGCCAGCCCGACGATGTGAACCAGGAGGGGCGCACCGTGCCGGCGTCGCTGCCGCGCATCGACTTCTTCCACTGGGTGTTGGTGGACCTGCCCGCGAACGCCGCGCCGATCGCCAAGGGAGAATTCGCGAGCAGCGTCACCGCGAAGGGCAAACCGGGGCCGGATGCGCCGCGGGGCGCGCGTCAGGGTGTGAACGACTATACGAACTGGTTCGCCGGCGATACCGAAATGGGCGGCGACTACTACGGCTACGACGGACCGTGCCCGCCGTGGAACGACTCGATTCCCCATCGCTACATTTTCACGCTGTATGCGCTCGACGTACCGCGCTGCCCGGTCGAAGGCCGCTTCACGGGCCCCGATGTGAGGAAAGCGATCGAGGGACACGTGCTCGCGAGCGCGACGCTGACGGGCCGCTACGCGTTGAATCCCGACGTGAAGCTCTGACGGGGAGCCGCGACCGCGTCGAGCGCCCCCCGCAGCATCGCGATCGCTCGAATGTCGAGCCACCTCCGATTCGCGTGCGCGTTGCTCCTGTTCGGCCTGTCTTGCGCGACGCGTGCGGCCGACGATCCCCATACGGTCGAGCGCGCCAGGCTGGTGGCGGAGGTGGCTGCACTGGCGGCGTACACCGGCGACGAGACCGGCCGCGACAAGTTCGAGGCGCGCGTGCTCGATGCGCTCGCCAAGGTCCCGCGGCACCGCTTCGTTCCCGACGATCAGGAGAAGTACGCGTACAAGAACCGCCCGCTGCCGATCGGCTACGGGCAGACGATCTCGCAGCCCTACATCGTCGCGCTCATGACCGATCTTTTGAACGTGAAGCCGGGACAGCGCGTGCTCGAGATCGGCACCGGCTCGGGCTATCAGGCCGCGATCCTCGCGGAGCTGGGCGCGCAGGTGTATACGATCGAAATCGTCGAACCCCTCGGCAAGCGCGCCGAGGCAGTGCTCGCCGCCGAGGGTTACGACAACGTCACAGTGCGGGTCGGTGACGGCTACTACGGCTGGGAGGTGCACGCGCCGTTCGATGCGATCATCGTGACCGCCGCCGCGAGTCACGTGCCGCCGCCGCTCGTGCGGCAACTCAAGCCGGGCGGGCGCATGGTCATCCCGGTCGGGGCCCAGTTCCTCACGCAACACCTGCAGCTCGTCGAGAAGGAAGCGGACGGCAGTGTGATCAGCAAGCAGATCCTGCCGGTCAGGTTCGTGCCGCTCACCGGTGGGCACTGAGCCGTCGCCCGCGGTGGCGGGGTCGGCGCGACTGCCGTTCCTCGCGGTGGCGGTGCTGTCCGCCGCGGCGCTCGCCTACGAGGTGCTGTTGACGCGCCTTTTCGCGATCGTGCAGTGGCACCACTTCGCCTACATGATCATCAGCGTGGCGCTGCTCGGCTACGGTGCGGCCGGGACTACGGTCACGCTGTTGCGGGAGCGTCTCGTGCCGCGCACACACACGGTCTTCGCGGCGGGCGCGGCGCTCTTCGGCCTATCGGCGGTCGCGAGCTTCCTCATCGCCGAACGGCTGCCTTTCAATGCGCTGGAATTCCTGTGGGATGCGCGGCAGATGGGCTACCTCGCGGCACTGTACGCGCTGCTGCTGGTCCCGTTCTACTGCGCGGCGATCGCCCTGTGCACGACGTTCACGCGCTATGCGGAGGAAGCGCCGCGTCTTTACAGCTTCGACATCCTCGGGGCGGCAGCGGGCAGTCTCGGCGTGATCGCTGCTCTTTTCCTGGGCCACCCGATGAGCGCGCTCAAGGTCGTGGGCGCCGCAGGCATCGCAGCCGCGCTCCTCGCGCGCGGTCGTGTTCGCGGCGACCTCGCTGCGTGGGGATTGGCTGCGGCTGCAATCACGCTGCTCGCGCTTCCCTCGGACCGCCTCGCGCTGGTCGCGTCTGCGTACAAGGATCTGTCGCAAACGCTGCAGGTGAGCGGCGCCAGGATCGTCGCGGAGCGGTCGGGCCCGCTCGGTCTTCTCACGGTGGTCGAAAGCCCCGCGGTGCCGTTTCGCCACGCGCCGGGCTTGAGCCTGAACGCACCGACGGGGCCGCCCGTGCAACTGGGCGTCTTTACCGACGGCAACGGCTTCAGCGCCATCGATCATTTCACCGGTGAGCGCACGTCAATCGCATACCTCGACTGGCTGCCCTCGGCGCTGCCCTATCACCTGTTGCAAGACGCGAGCGTGCTGGTGCTGGGTAGCGGGGCAGGCAGCGATGTCCTGCAGGCGTGGTATCACGGTGCGCGGGCGATCACCGCGGTGGAGCTCAACCCCGATCTCGTTACGCTGGTCGAGCAGGACTTCGGCTCATTCTCCGGCCGGCCTTACGCGCTGCCCGGCGTGGCCGTGCACGTGGGCGAAGCGCGCGGGTTCGTCGCGGCGAGCCAGGCTCGCTACGACCTGATCCAGGTAGCGCTGCTCGATGCGTTCGGCGCGGCATCCGCGGGTCTGTACGCGCTCTCGGAGAGCTACCTCTACACCGTCGAGGCGTTGCAGCTTTATCTCGGCCGTCTCGCCCCGGGCGGCTACCTCGCCATCACGCGCTGGGTCACACTGCCGCCACGCGACCTGCTCAAGCTGTTCGCCACCGCCGTGGTGGCCATGGAACGTGCCGGTGTGACGGACCCGGAGACACGCCTGGCCCTCGTCCGCGGCATGCGCACGGCCACGCTGCTGGTGAAGAACGGCCCGTTCACACCGGACGAAATCGCGCGGATCAGAGAGTTTTCCAGCGAACGCGCCTTCGACACGGCCTACTATCCCGGCATCGGCCCGGAGGAGGGCGAGCGCTTCAACCGGCTCGACCGACCTTACTTCGCGGAAGGTGCGCGCGCACTGCTGGGTCCTGAGCGCGAGACATGGATCGACCGCTACAAGTTCATGATCGCGCCCGCGACCGACGACCAGCCGTATTTCCATCGCTTCTTCAAATGGTCGAGCCTCGCGGAACTGCTGCGGCAGAAGGAGCAGGGCGCGCTGCCGCTCGTGGAATGGGGTTATCCGGTGCTCGTTGCGACGCTCGCGCAGGCGGCGCTGTTGAGCGCGGTGCTGATCCTGCTGCCGCTCGTGTTCGTGCGTCGGACGCTGACAGGGCAGGAGCGGCGGAGCGAACCGCGGGTGGCCGCCTACTTTGCCGCGATCGGCACCGCGTTCATGTTCCTCGAGATCGCGTTCATCCAGAAGCTCGTGCTGTTCCTGTCCCATCCGCTGTATGCGGTCGCCGTCGCGCTCGCGGGTTTTCTGCTCTTCGCCGGGCTCGGCAGCCGTTTTGCCGCGCGGCTTGCGCCGCCCGAGCGGCAGCGCGCGGTGAGGATCGCAATCGCGGCAATCATCGTGACCGGGGTCATCTATCTGCTCGCCCTGCCCGCGCTGCTGCCGCGATGGATGGCATGGCACGATGCGCCGAAGGTGGCGCTCGCGCTCATGCTCATCGCGCCGCTCGCGTTTCCCATGGGTTTACCTTTCCCGATCGGACTCGCGCACACCCATGGCTGCGCGCCGCGGCTCGTGCCGTGGGCATGGGGCGTGAACGCTTGCGCATCGGTGCTCGCGGCGATCGCGGCGACGCTCGCCGCGATGCACTTCGGATTCAACGCCGTGGTGCTGGCAGCGCTCGCTCTTTACGGGGGGGCCGCGTATCTGTTGCCGCGTGCCTTCGCAAAGGCGAGCGATCCTATCCCGGCGTGAAAGAGGGTCCGGAACCGATCGACATCGTCGACTGCTTTCGGCGTTCCGACCAGATCGACGCCATCGCGGAAGATGCCTTTCCCATCGACTGAGAG
>JBDHRV010000102.1:0-13004 GCA_039807745.1 Burkholderiales bacterium
GTCCTGGTTTGGCGGCAGCAGCCTCGGCATAGCCTATTCGCTGGGCTCCGCCGACCTCATCATGGCGCCGGCAATGCCCTCCGTGACGGCACGGTCGGGCGGGCTCATCTTCCCCATCGCGTGCTCGATCAACAGCGTGCTGGGGTCGGGACCCGGGCCAACCGGGAGAAAGATCGGCGACTTCCTCACGATGGTGTGCTTTCAGTTCACACCGATCACGGGCGCGATGTTTCTCACCGGCATGGCAGCGAATCCGCTGATTCAGAAGCTCGCCAAGGACAACTTCAACGTCGACATTACGTGGGGCGGCTGGTTGCTCGCGGCCTCGGTACCGGGTCTCGCTTGTTTCCTGCTTATGCCGCTGCTGGTCTACAGGATCCTGAATCCTGAGCTCAAGAAGACGCCCGAAGCCAAGGAATTGGGACGTAGGTCGCTGATCGAGATCGGGCCGATGAGCCGCACCGAGAAACTGGTGGCTGTCGGTTTTGTGCTTGCATTGACCGGCTGGGGAACGAGCCTGATCACCAACCTCTCGGCAACCACCGTGGGTCTCGGACTCGGCGCGTTCCTCTTCGCCACCGGTGCCGTGAGCTGGAAGGACTTGTTGAAGGACTATGCCGCGTGGGACACGCTGATCTGGTTCGGTGCCATCATCAGCCTGGCCGGTGGTCTCAGCGATCTCGGGTTCATCAAGTGGATGACCACCCACATGAGCGCTGCGGTACAGGGCTATGGCTGGTTCACCACTTTCGTGATTCTGGCTCTGCTCTACGTCTACGTTCACTACGCGTTTGCGACCGCGACGGGTCACGTAGCCGCGCTGTATGCCCCGTTTGCTGCTGTTGCCATCGCGGCCGGCGGGCCGCCGTTGATGGTTGCAATGTGCTTCGCCATCTTCAGCAACCTGATGTGGGGCAATACCGAATATGGCGGCGGTCCGGGGCCGCTGTACTTCGCTCAGGGTTACTTCGAGCGCCCGCGTTTCTACACGATCAACTTCTTCGTCGTCACTTTCAACGTAGCGCTGACCTTCCTCGTCGGTCTCCCGTGGTGGAAGGTGCTTGGTTACTACTGATACGAGGGGCTTCAGTGCAGTTTGACGTGCGGCTCGGTGCGCCGCGTGATCATCCGCGCGAGCGTGTCGAGCGCGACCTTGGCCGGGCCGTGCAGCGCGTACTCATGCATCTTGTAGAGCGACAAATACATCATCCGCGCGAAGTAGCCCTGGATCGTGAGACTGCCACCGATGAGACCGCCCATGAGGCTGCCGACGGTGGAGTACTCGCCGAGTGAGACGAGCGAGCCGAAGTCCTGGTAACGCCAGTGCTGCAGCGGCTCGCCGTCAATGTGCCGGCGCAGCTGTTTGAGCAGAAAGGACGCCTGCTGGTGGGCGGCCTGGGCGCGCGGCGGGACGTTGCCTTCCTTGTCTGGCAAGGGGCAAGCGGCGCAGTCGCCGAGCGCGAAGATGCGTTCGTCGCGGGTCGTCTGCAGCGTGTCGCGCACGACGAGCTGGTTGATGCGGTTGGTCTCGAGACCGTCCAGGTCCTTGAGGAAGTCGGGCGCTTTCACACCAGCGGCCCAGACCACCAGTTCGGCCGGTATCAGTTCGCCGCTCGCGAGCCGCACCCCGCGTTCCGTCACCTCGGCCACGCGCGATGACTTGCGCACCACCACGCCCAGGCCGACAAGCAGGCCTTCGGCGGCCTCGGACAGGCGCGGCGGCAGGGCGGGGAGAATGCGATCCGCCGCCTCGATCACGTACAGCCGGATGTCCTCCTTCGGGTCGATACGGTCCAGACCGTAGGCGACGAGCTGCCGGGTCGAGTTGTGCAGCTCCGCCGCGAGTTCCACCCCGGTCGCGCCGGCGCCGATGATCGCGACCTGCAGCTGATGCTCCGCCAGGGGCTCGTGCTGGGCGTGAGCGCGAATCAATGCATTCACGAGCCGGCTGTGGAAGCGCTTGGCCTGCGGTGGCGTGTCGAGCTGGATCGCGTGATCCTTCACGCCGAGTGTGCCGAAGTCGTTGCCGAAACTGCCGACGGCGATGACCAGCGTGTCGTAGGGGATCGCTCGCTCCGGCGTGACCTGTATGCCTTCGTCGTCGACAAAGGGTGCCACGTGGACTTCGCGACGGGCGCGGTCGAGACCCACCATCTCGCCCACGCGATAGACGAAGTGATGCCAGTGCGACTGTGCAAGGTAGTCGAGCTCGTGCACGCCGAGATCCATGCTGCCCGCCGCGATCTCGTGCAGCAGCGGCTTCCACAGGTGGGTGCGCGCCTTGTCGATCAGCGTGACGTGCGCCTTGCCGCGCTTGCCGAGCTTGTCGCCGAGTCGGGTCGCGAGCTCCAGCCCGCCGGCGCCGCCGCCCACGATGACGATGCGATGCGGCCCGGCGTGCGGCGTATCGCCCATCTAGTTGTGCTCGGGGTGGCGTGTGCCACCGTGCAGATCCATCTGTGCGACCTGGTCGTCCAGCACCAGTTCGGGCTCTTCCGCCTCGTCCTCGGTCTCGTTGTTCAGCACCTTGTTCATGCGCACGGTATCGACCTCCTTGCACCACTTGCCGACCACGACGGTAGCGACTCCGTTGCCGATGAGGTTGGTCAGCGCCCGCGCCTCCGACATGAAGCGGTCGATGCCGAGTATCAGTGCGAGCCCTGCCACCGGCACGTTGCCGACCGCGCCCAAGGTCGCTGCAAGCACGATGAAGCCGCTGCCGGTCACGCCCGCCGCACCCTTCGAGGTGAGCAGCAGCACCGCGAGGAGTGTGATCTGCTGGGTCAGTGTCATCGGCGTGTTGGTGGCCTGCGAGATGAACACCGCGGCCATCGTGAGGTAGATCGAGGTGCCGTCGAGGTTGAAGGAGTAACCGGTCGGAATGACGAGACCGACCACCGATTTCTTCACGCCGAGATTTTCGAGCTTGACCATCATCCGCGGCAGCACCGACTCGGAGGACGAGGTGCCCAGCACGATGAAGAGCTCTTCCTTGATGTACTTGATGAACTTCCAGATGTTGAAGCCGTGAAAGCGGGCGATGCTGCCGAGGACCAGAAAGATGAAGACGATGCAGGTGAGATAGAACGTGCCCATCAGCTTGGCGAGCGAGAGCAGCGTGCCGACACCGTACTTGCCGATGGTGAACGCCATCGCGCCGAACGCACCGAGCGGTGCGACCTTCATGATCATGCCGACGATGCCGAACAGGACGTGCGAAACCTTCTCGATCAGATCGAAGACCGGCTTGCCCTTCGGCCCGAACGCGTGCAGCGAGAAGCCGAAGAAGAGCGAGAAGAACAGCACCTGCAGCATGTCGCCCTGCGCGAAGGCGCCGACGACGCTCGACGGGATGATGTCGAGCAGGAAGTCCACCGTCCCCTTCATCTGACCGGGCTTCGTGTACTGGGCGATCGCCTTCGTGTCGAGCGAGGCCGGATCCACGTTCATGCCGGCGCCCGGCTGCACGACGTTGACGATCACCAGGCCGACGACGAGCGCGACGGTGCTGACGATCTCGAAGTAGAGCAGGGCGTAGCCGCCGGTCTTGCCGACCGTCTTCATGTTCTCCATGCCGGCGATGCCGACGACGATCGTGCAGAAGATGATCGGCGCGATGATCATCTTGATGAGCTTGATGAAGCCATCGCCCAGGGGCTTCATCGCCGCACCGGTCTCGGGAAAGAAGTGCCCGAGCGTGATACCGAGGATGATGGCGACGATCACCTGGAAGTACAGCGACTGATAGATCTTCTTATGCGCCATGTCGACCTCGGTCAAGTCGATTGGTGAGAACTGCGGCGTGTGTCGTGGCTCCCGCGGCTAGCGTTCGCGCTCGATGCCGGCATCCACCGCGGCGAGCGCGGTCATGTTGACGATGCGGCGCACCGAGCATCCGGGGTCGAGGATGTGCACCGGCTTCGCGGCGCCGAGCAGGATCGGGCCGACCGTGATGCCGCCGCCCGCGATCACCTTGAGCAGGTTGTAGGCGATGTTCGCCGCGTCGAGGTTCGGCATGATCAGCAGATTGGCCGCCGCGCTGAGGCGCGACTGCGGGAACACCTTGTCGAGCACGGTCTTCGACACGGCGGCGTCGGCCTGCATCTCGCCCTCCAGTTCGAAGTCCGGGTTGCCCGCTTCGAGCAGCGCCATCACTTCCCGCATCTTGCGCGCCGACGGCGCGTCGGAGCTGCCGAAGCTGGAGTGATTGAGAAGGGCCACGCGCGGCACATCGCCGAAGCGTCGCAACTGCTCGACCGCGAGGAGCGTGATCTCCGCCAGTTGTTGCGGCGTCGGGTCGGGATTCACCAGCGTGTCGCAGATGAACACCGTGTGCTCGGGCAGGGTCAGCACGTTCATGCCGGCGAAGGTGCTCGCACCCTTGCGCAGACCGATCACGTTGTTGATGTGACGCATGTGCGAGGCGTAGCGCCCGACGGTGCCGCACAGCATCGCATCGGCCTCGCCGCTGTGCACCAGCATGGCCGCGACCAGGGTGTTGCGCCGGCGCACCTCGTCGCGCGCATCCTCGTACGATACGCCCCGGCGCCGCGTGAGCCGGTAGTACTCGGTCCACGTGTCGTGGTAGCGCGGATCGGAGTCGATGTTCACGAACTCGCAGTTGACGCCGTCGCGGATGCGCAGCCCGAATTTCTCGATGCGCTGGCGCATCTTGTCGGGGCGGCCGATCAGGATGGGGCGCGCAAGCTTCTCGTCGATCGCCACCTGCACCGCGCGCAGCACGTTCTCGCTCTCGCCTTCGGCATAGGCGACGCGCCTGGGCGTCTGCCGTGCCGCGGAGAAGACGACCTTCATCGCCGCCCCCGACGTGTAGACGAAGCGGGCCAGGCTTTCGCGATAGGCCTCGCAGTCGAGGATCGGCCGCGTTGCCACGCCGCTGTCCATCGCCGCGCGGGCGACGGCGGGCGCGATCCTGACGATGAGGCGCGGGTCGAACGGCTTCGGGATCAGGTATTCCGGGCCGAAGCTCAGGCCTTTCTCGCCGTAGGCCGTGGTCACGATGTCGGACTGCTCGGCGTGCGCCAGGTCGGCGATGGCATGCACCGCCGCGCGCTTCATCTCTTCGTTGATGGTGGTGGCGCCGGCGTCGAGCGCACCGCGAAAGATGAACGGGAAGCAGAGGACGTTGTTGACCTGGTTCGGGTAATCCGAGCGGCCGGTTGCGATGACGCAATCGGGACGCACCGCCTTCGCATCCTCGGGGCGGATCTCCGGGTGCGGATTGGCGAGCGCGAGGATGAGCGGCTTGTCCGCCATCTTCGCCACCATCTCGGGCTTGAGCACGCCGCCCGCCGACAGGCCGAGGAACACGTCCGCCCCGGCGACGATCTCGCCGAGCGTGCGCGCCTCGGTGTTCTTCGCGTAGCGCGCCTTGTTCTCGTCCATGTCCACGGTACGGCCTTCGTGCACCACACCATGGATGTCGGCGACGGTGACGTTCTCGATCGGCAGGCCGAGGCTCACCAGCAGGTCGAGGCAGGCGAGCGCCGCGGCGCCCGCGCCGGAGGCGGCGAGCTTGACGCTCTCGATGTCCTTGCCGACCACCTTGAGCCCGTTCAGGAAGGCTGCAGCGACGATGATCGCGGTGCCGTGCTGGTCGTCGTGGAACACCGGGATCTTCATCCGCTCGCGCAGCTTGCGCTCGATGTAGAAGCATTCCGGCGCCTTGATGTCCTCGAGATTGATGCCGCCGAAGGTGGGCTCGAGCGCGGCGACGATGTCCACGATCTTGTCCGGATCGGGTTCGTTCAGTTCGAGATCGAAGACGTCGATGCCGGAGAACTTCTTGAAGAGGCAGGCCTTGCCTTCCATCACCGGCTTGCCGGCGAGCGCGCCGATGTTGCCCAGCCCGAGCACCGCGGTGCCATTGGTGACGACGGCGACGAGATTGCTGCGCGAGGTGAGCGTATCGGCCTCGCGCGGATTGGCGGCGATGGCTTCGCAGGCAGCGGCAACGCCAGGGGAATACGCGAGCGCGAGGTCACGCTGATTGGAGAGCCCCTTGGTGGGAGCGATAGAGATCTTTCCTGGCGTCGGCAGCCGGTGATACTCGAGCGCCGCTTCGCGCAGCCTTTCGTCCATACACCCTCCTTGCCCCACACGCGCCGCGTGCGGTGATCGATAAACGATGGCGGCGCCTGAGCTGCGTGCCCGGCGCCGCGTACGGGACTAGTCGATGATCACTTCTTCTTGGCGGGGGGCAGGTCGGTGCATACGCCCTCGAACAGCTCGGCTGCCATGCCGACCGACTCGCACAGCGTCGGATGCGGGTGAATGGTCTTGCCGATGTCGGTCGGATCCGCGCCCATCTCCACGGCGAGGCAGACTTCGCCGATCAGATCGCCGGCATGCGTGCCGACGATGCCGCCGCCGATGCACCGATGGGTGGTCTCGTCGAAGATGAGTTTGGTGAAGCCCTCGTCGCGGCCGTTCGCGATCGCGCGCCCCGACGCCGCCCAGGGGAACACCGCCTTGCCGTACTTGATGCCCTGGGCCTTGCACTCCTCTTCCGTGAGCCCCGCCCACGCCACTTCCGGATCGGTGTAGGCGACCGAGGGAATCTGCCGCGCGTCGAAGTACGCCGCCTCGCCGTGCGCGGCCTCCGCCGCCACGTGCGCCTCGTGCACCGCCTTGTGCGCGAGCATGGGCTGGCCGATGACGTCACCGATGGCGAAGATGTGCGGCACGTTCGTGCGCAGCTGCTTGTCGGCCGGCACGAAGCCGCGGTCCGTCACGATCACGCCGGCGTTCTCGGCGCCGATCTTCTTGCCGTTCGGGCTGCGTCCCACGGCCACCAGCACGAGATCGTAGAGCTGCGGCTCCGGCGGCGCCTTGGCGCCCTCGAACGAGACCTTGATGCCTTCCGGCGTCGCTTCCGCGGCGGTGGTCTTGGTCTTGAGCATGACGTTGGCGAAGCGCCCGGCGTTCTTCTTCTCCCACACCTTCACGAGATCGCGGTCCGCGCCCGTCATCAGACCGTCGAGCATCTCGACGATGTCGATCTGGGAACCAAGGGTGGAGTACACCGTCGCCATCTCCAGTCCGATGATCCCGCCGCCGACGACGAGCATGCGCTTCGGCACCGACTTGAGCTCGAGCGCGCCGGTGGAATCGACCACGCGCGGATCGTCGTTCGGCATGAAGGGCAGCATCACGGCCTGACTGCCCGCGGCGATGATCGCCTTCTGGAAGCGCACCACCTTCTTCTCGCCCGTCTTCTCCTGACCGGTTCCGGTGGTGAGCTCGACCTCGATGTTGTTCGGGTCGAGGAAGCGGCCCACCCCGCGCACGTACTCGACCTTGCGTGCCTTCGCCATGCCGGCGAGACCGCCGGTCAGCTTCTTGACCACACCCTCCTTGAAGCCGCGCAGCTTGTCGATGTCGATCTGCGGCGCGCCATACGTGATGCCGTGATGGGAGAGCGTGCCCACCTCGTCCATCACCGCCGCCGTGTGCAGCAGCGCCTTCGACGGGATGCAGCCGACGTTGAGACACACACCGCCCAGGGTCGAATAGCGCTCGATCAGCACGGTCTTCATGCCGAGGTCGGCCGAGCGGAAGGCGGCCGAGTAGCCGCCGGGGCCGGCGCCGAGCACGACCATCTCGCACTCGATGTCGGCGCTGCCGCCGAAGGAGGCGGCCGTCGGTGCCGGCGCGGCGGGTGCGGCGGACGGGGCGCTCGGCGCTGCGGCGGGTGCTGCTGCGCTGGCTCCGGCGCCAGTCGTGGCGAGCGTCAGGATCACCGTGCCCTCGGAGACCTTGTCGCCCAGCTTGACCTTGACCTCCTGCACGACGCCGCCGATGGGCGAGGGCACGTCCATCGTCGCCTTGTCGGACTCGAGCGTGATGAGCGCCTGCTCGGCCGTCACTGAATCCCCGGACTTGACGAAGATCTCGATGATCGGCACGTCCTTGAAATCCCCGATGTCGGGCACCTTCACTTCCGCCACGCCGCCGGGGGCGCTGGTCGGGGCGGGCGGCGTCGAGACCTTGGGCGGGGTCGCCGCCGACGCTGCCGCACCTTCCGCCTCGAGCGTCAGGATGAGACTGCCCTCGGACACCTTGTCGCCGAGCTTGACCTTCACTTCCTTCACGACTCCAGCCTGCGGCGCGGGCACTTCCATCGTCGCCTTGTCGGACTCCAGCGTGATCAGCGCCTGCTCCTTCGCCACCGTGTCGCCGGGTTTGACGAACACCTCGATGATCGGCACGTCCTTGAAGTCGCCGATATCGGGAACCTTGATCTCTACGACGTTGGCCATGACTGTTTCCCTTTAGAGCAGGATGCGCCGGAAATCGGCGAGCAGGTTCGCGAAGTGGACGTTGAAGCGGGCGGCGGCGGCGCCGTCGATGACGCGGTGATCCCACGACAGCGACAGCGGCTGGATCAGGCGCGGCACGAACTGCTTGCCGTCCCACACCGGCTTGTGGAAGCTGCGGCAGCACCCCATGATCGCCACCTCGGGCGCGTTGATGATCGGCGTGAAGTAGGTGCCGCCGATGCCGCCGAGCGACGAGATCGTGAAGCAGCCGCCCTGCATCTGGTCGGGCTTGAGCTTGCCGTCGCGCGCGAGCTTCGCGAGATCGCCCATCTCCTGCGCGATCGCCATGACGCCCTTCTTGTCGCAGTCGCGGATCACCGGCACCACCAGCCCGTTCGGCGTGTCCGCCGCAAAGCCGATGTGGTAGTACTGCTTGAGGATCAGATTGTCGCCGTCGAGCGAGGCGTTGAACTCGGGGAATTTCCTGAGCGTCGCCACCGAGGCCTTGATCATGAACGCCAGCATGCTCAGACGCACGTTGGACTTGGCCTTCTCGCCCTCCTTGTTGAGCTGCACGCGGAAGGCTTCGAGGTCCGTGATGTCCGCTTCGTCGTGATTGGTGACGTGCGGGATCATCACCCAGTTGCGGTGCAGGTTCGCACCCGAAATCTTCTTGATGCGCGCGAGCGGCTTCGACTCCACCGGGCCGAACTTGGTGAAATCGAGGCTCGGCCACGGCAGCAGGCTGATGCCGCCGACCCCGGCACCGCCGGCAGCGGCGGGCGCTGCAGCGGGTGCACCGCCGCTCTTGGCGAAGGCTTCCACGTCCTCCTTGAGAATGCGCCCCTTGTCGCCGGTACCCTTCACCCTTCCGAGATCGACCTTGAGCTCGCGCGCGACCTTGCGCACCGACGGGCTCGCGTAGGCGAGCGCGAACGCGGCCTCGTCGATCGCCCCGGAGGGCGCCGCTGCCGCAGCGGGTGCTGCGGGCGCGGCTGCTGCCGGGGCAGGTGCCGCCGCAGCAGGCGCGGGAGCGGGAGCTGCCACGCCAGTGGAGAGGGTCAGGATCACCGTGCCCTCGGACACCTTGTCCCCGAGCTTCGCCCTCACTTCCTGGACGATGCCGCCGATCGGCGAGGGCACGTCCATCGTCGCCTTGTCCGATTCGAGCGTGATGAGCGGCTGCTCGGCCTTCACCGTGTCGCCGGGCTTGACGAAGATCTCGATGATCGGCACGTCCTTGAAGTCGCCGATGTCGGGCACCTTCACCTCCGCGACCCCGCCGGGTGCGGTGGTCGGAGCAGGCGGCGCCGAGACCTTGGGCGGGGTGGCGGCTGCCTCCGCCGCACCCTCGGCTTCGAGCGCGAGAATGAGGCTGCCCTCGCTCACCTTGTCGCCCACCGCCACCTTCACTGCCTTCACCACACCCCCGGCCGGCGATGGCACTTCCATCGTCGCCTTGTCCGATTCGAGCGTGATGAGCGGGTCTTCCGGTTTGACCGTGTCCCCCGCCTTCACCATTACTTCGATGATCGGAATATCCTTGAAATCGCCGATATCCGGCACCTTCACTTCGGTAATCGCACCCATGTCACCCCCGAAAGTTTTGCGCTCACGTCACGGCGCGCTCGGCGCGCACCGCGACAAGGACGTTGTCAGGACCGCTCGCGTGCGAGCTAGACCGTTACCGGATTGGGTTTCTCCGGGTCGATGCCGTACTTCGCGATCGCCTCCTCGGCCTTCTTCGCGGGCAACGTGCCCTCGTCCGCGAGCGCCTTCAGCGCGGCCACTGTGACGTAGTGGCGGTTCACCTCGAAGAACTCGCGCAGCTTCACCCGATAGTCGCTGCGGCCGAAGCCGTCGGTACCGAGCACGCGGACGCGCTGCGGCAGGAAGCCGCGCAACTGGTCGACGAACGCGCGCATGTAGTCGGTGGAGGCGATCACTGGTCCCTGGCGGCCGTCGAGACACTTTTCGATGTGGCTCTTCCGCTGCGGCTGGGTGGGATGCAGCATGTTCCAGCGATCGGTCTCGATCCCGTCGCGGCGCAGCTCGTTGAAGCTCGGGCAGCTCCAGATGTCCGCGTTCACGCCCCAGTCGTCCTTCAGCAGGTCGGCGGCGGCGATCACCTCGCGCAGGATGGTCCCGGAGCCCATGAGCTGCACGCGCGGTCCCTTGCCCTTGTCGCCCTCGCGGAAGAGATACATGCCCTTGATGATCCCTTCCTCCGCACCCTCGGGCAGGGCGGGGTGGGGGTAGTTCTCGTTCATCACCGTGATGTAGTAATAGACGTCTTCCTGCTCCTGATACATGCGGCGCATGCCATCGTGCACGATCACTATCACCTCGTACGCGAAGGTCGGGTCGTAGGACACGCAGTTCGGAATGGTCGATGCCAGGATGTGGCTGTGGCCGTCCTCGTGCTGCAGGCCTTCGCCGTTCAGCGTGGTGCGCCCCGCGGTGCCGCCCATGAGGAAGCCGCGGCAGCGCATGTCCCCCGACGCCCAGGCCAGGTCGCCCACGCGCTGCAGCCCGAACATCGAGTAGTAAATGTAGAACGGGATCATCGGCACGTTGCTGGTGCTGTACGAGGTGGACGCCGCGATCCACGAACACATCGCGCCCGCCTCGTTGATGCCTTCCTGCAGCACCTGACCCGCCTTGTCCTCGCGGTAGTACATGAGCTGGTCGGCGTCCTGCGGTTTGTAGAGTTGCCCCACCTGCGAGAAGATGCCGAGCGCCCGGAACATGCCTTCCATGCCGAAGGTGCGCGACTCATCCGGCACGATGGGCACGATGTGCTTGCCGATCGTCTTGTCCTTGACCAGCATGTTGAGCATCTGGACGAAGGCCATGGTGGTGGAGATCTCGCGCGCCTCGGTGCTCTTCAGAAGCCGCTCGAAGGTCGAAAGCGGGGGAATTTCGAGCGACGCGGACTTGCGCCGGCGCGAGGGCAGGTAACCGCCGAGCTTGGCGCGGCGCTCGTGCAGGTATTTCTTCACCGGGCTGCCCTCGGGCAAAGTGAGGTAGGGCATGTCCGGAAGCTGCTCGTCCGTGATCGGGATGTTGAAGCGATCGCGGAATTGGCGAATGGAGTCCTGGGTCATCTTCTTCGCCTGGTGCGCGATCATCTGGCCTTCGCCCGACTCGCCCATGCCGAAGCCCTTCACGGTCTTGGCCAGGATCAGCGTCGGCTGTCCCTTGTGTTGCATGGCCGCCGCGTAGGCCGCGTAGACCTTCTGCGGATCGTGGCCGCCGCGTTCGAGCGCCCAGATCTCGTCGTCGCTCATGTCCGCGACCATCGCCTTCAGCTCCGGATACTTGCCGAAGAAATGCTCGCGCACGTAGGCGCCGTTCTTCGACTTGAAGTCCTGGTATTCGCCGTCGACGCATTCCTCCATGCGCTTGAGCAGAATGCCGTCCTTGTCCTTGGCCAGCAGCTTGTCCCAGCCGCTGCCCCAGACCACCTTGATGACGTTCCAGCCTGCACCGCGGAACACCGATTCGAGCTCCTGGATGATCTTGCCGTTGCCGCGCACCGGCCCGTCGAGGCGCTGCAGGTTGCAGTTGATGACGAAAATCAGATTGTCCAGGTGCTCGCGGCCGGCGAGCGAGATCGAGCCCAGGGTCTCCGGCTCGTCGCACTCTCCGTCGCCCAGGAAACCCCACACCTTGCGACCTTCGGTGTGGGCGAGCCCACGTCCTTCGAGATACTTGAGGAAGCGCGCCTGGTAGATCGCCATGAGCGGGCCGAGGCCCATCGACACGGTCGCGAACTGCCAGAAATCCGGCATGAGCCACGGGTGCGGGTAAGACGAGAGTCCCTTGCCGCCGGTCTCCTGGCGATAGTGGTCGAGCTGCTCCTCGGTCAGCCGGCCGAGCAGGAAGGCCCGCGCGTAGATGCCCGGCGCGGAATGCCCCTGGATGTAGAGCAAGTCACCGCCGTGCGACTCGGTCGGGGCGTGGAAGAAGTGCTCATAGCCCACGTCGTAGAGGATCGCTGCCGAGGCGAAACTGGAGATGTGGCCACCGAGCTCTGAGGATTTCTTGTTCGCCCGCAGGATGATCGCCACTGCGTTCCAGCGCAGTGCCGCGCGGATCTCTTCCTCCATCTTGGGGTCGCCCGGCGCCTTCGCTTCCTTCTCGACCGGGATCGTGTTCACGTACGCGGTCGTCATCGAGTACGGCAGATAGGCGCCGCTGCGCCGTGCCTCGTCGACCAGGCGTTCGATGATGAAATGAGCGCGCTCGGGTCCCCGATACTGCACCACCGCCTTCAGTGAATCGATCCACTCCCGGGTTTCGGTCGGATCGACGTCTTGGCGAATATCCATGGCTATCCCCTTCTCGTTGAAACGTGCGACTGGCGATCCCGTTCCTGACGGGCCTCGGTTCCTCTTCCCGGACACCGGGCGGCCAAATGCCGCAGGTAATTCCGGTTACTGCAATGGCGTGCAGCCTGCGGTCAGACCCCGTGCGCGAGGGTCCGCCAAGGCGGGGGAGGGCAATACGGTCGGGAGATGGGGTCGAGCGCGGACCGATCAGGGGCGACCAATCGCCGGCTGCCACGGATTCCCGTTCCGCCCGAACAGACGGGTGCTCTACCCGCGGGCGCAACCATCCGGAGCTCGATGCGATTTGCACGGCTCTGCCTGATGCTGCTCACTGCCTGCCTCCATCCCGTCCTGCTTTATTGCTCTTCTCGTTTCCATCTGTGCCCGG
>JBDHRV010000005.1:0-58352 GCA_039807745.1 Burkholderiales bacterium
GCGGTGGAGCAGATCCTCGCGCTGGCGCGCGGGCACTAGCCGCGGTCACGTCCGAATCAAACCCTGCCTCCTATGAAGGAAGTTGATCCCGTCCGCGGACCGCCTCGGCTCCGATCGGACGAGGCCGAGTGCAGCCGGCATGCGTGAACTGCTTCGCCTCTTCACGCTGACGCTGTGCAGCGCCACTGCGGTGTCCTGCCATCAGCCCTCGCCGGGACCGAATCCCGAGTCCGGGGCCGCAGCGAGCGGCGTGCGGCTTTCTGCTCCCGCTCGAGAGGTGGCAACTGCTTCGGACGAACCAGGGAATTCAGCGCCGATCACGCGCTCCGAGCCGATCGTCCAGACCCACTCGGTGAGAGGCGTGGTGGAGGAACTGCGGGCAGGGACGCAGACCGTGGTAATCAGGCATGAGGCGGTGCCGGACTTCATGCCGGCGATGACGATGCCTTTCAGGGCGATGGACGAAAAGGAACTGCAGAATCTGGCGCCTGGCGACGAAGTGACGTTCCGACTTAACGTGTCCGACGAGGACAACTGGATCGATCAGGTCGCAAAGACCGGCCGTACCGTCCGGATGGACACGCCGGCGCCCGAGACAGTGCGAAACATCCGACCGCTCAAGGTGGGCGATGCGGTTCCGGACTTCGTCCTCACCGACGAACGCGGACAGGCGATCAGCCTCGGCCAGTTCAGGGGCAAGGCACTGGCGGTGACTTTTATCTTCACACGATGCCCGGTCCCCAATTTCTGTCGGCGCATGTCCTCCAACTTCGCAGAAGCCGCCGCGCAACTGAAGGCCGGCAAGGTTCCCGGGAACTGGCACCTGCTTTCGATCTCCTTCGACCCCGAGTTCGACACTCCGGCGACGCTGAAGCAATACGCCGAAAGATACGGCTACGACCCCGCAACCTGGAGCTTTGCCGTACCGGAGACGAGCGATGTGGATGCCGTTGCGGGACGGTTCGGGCTCGTCGTCCGGCGCACCGCTAACGATCTGGATCACAATCTGCGCACGTTCGTCATCGATACCGAGGGCAGGATTCGAAAGGTGTTCGTCGGCAATGAATGGACGACGAACGACCTGGTGCGCGAGATCGTGAAAGCCATGCGCGTGCGGCGGCGCGCCTGAACGTCCGCCGCAGCGCAGGCTTACGGGGCAGGGGGCAGGGGGATGTTGATGACTTTGGCGTAGCTCGGCCGGCCGGCGGAGTTGATCGCGAACAGCATGTAGTTGCCTGGCAGCACCACCCCGGGATCCGCTGGGATCGGGAGCCTGTAGCCGGCGGTGTTGTTGCCCCCGCTGATCGGGAGCGGGATCCGGCGCTGATCGTTGTTGATCGAGTGCGTGGCGGCGGACATCCGCACCAGCGCGAACGAGGTCACCGCGGTACTGGTCTTGACGTTGATCGTGGCGCCGAGCTTGGCGCTCGTCGGCGCGGCGGTAATCGCGGGCCGAGCCGCCAACGTCCCGTTCGCGTTCAGCAGATAGGGCGGTGTGAGGATCTCGGCATCCGGATGGTTGTAGGCGCAGGTTCCGCACAACCCGCCCCCCGCCACGAAGACACGGCCATCGAGCAGGAGCAGCGCCAGGCTGTGATAGGTGCGAGGCGTCTTCATCGCCGAGAGCCGGGTGGACTTTTGCGTGGCCGGATCCCACAACTCGGCCATCAGCACGGCACCCCCATCCCAAAAGATGGCCGCCTTGTTCAGCCCACCCACGGTAACGACCTGGCCGGTCGGCAGAACAACGCTGTTGTGCAGATTGCGGGGAAACACCATCGGCGCCAGCCCGCTCACGCTCACGCTAGCGGGAGGCGTGACATTCATGTTGATCCGATAAGCCCGGTCGTTGCCGTAACCACTCTCGTAGCCTGGCGCGCCACCCAGCTTGAGGATCAAACCCTTGTCGTACATCACGGTGGTGCCATTGATGGAGTAGAGATCCGCACCACGCGCGCCGGCGTCGATCACCGCGCCATTTCCTTTGGTGTCGATCCAGTGCATCCGCGCCGCGGGGCCGGCGTGGAAGACCCAGCGATTGCTCCACGCAAGCAGCCAGAGGTGATTGTCCGCCCGATAGATACCCCCCGGGTCGGGTCCAATGAACGGATCGACGAGGACGCCTTCAAGCTTGCTCCATTTGCCGGGTGGTGGCGTAGGAGTCCACACCTCCGCATGCTTGTTTCTTTCCCTTCCGCCGCTCCAGGAACCCCCCAGCGTGAACACCTCGCCATTCGAGGTGAGCGTGTTGCCCTGATAGCCCCGCGGGATCTTCATCACTCCGGATGCGGACCACGTTCCGGTTGCCGGATTGAAGATGCTGGTCTTGTCACTGCTGGTGCCGCCGTTGACGAGGAGCCTCCCGTCCGGAAGCATGGTCGTGCCGGGGCAGAACATATCGTGTTGCGTATTGCTGACGAGCGTGTCCGTTTTGGTGTTGTTCTGCGGATTGTAGATGGACGTGAACGTCTGGCCCTTGACCACAGTGGAGCTGAATTTGAACTTATCGTACGCCGACCACACCACGATGCGGCCGTCGGGCATGTTGGCGGCCGCCACGGGCACCAGCGGAAACGCGATCTTCCCGCTCCAGACCGAACGCAGCGGCTCGGGGGACATCGTCCACCGATAGGAGTCGGCACTGGAGCATGCGGCCTGGATCAGCTTGGCGTCGCTGCTCTTCGAGGCGGCCTGCACAGCGAGACACTTGGCGCTGTTCTTGGCGACGAGTTGCACCCAGCTGCCACTCGCGGTCGGGGTCCAAACCTGGCCCGAGGCGCTGTTGCACGTGTACTGGACCACCGCGGTACCATCCGCCGAGGAATTTCCCTTCACGGCCAGACACAGACCATTGAGTCGCGACACGATCCGGTAACCGCCGGCAACTGCCTGCATGGTCCACTGTTCACCGAGAGGACCCGAGCAGGTCTTCTGGACCATCTGCAAGTTCAGCGTCGCCGAGGTGCCGGGATTCGCGACACATTGGCCGCTGTGACGGTTGATGATGACGATCAGGCTCGTCGGAACGCTCACGGCGTGGGCCGCGGGCGCGGCGAGTGCCAACAGTACGAGTGTGCCGGCGATGGTCAGGCTGGCCGATTCTGATCTTGGCGCGGTGGTCGCGATGTGCTGCGCGCCACTCGAGATCGGTTCTCGGCGCGGCCGGTGATGCGCCCATGAGAAACGAGACTGGTTCAGACCACGATCGATCGCCATGTTCCATCCCCCTCGACCGGATCGAGCACCACTGGGGGAGTAGGAGTCTTCGCTCTCTCGTCGCTGCTCAGCTTTCGAGCCGCTGCCGCGACTCCAGGGTGCCTAAGCCAACGAACAAACCGAGATCACGGCTGGCACCGGTCAATCTGTTGCCGAGCCTCGGAACAAGGCGAGCTGCACTACCCTGCGCGCCGGCCTTGCTTACTTTTAACTTACGCGGAAATTCTGTCACCAGGAGACACGTGTTGCAAGTCTATTCGTTGCCTCCATCGTCGACACGGTTGACCCCGAGGAGTACGTACGCCGTCGGGGTCAAAGATATGTGGCACGCCGAGGTTCGGTGCGTCATGTCCCGATCACTCCGCCGTCGTCCTTTCGAATCACGATGGTCGCCGAGCGCGGGCGTCCGCCGTCCGGCCAGCTCGACACTGCATTGGGATGGTCCGGGTTGCCGCGCTCGTCCGGCGCCTCGCCCGGATGCTGGATGTTGACGAACATCGTGCGACCGTCGGGTGTTTGCGTGGCGCCCGTGATCTCGCAACCGTTGGGTCCGGTCAGGAAGCGGCGCACCTCGCCGGTGGCGGGATCGGCGGCGAGCATCTGGTTGTTGCCGAGATTGGCGTAATCGCCGCGCCCGATCGTCTTCGTCGTGACGTCGGTCCCGATCCACAGTACGCCGCGCGGATCGACGTACAGACCATCCGGGCTGCCGAATGCATCGCCCTTGATGGTGCCGCGTTTCGCGGGATCGGCATGCGCGGGATCGCCCCCGAGAAGGAAGAGGTCCCACTCGAAGCTCGTCGCGGTCGGATCACCCCGGCTTCGCGCCAGCGGACGATGTGGCCGAAGACATTCTCGTTGCGGGGATTCGCGGCGTCCGCCCCGCGGTTGCCGACATCGCCGCGGCGCGCATTGTTGGTGAGCGAGCAGTAGACGCTCTTGCGACCGGCATCCACCGCGATCCACTCGGGACGGTCCATCGGTGTCGCGCCGACGCGGTCCGCAGCCGAGCGTGCGAGCCGCACCACGTCCGCTTGCGAGGCGAAGCCGTTGGCCGAGTTGAGCCCGTTCTGCCCGTGGACGAGAGGCAGCCACGTGCCCTTGCCGTCGCCATCGAAGCGCGCGACGCACAGCGTGCCGTGGTCGAGCAGGTCGCGATTCGCCGCGCGGTCCTGCGGATGCCACGGCCGCGCGCTCACGAACTTGTAGATGTACTCGAACGCCTCGTCGTCGCCCATGTAGTAGGCGATGCGACCGTCCGGTGCGATGGCGAGCGCTGCGCCCTCGTGCTTGAAGCGGCCGAGCGCGGTGCGCTTGACGGGTTTCGACGCGGGGTCCCACGGGTCGATCTCGACCACCCAGCCGAAGCGGTTCGCTTCGTTCGGTTCGCGCTCGCAGTCGAAGCGGGCGTCGTGCTCGTGCCAGCGCAGCCCGCGCCGCTTGGCGATGCCGTAGCGGCCCATCTCCGGCGTGATGGTGCGCCCGCCGTTGAAGTAGAAATTGAAGTTCTCTTCGCAGGCGAGGTACGTGCCCCAGGGGGTGAAGCCGTTCGCGCAGTTGTTGAAGGTGCCGAGCACCTCGCCGCCCGAGGGGTCCGCGGACGTCTTGAGGGCATCGTCGCCGGCCGCCGGACCCGAGATCACCATCGGCGTGAAGGCGGATATCCGGCGCGCGTAACGGGACGGAGAGACGATCCGCCACGTACCGTCGTCCTGCCTGATCTCGATCACCGATACGCCGTGCGCCGCCTGCGACTTGCGCACTTTCTCGGCAGTCCACGTCTTCATCCCGTCGGGGTGCAGCAGGCCGTCGTCGGTGTATTCGTGGTTGACGACGAGAAGGCCGTGGGCGGCGTTCGTCGAGCCTTGGGGCAGCGAGAAGAAACGCATGCCGTCGTGGTGCATGCCCGCCTGCAGCATCTGCTCGTCCGCGCTGTTCGACGCATCCGCGCGAAACGCCGGTTGGCCCTGGGTGCTGCCGACCGGGTCGCC
Organism: Burkholderiales bacterium; assembly: GCA_039807745.1. GTDB lineage: Bacteria > Pseudomonadota > Gammaproteobacteria > Burkholderiales > JAEUMW01 > JAEUMW01. Next base: position 5,208 of record JBDHRV010000005.1, read on the forward strand.
CCAGCGCCAGAGCACGCTGGCACGATAGCCCGATGGCACGCGCACCGTGTCGTCGCTCGACACTGGCACGGCGTTGAATCCGAGCGAGCCGCTTATCGTGGCAGTCGCGGCGGCCCCTGGACGAACGGCGCCGAACGCAGCCAGCACGGCAGCGGCGAGGCCAGTCTTCAGCACGGCACGGCGCGTCAGCGGGCTCGCGCAATCGAACTCGTGCGCGTTGGGATTGCTATGCTCGGCCTTGTCGAAGGTGTGCATGGATGAGGGCATGTGCAATGAAAACCTTGTATGGTAGCGGTCGTGGGTGACAAGCACGAGACAGCAGCACCAGGGAGCCGCGCTTGAAGATCGCCGTGCTAGGCGCCGGGGTCGTCGGCGTGACGACGGCGTGGTATCTCGCTGCGGAGGGTCACGACGTGATCGTGCTCGACCGCGCCAGCGCGCCCGCCCTCGAAACCAGCTTCGCGAACGGCGGCCAGGTCTCCGTCTCGCAGACCCAGCCGTGGGCGAATCCGGGTGCGCCGGCGCAGGTGCTGCGCTGGCTCGGTCGCGAAGATGCGCCGCTGCTCTTTCGCCTGCGCGCCGATCCGGCGCTGTTCGCGTGGGGGATGCGCTTCCTGGTCGAATGCCTGCCGGGCCGCACCCGGCGCAACACCCTCGACGCGCTCGCGCTCGGGCTCTACAGTCGCGAGGCGCTGCGCGCGCTGCGTGGAGAGCTCGCGCTCGACTACGATCAGCAAACGCGCGGCATCCTGCAGCTGTATGAAGACGAGGCAGCGCTGGCGGACGCCGCACAGCGCGCCCGTGAGCTCACCGCGCACGGGTGTCGGGTCGACATGCTCACACGCGAAGAGTGTTTCGCCGTCGAACCCGCGCTCGTCCATGCGCAGGTCAGCCTGGCCGGCGGCGCCTATGCACCGGACGACGAATCGGGCGATGCCTGCAAGTTCACCGCCGCGCTGGCGCATCACTGCCGCGAGCGCGGGGTGGAGTTTCGCTTCGGCTCCGAGATCAGGTCCCTGCGCTGCGAAGAAAACCTCCTGCACTCGGTGGTCGTGCGGGAGAAATCAGGCCGCACGGACGAGATCGGTGCCGATGCGTGCGTCGTGAGCCTGGGCAGCCACAGCACGCCGGTTCTGCGCAGCGCAGGCATCGCCATTCCGGTCTATCCGGTGAAGGGCTACTCGGTGACCATCCCGATTCAGGACCACGCGGCCGCGCCGACCGCGAGCGTCACCGACGAGGCGCGCAAAGTCGTCATCTCACGTCTCGGCGATCGCCTGCGCGCTGCCGGCACAGCGGAGATGGCGGGCTACGATACGTCGCTCAACCGCGTGCGCTGCGAGGCGATCCGCAACTGCGCGCGCCTGTGGTTCCCCCGTGCGAGCAGCTACGACCGGGTCGAGTACTGGACCGGCCTGCGACCCGCGACGCCGGGCAACGTTCCGCTGATCGGACGCACGCACATCGCGAATCTGTTCGTCAACACCGGGCACGGCACACTGGGCTGGACGCTCGCATGCGGCTCGGGCAAGGCGCTCGCGGAGATCGTCGCGGGACGCCGGCCGGGACTCGCCTTTCCGTTCATGGAACCGAGGCGCGCGGCCTGAACGCCTACCACCACACGCCGCCGACACCGACGCCATAGTTCCACCCGCTATAGCGGCCCCAGCCGAAGCCCCACGTCGGATAGGCCCACGGGTAGGCATACCGCGGCGCGTAGCGGTAGGCGTCGCGGGCGATGGCAATGGCATCCTGCTGCTGCATCACCGCCTGGTTGATCTCTCGTCCCGTCTGCGCGTTCTGCCTGGCCAGCGCTTCCCACCGCGACGCTGCGTCGGCATCCTTCGGCACGCCCGCTTGCCCGTTCCGGTAGATGCCGGCGAGCACCTGCTGCGCTTCGAACAGACCTTGATCCGCGGCCTGCCGTATCCAGGCGAGGCCGGTTGCGGGAGCGCCTGAGAGCTGCATGAGTCCGAGCTCCAGCGCCGCGTTCGGGTGATCCTGCTGCGCTGCCTGTTCGAGCCAGTACGCGGCCTGGTTCGCATCCCGCGGCACACCGCTGCCCTGCAGGTATTGCACGCCGACGGTGAACTGCGCGCCCGGATCACCGAGCTCGGCCGCGCGCAGTCGCCACTGGAGCGCCATGCCGGGGTTGGCGACGACGCCGCGCCCGCTCGCGTACATGTCTGCGATCAGCTGCGCGGCACGCGCGTTGCCGGCCTCGGCGGAGGCGGTAAGCGCAGTGAGCGCGTTGACGTAGTCGCGGCTGCGCAACGCCTGCAGACCGGTCTGAAACTCGGTCGCGGCGAGCGCGGTGAGGGAAAACACCGACAACGCTGCGGCAAGCAGCAGGCGTTTCATGCAAGCTCCGAAGAGATCGGCCAGACCTCAATTTGAATCGCGATGTCGCCTCAGGGTTCCGCCCGGAAGATGGGCGAGGTCGGCGGGCGTGTCGATGTCCGTCAGCACGCCAGGGTCGTCGCAGTCGAAAAGGTAAAGACGATCGCCCGCCGCGTCCAAAAGGTCGCGGCCCCCGCGATCGCCGGCCAGGTTGGCCAGCGCCTCGCGATAGCGCGCGCCGAAACACACGGGGTGGCCGCGCCGGCCCTGGTAGCGGGGTGCTGCGATCGCAGCGCCGTCCGCTACGGCAGCCGCGAGAGCAGTCACGGTCGCGGGTTTCACGAAGGGCATGTCGGCGAGTGCGACGAGCCATCCGGTCCAGTCGGGCGTGGCAGTCACGCCCCAGGCGAGGCTCGTTCCCATGCCTTCGCCCGCGCGCGGACAGACGACCACTTGTGTGCCGCACTCGCGCAGCGCCGCGCCGAGCTCATCGGCACCTGGGCGCACCACCGCCACCACCTGGGGCAGGACCGCGACCAGGGTCGATGCGGCGGCAACGGCGAGCGGCTTGCCGTCGGCAAGACGCGCCAGGAGCTTGTCGCCGCCGAAGCGCCGGGCGGAGCCTGCGGCGAGAAGAAGACCGCCGATCAAGCGGCGTTTGACCGGGCCGCCGGTGCAGCTCGCAGGAATCCGTTACGTCTCACCGCGCTTCGCTTTGAGCTCGTCCGGATCGATCGGCAGCCGGCGGATCCGCTTGCCGGTCGCCGCGAAGATCGCGTTGGCGACGGCGGGTGCGATGGGCGGGGTGCCCGGTTCGCCGACGCCCCCCATGGGTGCCATGCTGTCGACGAGGAACACCTCGATACTCGGCATGGCGTTCATGCGCAGAATCGGGTAGTCGTGGAAGTTGCTCTGCTCCACCCGTCCGTCCTTGAACGTGATGCGCCCGTACAGCGCCGCCGAGAGGCCGAAGACGATGCCGGATTCCATCTGCGCGCGCACGGTGTCCGGGTTGACGATCGGCCCGCAGTCCACCGCGCATACGACACGGTGGACGGTGACCTCCCCCGCCGGCGACACGGACACTTCCGCGACCTGCGCGACGAGGCTGCCGAACGATTCGTGCACGGCGATACCCATGGTGCGGCCCTGCGGCAGCTGCCGACCCCAGCCCGCCTTCTCCGCCGCGAGGTCCATCACCCCGCGCACGCGCGGATGGTCGACCAGTAGCAGCCGGCGATAGGCGACCGGGTCCTGCTTCGCCGCGACCGCGCACTCGTCGATGAAGCACTCTTTCACGAAGGCAGTGAAACTGTGGCCGACCGAGCGCCACCACAGCACCGGCACGCCGCGCGGCGCGATCTTGTATTCGACGAGAAAGTTCGGGATCTGGTATTCCATCTCGGCGGAGCCCTCGACCTGGGTCATGTCGAGCTCCGCCTTGAGCAGCATCGGCTCGAATGGCGTGCCCAGGATGATGGACTGGCCGACGATGCGGTGCTGCCACGCAATCGGGAGGCCGTTCACGTCGAGTCCGGCGCGGACCACGTTGTAGGTGCGCGGCCGATAGTAGCCGCCGCGCATGTCATCCTCGCGCGTCCACACGACCTTCACCGGAACGCCCGCCGCCTTGGAAACCTTCACCGCCTCCTTCACGAAATCGGCGGCGGGATTGGCGCGGCGCCCGAAGCCACCGCCCAGGAACATGGTGTGGATGACGACGCGCTCCGGCCTGACGCCGGCAATCTGCGCCGCCGCTGCCTGATCAGTGGTCTGCATCTGCGTACCGACCCAGATCTCGACCCCGTCGGCCCGCACGTGCGCGACGCAGTTGAGCGGCTCCATGGTCGCGTGCGCGAGGTAGGGCACCTCGTACACCGCCTCGAGCTTCTTCTCGGCGCGGGCGAGCGCAGCATGCACATCGCCGCGCGTGGCCGCCACTGCCGCCGCCGACCCGTCGAGGCGCGCCAGCTCTTCGTATTGCTTGCGCTGCGTCGTGCTGTCGAGCGTGGCGAGCGGTCCATCGTTCCACGTGATCTCGAGCGCATCGCGCCCCAGCTTGGCGGGCCAGAACCCGTCGGCGAGCACGGCGATGCCGGTATCGATCTGCACGATGCGCTTTACGCCCGGAACCGCCTTGGCCTTGTCGGCGTTGAAGCTCTTGACGGTGCCGCCGAACACGGGCGGGCGCGCGATGACGGCGGTGAGCATCCCGGGCACCTTCACATCGATGCCGAACTTCGCCTGCCCAGTCACCTTGGCGCGACCGTCGATACGACGCACCGGACGCCCGATCAGCTTGAAGTCGGTCGGACTCTTGAGCTTCGGGTCGGTCGGCGGGGTGAGGGTCGCCGCCTTCGCCGCGAGTTGCCCGAACGAGAGACGTCTGCCGGTCGCTTCGTGGAGCACGTATCCGTTCTCGGCGCGGCAGGTCGCGGGTTCCACTTTCCAGCTTTCGGCCGCCGCGGCGACGAGCATGATGCGCGCGATCGCGCCCGCCTTGCGCAGCTGGTCGAACGAGGAGTTGACGCTGGTGCTGCCGCCGGTGACCTGGATGCCGAATGTCGTATGGAAGTACGGCGGGGCGGCCGGCGCGGCTTCCACGCGCACCCGGCTCCAGTCCGCGTCCATCTCATCCGCGGCGATCATCGGCAGCGCCGTGTAGACACCCTGGCCCATCTCGGACTTGTTGCAGAGGATGGTCACGGACTCGTCGGGGGCGATCCGGATGAAGGCGTTGGGTGCGAACGGCGCGGGGGAGGCGCCCGGTCGCGGCGCTGCCAGTACCTTCGGCATCCCGCCGCCCGGCAGGTAGAAGCCGATGACGAGCGCGCCACCGGCGGCTGCCGTCGCCTTGAGAAACGCGCGGCGATCCGAATCCGGGTCCTGGCCCATTACGGCTCCTGGAAGCCGCCGACGCGCTTGATCGCGGCGCGGATGCGCTGATAGGTTCCGCAGCGACAGAGCACGCCGCTCATGGCCTCGTTGATCTGGGCGTCGGAGGGTTTCGGCGTCTTTGCGAGCAGTGCCGCCGCAGTCATGATCTGCCCCGACTGGCAATAGCCGCACTGCACGACATCCAGCTCCAGCCACGCCTGCTGGACAGGATGTTCACCCGACTTCGAGAGGCCCTCGATGGTGAGGACGATCTTCCCGGCGACCGACGAAACCGGCGTCACGCAGGCACGTGTCGGCTCGCCATCGACGTGCACCGTGCACGCACCGCACTGTGCGATGCCGCAGCCGTACTTGGTGCCGGTGAGGCCGAGCGTGTCGCGCAGCACCCACAAGAGGGGTGTGTCTGGATCAGCGTCCAGGCGGTGGGCGACGCCGTTGATCGTGACCGAGATCATCTACTCCTCGCATTGATGCTAGTTATTGGTACGACAGAGCATCGACATGTTACGCGAAAGTTGTCAATCCCTGTGCGAATCTCCGAAGCGCGCGGCGGCTACGCGCGGCGGACGTGTGACCGGAGGATTGCGCGCGAAGTAGCGCTTGATGCCGGCGACCACGGCGTCGGCCATCTTCTCCTGGTAGGCGGGCGACCTGAGCCGCGCTTCCTCTTCCGGATTGGTGATGAACGCGGTCTCCACCAGGATCGAGGGTATGTCGGGCGCTTTCAGCACCGCGAAGCCGGCCTGCTCCACTTCCGCCTTGTGCAGCGTATTGATCTCGCCCAACTCCGAGAGCACCGACCGGCCCAGGCGGAGGCTGTCGTTGATGGTGGCGGTCTGCTGCAGATCGAGCAGGGTTTTCTTGAGATAGTAGTCGGCCACGTCGATATTGACGCCGCCGATCAGGTCCGCGTCGTTCTCGCGTTTCGCGAGCCAGCGGGCGGCGACCGACGTGGCGCCGCGGTCCGACAGGGCGAACACCGACGAGCCGCGTGCCCGCGGTTCGATGAAGGCGTCGGCGTGGATCGATACGAAAAGATCGGCCTGCACCCTGCGTGCTTTCTCGACCCGGCTCTGCAGCGGGATGAAATAGTCGCCGTCGCGGATCAGCATGCCGCGCAGTCCCGGCTCCCGGTCGAGCTTGGCCTTGAGGCGGCGCGCGATGGCGAGCGTCACGTTCTTTTCGACCGTGCCGCTGCGACCTTTGGCGCCGGGGTCCTCGCCGCCGTGGCCGGCGTCGATGGCGACGGTGAGCGTGCGGCCCGGGGCGGCACGGGCTCTTTTCGGCGCCGGGCCCGGCTTGTCTCGTTGTGCGAGCGCTTCGCGGACCGCCTCGTCGTGCGGCTTCAGGACCAGATTCGGCACCGTCGCGACCGGCGCAGGTGCGGGCTCTGGTTCGGGCGTTGCGGATTTGAGTGCGGCTTCCTGTTCACGCTCGCTCTTCGCGACGAGCGCCATCAGCGGGTCGGGCGGCGTGAGCGGATAGACGTCCACCACCAGGCGGTAGCCGTAGTCGCCGACCGGGGGGAGGCTGAAGACCTGAGGTTGTGCTTCGCCCTTCAAGTCGAGCACGACGCGCAGCACGCCTGGCTTGAAACGCCCCACGCGCAACGACTGGATGTTGGGATCGTCGCGCATGATCTTCGTCGCCAGACCTTCCACCTCTGGGCTTCCCGTCACCCCTTCGAGGTCGAGCACGAGCCGTTCGGGGTTCTTTACCGTCATCAGGGTGTACTTGATCGGCGTCGCCGATTCGAGGGTGATGCGCGTGTACTCGGCCGCTGGCCACACGCGCGCCGCAATCAGCCGCGTCTCCTGGGCCAGGGCGGAGAGGCTGGGAATGAGGCAGGCGGCGAGCAGCGCCGCAAGCAGCCCGAAACGGGCGCATGCGCCCCAGAGCGGCGATGCGAAAAGCGCGTTCAGCGGGCGGGGCGCGGCCGAGGCTGCGCGATGGCCGTGCGCAGTCTGCTCAGGCAACGCGCCCCCCGCTCGGTGTGTGCTGCGATCTCGAAAGTGCGGCCGTTGGCGGCATACGCCAGGCAGATCCGCAGGTCTGGTCCGGGGAGCCGGGGGCCGGCTTTTTCGGGCCATTCCACCGCGCAGACCGCGGTTTGGTCGAAGTATTCCTCAAAGCCTGTGGCATCCCACTCACTGGGCGATTTGATTCTATAAAAATCAAAATGATAAAAGTTTAAGTTAGAAAGTGAGTAAAGTTCAACCAGAGTATAGCTCGGACTTTTGACTTTTTCGCGGCAACCGAGGCTCAGCAGACAGCCGCGCACCAGCGCGGTCTTGCCGGCGCCCAGATCGCCGTGGAGGTGGAGTACGAGTCCCGGTTCGAGCGCGGCGGCGAGTGCGGCACCCAGGGCAAGTGTGGCGGCCTCGTCCCCGAGGTGCCCTGTCAGCACCCCGGCGGAACGGTTACCATCGGTGCTATGCATGCGCACTCTGCTCTCGAACGTTCGGATTCGCGGCTGCTCGCACGGCGGATCAAGGCGTGGGGCCGCGCGCTCGGGTTCCAGCGGGTCGGCATATCCGGCACCGATCTCGGCGACGCGGAAGCGCGCCTGATCGCCTGGCTCGACCGCGGCTGGCACGGCGCGATGGATTATATGGCACGCCACGGCACCCGCCGCGCGCGTCCGCACGAACTGGTGCCCGGCACCGTGCGCGTGATCTCGGTGCGCATGGATTACCTGCCGACGGCGGCGAACGAGAGCTGGTCGGTGATCGGCGATCACAGCCGCGCGTTCGTCTCCCGCTATGCGCTCGGCCGCGACTACCACAAGGTCATGCGGCGGCGCCTGCAAAGGCTCGCCGATCGGATCGCGGCCGAGGTGGGGGACTTCGGCTATCGAGTCTTCACCGACAGCGGTCCGGTGCTGGAAGTCGAGATCGCAGCGCGCGCCGGACTCGGGTGGCGCGGCAAGCATACCTTGCTGCTCTCGCGCGAGGCCGGCTCCTGGTTCTTCCTGGGCGAGCTCCTCACCGATCTGCCGCTGCCCGTCGATGCGCCGGCGGACGAGCACTGCGGCACCTGCACGCGCTGCCTCGACATCTGTCCGACGGGGGCGATCGTGGCCCCCTACCAGCTCGATGCGCGCCGCTGCATCTCGTATCTCACCATCGAGCATCCGGGCAGCATTCCCGAAGCGCTGCGCCCCCTGATCGGCAACCGCGTCTACGGCTGCGACGACTGCCAGCTCGCGTGCCCGTGGAACCGCTTCGCGGTGCCCACGGCCGAGCCCGATTTCACAGTGCGCAACGGTCTCGACGATGCAACGCTCCTGGATCTTTTCGCATGGACCGAAAACGATTTCGAGACGCGGCTCGAAGGCAGCCCGATCCGGCGCATCGGCTACGAGCGGTGGTTGCGCAACCTCGCGGTCGGTCTCGGGAACGCGGACGCTTCGCCGCGCATCGTCGCGGCGCTGCGCGCGCGCGCGGCGCATCCGTCGGCGCTGGTGCGCGAGCATGTCGCGTGGGCGCTGACGCGGCATGTCCGGATCATGGCGCGGACGGCCGATCAGGGGCAGAATCAGCAGGCGGGTACGGGCCATGTGATCTGACGCTGGCGTGGGCGCGGGCGTCACGCGGGACGGGCAGGTGGTGGGATTCTGAAAGGACGGTCGATGGGGAATCGGGACGGCATGGGGATGGTCGTGAACTGCGTCGCATATCGCGACGGCAGGAGGATTCGCGACATCACCGTCGAGGAGATCAGCGACTTCGTGGCACAGGCGGGTACCTTCGTCTGGCTCGGTCTGTACGAACCCGACGAGCCGCTCATGCGCGAAGTCCAGGAGGAGTTCTGCCTGCACGATCTCGCGGTGGAGGATGCCTGGCGTGCCCATCAGCGACCGAAGCTCGAGGCGTACGGCGAGACGCTCTTCGTCGTCCTGCGCACCGCACGCATGGACAACGGTGACCTGCTCTTCGGCGAGACTCACATCTTCGTCGGCCCGCGCTACGTGGTCACGGTGCGGCACGGCGCGTCGTCGGCCTACACCGATGTGCGCAGCCGTTGCGAGTATGCGCCGGAGCTGCTCGGCAAGGGCCCGGGTTTCATACTCTATGCCGTGCTCGACTTCGTGATGGACCAGTATTTTCCGATCGTGGGCGATCTGGAAGACGAGCTCGAAGCGATCGAGGAGGGCGTTTTCCGATCGCGCACGGATCGCGACGCGGTCGAGAACGCCTACGTGCTCAAGTCGAAAATGATGGCGGTGCGGCGCGCCGTGCTGCCCGTGGTGCAGATCTGCAATGATCTTCCGCTGCATCGATCCCTGATCGCGGAGGAGATCCGACCGTATTTCCGGGATGTTTCGGACCACGCGCACAGCATTCTCGAAGTGGTGGAGTCGGGACGGGAGATGGTGAACACCGCGCTCACCGTCAATCTCACGCTGCTCTCCCTGAAACACAACGAGGTGATGAAGCGTCTTGCCGGCTGGGGCGCGATTCTCGCCATCCCCACCATGATCGGTGGCATCTACGGCATGAATTTTGAGAAAATGCCGGAGCTCGGATGGAGCTTCGGCTACCCCTTGGTACTGGGGGTGATGCTCACGATTTGCGTGCTGGTGTATCGGCGGTTGAAGCGGGCAGGCTGGCTGTGACGCGGCCCGGCACGCTCTGCCCCGGAGCGGTTGACGGGCGGTTGCAGTGGGGTGCGCGGGCGCGAGGCGGGTGTCAGAGGAAGTAGATGGCCGGGAAGGTCGCCGCGGCGAGCACCAAAACGATCCACTCCAGACTGTTCTTCGCGAGCCAGCCGGTGAAGTGCAGGATCAGGATGATGATCGCAACCACGTAAAAGGCGATGAGCGCCATGCTCCGAGACCTCCGCTGCCTGTAAACTGCCACCCAAATAAGCTAGTTTCGTGCCTCGGTCTCGCGCCGGCCGGGGCAGACCGTCTTCTGGAGGAGGTCTGGACTATGGCCCTTTCCCTTTCCTCGGCGGCCTTCGCGGCGGGGAGCCCCATTCCTGCCCGCTACACCTGCGAAGGTGAAGATGTGTCCCCGCCGCTTGCCTGGACGGGCGCACCGGCCGGGATCCGCAGCTTCGCTCTCATCGTCGACGATCCCGACGCGCCGGACCCGCGGGCGCCGCGTACGACCTGGGTCCACTGGGTGCTCTACAACCTGCCGGCGGATTGCGCCGGCCTCCCCGAAGGCGTAAGCGTGGCCGATCTGCCGGCCGGCACGCGACTGGGGCGCAACGACTGGCGCCGCGTGGGCTACGGGGGGCCGTGCCCGCCGATCGGCGTGCATCGGTACTTCCACAAGCTCTATGCCCTGGATGCGCTGCTGCCCGACTTGCGCGAACCGGACAAGGCCGCCCTCGAGCGGGCCATGCGCGGCCACGTCGTCGCCGAGGCAGCGCTGATCGGCACTTACCAGCGCGGGGCCTAGCATGGACTCGCGAGGCGTCGCCGAGCGCTCGGGCGTGCCGCAATGAGCCGCGACACCTGGGATGTCATCGTCGTGGGCTCCGGCATCGGTGGGCTTGCGTGCGCGGCGGCGCTCGCCAAGTACAAGCACCGGGTGCTCGTGCTCGAGCAGAATCAAGTCGCGGGCGGCCTCACCCACACCTTCACGCGGCGCGACTGGACCTGGGGGATCGGGGTCCATTATCTCGGCGACATGGGGCAGGAAGACGAGAACGAAGGCCTGCTCGAGTGGATCTCCGGGGGTGCCATCCGGATGGCTTCGATGGGGCCGGTGTACGACACCATCCACTTTCCGGGTGGATTCGTCACCCACTTCGCGCGGCCGGAGGAAGCCCTCAAGCGCGAGCTCAAGGAGAAGTTCCCGGCATCGATCGGACAGATCGACAGCTGGTTCGATGCCCTGCGTGCCGCCCAGAGCGCGGGGCACGCGGTGTTTGCACTACGCGCCATGCCGGAGCCCATCGCCACCTTCTACCGCCTGTGGCGGGGAGAGACCATCGATCGCTGGTGCGGCCGAACGACCGGCGAGGTGCTGGAGGAGCTCATCACCGATCCGCGCCTGCGCAGCGTGCTCGCCGCCCAATGGGGCGATTACGGCAGCGTGCCGTCGCGCAGTTGTTTCGGCATTCATGCGGTGGTGGTCAGCAATTTCTTCAACGGTGGTTACTACCCGGTGGGTGGGGCGGGGGTGTTCGCCGAGAACCTGAGCCGGGTGATCGAGGCCGCGAGCGGCAAGGTCCAGGTCGACACGCGCGTGACCGGGCTCCTCATGGAAGGGAATGCAGTCGTCGGGGTCGAGACCGAGGCGGGCGATGCGTTCCGATCGGAGCGGGTGGTCTCCGACGCCGGTGCGCGCAACACGATCGCCAAGCTGCTGCCGCCGGCGCAGCGCGAGGCGGCATGGGCGCGCGAGATCCTGGCCCTGCCGTCCACGGTCGCCCATGTCGCCCTGTACCTGGGACTGGAAGGGGACATCGGGTCGATGGGGGCCAGTGCCTCGAATCACTGGTTCTACGAGACCTGGGATATCGAGTCCGCCCTCTGGTCGTCGCCCGGCGAGCAGCCAGTGGCGCCCGTGCTCTACGTGTCCTTTCCTTCCCTCAAGGATCCGAACCACGACCCGGGTCCGCGCAAGCTGCACACGGTCGAAGCCTTCGCGTACACGGATTGGCGGGCCTTCGCGCGCTGGCGCGACTCGACGCCCGGCCAGCGTCCTGCCGCCTACCTGAAGCTCAAGGCGCAGATCAAGAAACAGATGATCGCGCAGTTCCGCCGCTACTTCCCTGCACTCGGGCCGCTCATCCGCTACAGCGAAGTGTCGACGCCGCTTTCGATGACGGCCAGCACGGGGGCTCACGAGGGCGCGATGTTCGGCATCGAGCCGACGCCGGCGCGCTTCCTCTGCAAGTGGCTGCACGCGAAGACGCCAGTCAGCGGTCTCTATTTCGCGGGCCAGGACGTAGGCTCGCCCGGCGTCCAGGGTGCCATGATGGGAGGGATACTCGCCGCCGCCGCGATCGAGCCGAAGCTCCTCTCGCGTCTCGGCTGATGCCGGGTCAGCTGCGCAGCCGCTCGTCCAGATCGACGATCCAGTGCTTGACGGGGACGCCGGCCGCAGTCGCGAGGTGGGTCTCGCAGCCCATGTTCGCGGTCAGGATCAGCTCCGGCTTTTCCGCTTCGAGCGCCGCGATCTTGTTGCGCTTGAGCTGCTCGGACAATTCCGGCTGTGTGATCGCATAGGTGCCGGCCGATCCGCAGCACAGGTGCGCGTCCGCCACCGGGGTGAGCTCGTAACCGAAGTCGCGCAGCAGGCCTTCCGCCAGCCCGCGCAGCTTCTGCCAGTGCTGCAGCGTGCACGGCGGGTGGAAGGCAACGCGCGGCATCTTCTTCCCCGCGAGCAGCGGCAGGAGGCGCGCACGTTCGGCGGCCACGACCTCGGTTAGGTCCCGCGTGATGGCGCTCACGCGCTCGGCTTTGGCGGCGTACGCGGGATCGTGCTGCAGGTGGTGGCCGTACTCGCGCACCGTCGAGCCGCAGCCGGTCGCAGTCATCGCGAAGCCCTCCACGCCCTGCTCGACATGCGGCCACCATGTGTCGATCACGCGCCGCATGTCGTCGAGCCCGTCGGCCTGGTGGTCGAGGTGGAAACGCAGGGCACCGCAACAGCCTTTGCTGTCGATCAGCGAGATGCCGATGCGATCGAGCACCCGCGCCGCGGCGGCGTTGGTATCCGGCGTCAGCACCGGCTGCGCGCATCCCGCGAGCGCCACGAAGCGCCGCGCATGCCGGGCGCCCGGCCATTCGCCCGCGCTCGGGATCGAGGCCGGCAGCTTGGATCTCAACGGCGCCGGCAGAAAAGCGCGAACCGCCATGCCGGCGCCGAGCGCGAGCCGGAAGCTGCCCGGGTGGCGGAAGAACGTCGCCATCACCCAGCGCGTGAGCTTGTCCGAGACCGGCCGCTCGACGCGCTCGGCCACGAACTTGCGGCCGATGTCGACCAGGTGGCCGTACCTTACTCCGGACGGACAGGTGGTCTCACAGGAATGGCAGGTCAGACAGCGATCGAGGTGCAGTTGCGTTTTCGCCGTCACCGGGGCGCCTTCCAGCATCTGCTTCATGAGGTAGATGCGCCCGCGCGGCCCGTCGAGCTCATCGCCCTGGATCTGATACGTGGGGCAGGTGGCGGTACAGAAGCCGCAGTGCACGCAGGTGCGCAGGATCGATTCGGCTTCGCGCCCGTCCGGGCTGTCCTTGATGAAGTCGGCGAGGTTGGTCTGCATCGGGCGTGGTGTCGGGCAGGGCTCGTGGGCGATGCGGCTGGGAGAGTCGCGGAACCGGCGCTCCGCGTGTCAGGTGTCTGCGAACATGCGGCCGGGATTCAGAATGCCGTGCGGATCGAATGCCTGCTTCAAGCGCCGGTGCAGCGCGAGCAGCGTCGGCGGCAGCGGCTGAAACACCGGCGCCAGGCCGCCCCGCGCCCGGAACAAGGTGGCGTGCCCCCTCGCGTTCGTGGCAGCCAAGCGCACCACTTCGGCAGGCAGATCGGACGCGAGCCAGCGCAGCGCGCCGCCCCACTCGATGAGCTGATCGCCCATGAGATTCAGAGGCGGCGTGGTGGACTTGACTGACAGCCGCCACAGCGGTTTCGATCCGGTGAAGAAATCGAGCGTCTGCTCGCGCACCGCGGTCCAGAAGGCGGGACCGTCGTCGATGCGTTCGCCACCGAGCTTGGCGCATGCCGACGCCAGCGCCGTCGGCGCCCCGGACAGGCGGACCATGACGCAGCCGTCGCGGTAGCAGGTCGCCGACAGTGGCAACGGGCTGCCGGCCCAGCGGTTCATCGCATCGATCGCCTGCGGCTCGCTCATTTCGAAGCGCAGCGTCAGCTCCTCGGGCGGTCGGGGCAACACCTTGAACGACACCTCCAGGACGAGCCCGAGGGTGCCGAGCGACCCGACCATGAGGCGGGACAGATCGAAGCCCGCCACGTTTTTCATCACCTGCCCGCCGAACGAGAGATCGGTGCCGCGGCCGTCCAGCATGCGGATGCCGAGCACGAAATCGCGCACGGCACCGGCATAGGCGCGCCGCGGTCCCGACAGTCCGGTGGCGACACAACCGCCGATAGTCGCACCGGGCCCGAAGCGGGGTGGTTCGAACGCGAGCATCTGTCCCCGTTCGGCGAGCGTTGCCTCGGCGTCCGCGAGCGTGGTCCCGGCGCGCGCGGTGAAGACGAGCTCGGTCGGCTCGTACTGCACGACGCCGCGGTAGCCGGTCACGTTAAGCCCGGTGCCGGCGCAGGGTGCACCGTAGAAAGCCTTGCTGCCGCTGCCCTTGAGATAGAGCGGCGCCCGGCGGTCGCACGCGGCGCGAATCGCCGCTGTCAGGCCCTCTAGCGAATCATCCATGCGCAGTAGCTCCCCGAGACCCCTTCGCTCGGTCGCGAGCATTATATGCCTTTCTTCGTGACATCCTTCGCCGCTTGCTTGGCTGCGTCCGTGGCCTTCTTGGTGGCGTCGGCGGTGGCGTCGGCCAGGTTCTCGGCCCCCTTGATGGCGCCCGTCATCGCGTTGGTACCCGCGTCCACGGCGGTGCTTGCGGCGGTTGCCGCTGCCGTCGCAGCCGACTTGGCCGCATCCGACACCTTCGTGGCGGCGGCCTCGGCCGACTTGAGGGCGCTGCTGCCCATTTCCGATGCGGCGTGGGCCGCCTTGCTCGCGATGTCACCTACCGACTTGGCGGCCTCTGCCGAGTGCACAGCCATGGTCTCGGCGGTCTTCACCACGTTCGAGACGGCGCTCGCGCTGGCATCCGAGGCCACGGCCGTCGCCTTGGTCACGGCTTCGCCCGCCGCGCGTGCGGTCTCGCCGGTCAGGCCGGCCACCTTTTCCGCCATCTTGGTTGCTTCTTCGATGGCGCTCGTGCCGGCTTCCGCGATGGCACCGAACGCTTTTTCCAGTGCGCCGGTCATGCCCGCGAAGAGTCCCCCCACACCGCCCAGTCCGAGCAGGCTCGCCAAGCTGCTGTCGATTCCGGACTTCAGGAAATCGCGCTGTCCCTCGAGCAGCTTCGTGAAGCCGCTCGCGTCCAGCTTGCCCGCAGCGACCTGATTCTTGAGGAAACCGAAGAGCAGCGGCGCGCCCATGGCGAACATCTTCTCGATGCCAGCCGTGCCGAGCCCGCTCGCCTTTGCCGCCGCGTCGGCCACGGCGCCGAACCTGTCGCCGAAAAGCCCTTTCGTCATGTTCGTACCCAGGGCCATGAGTTCTTCGGCAGCCGGACCGCCGCTCATCATCTTGGTCATGCTGCCGAGGAGGTCGGTGCCGATGCTCGGGCTGTTGATCGCGTTCATGAGACTGGAGGCCCCGGCGGGCGTCGAGCCCTGCTGCACCACCGCACCGAGCAGCGACGGGAACACGGTGCCCATGGCGGCCTTGGTCATCGCTTCCGAAGCGTTGAGATACTGGCTCGCCAGGCGGGTGAACTCGCCACCGAAAGACGTCATCATCGATTCGAGGATGTTCTGGGTCATGCTGTTGCCTCCTTGATGGTATGCGATGGACTCGAAACGGGTGCTGGCGGGAGCGCTTCTTCAGAACCGCGGCAGGTCGGGGAAGCGTTCGTGGCCGGCCTTGACATGCATGGCACCGAACTCCGCGCAGCGGTGCAGCGTCGGCACGGCCTTGCCGGGGTTGAGCAGCTTCCGCGCGTCGAACGCGTCCTTTACCGCGTGGAACGTCTCCAGCTCGGCGGTGCGAAACTGTACGCACATCTGGTCGATTTTTTCGACGCCGACGCCGTGCTCACCGGTGATGGTGCCGCCGGCTTCGATGCACAGCTCGAGAATGCGGGCACCGAAGGCCTCCGCGGTTTCGAGCTGCCCCGGAATGTTCGCGTCGAACATGATGAGTGGGTGGAGGTTGCCGTCGCCGGCGTGGAACACGTTGGCGCAGGGCTGTCCGAACTCGACGGAGAGATCGGCGATGCCCTGTAGCACCCGCGCCAGGTTCTTGCGCGGAATGGTGCCGTCCATGCAGTAGTAGTCCGGCTTGATCCGCCCCACCGCCGGGAACGCCGCCTTGCGGCCGGACCAGAGCTTCAGGCGCTCGGCCTCGTCGTGGGAGACGCGGATGTCGGTCGCGCCGCTCGCGCGGAGCACGTCGGCCACCTTCGCGATTTCGGCTGCCACTTCCTCTGCCGTGCCGTCGGCCTCGCAGAGCAGGATCGCGGCCGCGTCCAGGGGATACCCCGCGTGCACGAACTCCTCGACCGCGCGGGTGGCGAGCTGATCCATCATCTCGAGCCCGGCGGGCACGATGCCGGCCGCGATGATGCTCGCGACCGCGTCGCCGGCGCGCAGCACGTCGTCGAACGCCGCCATCACCACCGTCGCTTGCTCGGGCGTCGGCGTGAGCTTGACCGTGATCTCGGTGACGACGCCGAGGAGCCCCTCCGAGCCGGTCATCAGGGCGAGCAGGTCATACCCCGGCGCGTCGAGCGCCTCCGACCCGATCTCGAGGATATCGCCCTCGATCGTCGCCACGCGCAACTTGAGGATGTTGTGCACCGTGAGCCCGTACTTGAGGCAGTGCACGCCGCCCGAGTTCTCCGCGACGTTGCCGCCGATGGAGCAGGCGATCTGGCTCGAGGGATCGGGCGCGTAGTAGAGCCCGTACTTGCTCACCGCTTCCGAGATGGCAAGGTTGCGCACGCCCGGCTGTACGCGGGCGGTACGGGCGAGGGGGTCGACGGCAAGGATCTGCTTCAGTTTCGCGAGCGAGAGCAGCACGCCGTCGCCGAGCGGCAGCGCCCCGCCGGACAACCCGGTGCCGGCACCGCGCGCCACCACCGGCACCCCGGCCTCGAAGCAGATCGCGAGCACCTTCGCCACTTCCTGCTCGGTGGCCGGCAGCACCGCGATCATCGGCAGGCGGCGGTACGCCGACAGCCCGTCGCACTCGTAGGGGCGCAAGTCCTCCTCAGCCGCCAGCACTGCGCTCGCTGGCAGGAAGTTGCGAAAGAGGCGGACCAGCCGGTCCTTGTCGACGAGGGGGGGGGTGTCGGGTGCGCCCATTGATCTGCCCTCCGAAAGAGTGACAGCTTAATGCCTTGGCGGGCGTTTGACGAGCGCCGTAAGAGGACGCCCTCGGGGCTGAGAGCGCCGTTGCCGAGGGCCTTCGACAACGCGACTTCGTGCAGGGAATCCAAGCTAGAATAGACCGGATTGGTCCAGACCGCATGGAGCGGTCGGACGCAAGCTCCCTTGGCAACGGAGGCCACGAAATGTCCGAGTCCGCCGCCGCATCCGCGCTGGCCGCCACGTCCCGGGAAACAACCGCGGACAAACTGTTCGAGGCCTTGAAGCTTGGCCCCTACACGCTGCCGCATCGCGTCGCGATGGCGCCGCTCACGCGCTCGCGTGCCCATCAGCCGGGCAACGTTCCCTCCGCGCTCAACGCCTGCTACTACGCGCAACGGGCGTCCGCCGCGCTCATCATCAGCGAGGCGACCCAGGTGTCGATGCAGGGTCAGGGTTACGCCTGGACGCCCGGCATCCACAGCCGCGAACAGATCGCGGGCTGGCACATGGTGGCGGACGCGGTGCACGAAGCGGGCGGGCTCATCTTCCTGCAGCTCTGGCATGTCGGACGCATCTCGCACCCGGCCCTGCAACCGGATGGCATGCTGCCCGTCGCGCCCTCGGCGATCCGCCCCGCGGGCGAGGCGTTCATCGAGAATGCGCGCGGCGAGGGCACGCTGGTGCCGTTCGTGACGCCGCGTGCGCTGCAGATCGAGGAGATCCCCTACATCGTGCGCCAGTACGCGGTCGGCGCGCGCCATGCCCGCAGCGCCGGAGTCGACGGCGTCGAGATCCACAGCGCCAACGGTTATCTGCTCGACCAGTTCATCAACTCCGGTACAAACCACCGGTCGGACGCGTATGGCGGCGCGGTCGAGAACCGGGCGCGGCTGCTGCTCGAGGTCGTCGAGGCGGCGTGCGAAGTCTGGGGCGCGGATCGCGTGGGCGTGCGTCTGTCGCCGCTCGGGACCTTCAACGACATGCACGACGACGACCCGGAAGCGACCTTCTGCTACATCGCGAGCCAGCTGAACGACTTCCGGCTCGCTTACCTGCACGTCGTCAACCCCGACGCGGCGGCGCTCGAGCGGGGCGAAGAGCCGAACTCCGACGCCATGCGCATCCTCGCGTTGATGCGCGAGAAGTACCACGGCACCCTGATGCTTGCTGGCGGCTTCGACCAAGACTCGGCCGAGGTCTGGCTGCAGGCGGGCCGCGCCGACCTCATCGCATTCGGCCGCAAGTTCATCGCCAATCCGGATCTCCCGGAGCGGCTGCGGATGCGCGCGCCCCTGAACGCGGACGATCCGTCGACCTACTACGGCGGCGGTGCCAAGGGTTACACCGACTATCCGACGCTCGCCCAGGAGCGCGGCGAACAGCCGAAGCCCTGCGTCGACCAGCGCTGGCGGTAAGCCGAAAACCCTGCTCCCGCACGGCATAGCGTGGCATCTGCCGGCCCGCGCGAGCTTGGTCCCTGGCATCCCGGCATCTCGTCGGAGCTGCCTGCCCGCCTGCTGCCGCTCGCGACGGTCTTCCGGCCTGAGCACGTCTTCACGAGCCTCGACGAGCTTCGCGAACTGCGCGATCTGACGGGGCTCGCGCCCGAGGAACTGGTCGTCTTCCGGCCGCAGCGGCTGGTGGTGCACGAGCTGCTGATTCGCGTGACGGCCGACCTCACGGTGCCCGACGGCTCCAAGGTCGAGGACCTCGGCATCAACTTTCGCCGGATGACGCATACGATTCTCACGCGGCACATCGATCCTCACATGGACGAGATCGTCGCCGCATACGACGCGCTCCGGCGGGAGGTCGCGGCCCTCGTCGAGACAGAGCTTGCAACGCTGCTGCACCGACCGTCGACGCCTGCGGCCGATGCGCGGCGCGGTGGCATCGCCCGTTTCCTGCGCCGGTTCGCCGCGCGGCGGGAGCCGCCACGCGGCATCGAGGCCGAGCGGGAGCGCGAGGAGCGGGTGTTACGGGAGTGGACTCGCGCCGCGCAGTCCGTGGCGGAGCCGCTGCGCCGGGCCGTGTACCGTGCGTTGAGCCGGGTGGTGGCGGTTATCCTCGCGAAGCACGGCCGCCTCTGGGGCGATTCGGCGCTGCTTGCCCCGATTGCCGCCGGCATGGCGTGCAACGAGCACGGCAGCGACGCGATCGGCGCCCTCATCGGTCCGCACATCGAGCGCGCGGTCGAAGCGGAGGGCTATCGGCGGCTGCCAGCGCAGGCGCAGCCGGTCGTCATGAACACGAAGGGCGCATCGGCGTCGGGCAAGAGCACGATGCGGCCGCTGCAGAAGCGGCTGGCGGACGAGATCGGGGTGGCATGGAGCGATTTCGCCCTGATCAGCCCCGACATCTGGCGGAAGTATCTGCTCGACTACGACTGCCTGGGCGAGCACTTCCGGTATGCGGGGACGTTCACCGGGCTCGAGGTGGCGATCATCGACCAGAAGCTCGACCGCTACATGGCGTGCAAGGCAAAGCGCCGCGAGATGTCGCACCTGCTCATCGACCGCTTCCGGTTCGACAGCTTCGCTGCCGACTCCGACGAGGCTGGCAGCAACCTGCTTACTCGCTTCGGGCACACGGTCTACCTGTTCTTCATGATTACGCCGCCGCACGAGACGGTCGAGCGCTCGTGGAAACGCGGGCTGGATGTCGGTCGCTTCAAGGCGGTGGACGATCTGCTCGCGCACAACGTCGAGGCCTACACGGGGATGCCGCAGCTCTTCTTCACTTGGGCGCTGCGCTCCGGGATGGCCGTACGCTACGAGTTTCTCGACAACGACGTGCCGTACGGCGAACGGCCGCGCACCGTCGCCTTCGGCCGGGAGGGCGAGATGGTGATCCTCGACGTGAAGACGCTGCTCGACATCGAGCGCTACCAGAGGATCGACGTCGACGCGAAGCGTCCCGGGGACGTCTATCCGGATGCCGTCGCGATGGCGCCCGATCGCAACACCCAGTTCCTGCGCGATTGCGCGCGTCGGCTTGCCTCGCTCGACTTCGCGGACCGCGATACCGGTCGCGTCTACGCCCGCCTGGACGCGGGACGCCTGTCGTGGACGGACGCGCCAGCGCTCGCGGCAGCGGCGCAGGATCCGCAGACGCGCGCGGGGCTTCTGGCCGTCGCCCCGGAGGTGCTGAGCGTCGCCGGGCATTCGGGCGGTGGCCCCGCGAGGTTTCTGGCGCCGGCACGATTCCACACGCTCGGAAGGTGGGGGAAGCGCGTTGCCGCCGCCGCCGACCGCAACCTATCCTCTGCGGTGACGACCCCGCCGCATGGAGACACACGATGACCGAAGAATGTCGTTACGCCGTCACGGAGACGCTCCGCAACGGCCTGCCCGTCAAGATCCGCGCCGTGCGGCCCAGCGACCGCGACCGCATAATCGCTGCATTCGAGAAACTGGATCCGGAATCCATCTACACGCGCTTTTTTGCCTACAAGGACGAGCTTAGCGACGCGGAGCTCAAGCACTTCACCGAAGTCGATTTCGAACGGCGCGTGGTGCTGCTGGTGACGACCGGCAGCGGCGAAGACGAAACGATCATCGGCGCGGGCAGCTATACCGCATGCTCCAGATCCACGGAAGAGCGCAATGCCGAGGTCGGTTTCATTGTCGAGGAGGACTATCACGGCGCCGGCATCGCGGGCCGCATCCTGCATCATCTCTCGGTCATCGCGCTCGAGCGGGGGATCGATCAGTTCCAGGCGGAGGTGCTGCCGGGGAATCGCGCCATGCTTTCGGTCTTCGCGCGCAGCGGGTTTCCGATGACGGAGAAGAGGGTCGAGGGGACGATTCGCGTGGCGATGGATCTGCGGGGCGAGGCGCGCACGGCCTGAACCGCGTGCATCGCACACGCTTGTCTACGCGACCGACGTCCTTGCCGTTCGTCATTCCTTCTGAATATGCACTTCCCAGCACGGGGCCGCATTCGCACAATGTCGGACACCGGGGCGGAAGCATTCAGCCTCGCGGACGACAGCGCGCAAGACGCTGAACCATTGTAGTTAAGCCCGAGCGGGCAGGTCCACAGCGGGGCCACGGTAGGCTCTCGCGAGGCGCCTGCCACGTGCCAAGAGGCGAGAGCGACCGACCGCACGTCGGCGCGAGCAACGCCGGGTTCGAACCGCTAATGACCAGGGGAAGGGTTCGGGCTCGTGACTCTTACCGCTTCGACCGAAGCGACCTCCCCTTTATTGAGGCTGCAGAACGCGGCGCAGATGCCGTTGGGAGCATGGATGATTACCCAGCAAAACGGGCTCGTTCCCGAACCCGCTTCCTTGCCGCAGGCGCCGAAGAATCTGCGCGTGCTTCTGATCGACGACGACACGCGGCTGCGCGGGCTCGTCGCGAGGCTGCTCAAGGGCGCCGGCCGCGACGTGCTCCAGTGCGGCACGGTAGCACGGGCGATGGCGATACTGCAGGAGCGGCCGATCGATCTTGCGCTCGTCAATATCCGCCTGCCGGACGGCACAGGGATCGAGCTCATGCGCTGGATGCGGGATCGAGGCCTCGACCTGTCGGTGATCGTGGTGAGCGGGGATGACTCCGGCGATTCCGCAATCGCCGCCCTGCGCTGCGGTGCGCTCGAGTTCCTGCGCAAGCCGTTCGACCCTGCCGCGCTGCGGCGCGCCGTAGACAACGTCCTTGCGGCGCGTCGCACCGCGCTCGAGGAACGGGCGACGCAGGAGCGTCTCGAGCGCTCGGAGCGCCTGCATCGATACCTGGTCCACCACTCGCCGGATCTCATCTTCGCCCTCGATACCAGTGGCTGCTTCTGGTTCGTAAACGATCGCTTCACAGCGCTGCTCGGATTCGAAAGGGAAGAACTGATCGGCGCCCATTACTCCGTCATCATCCACCACGACGACCTGCGGGCGGCACGCTGGGTTTGCAGCGAGCGGCGTACCGGCCCGCGTGCAACTTCGAACGTCGAGATCAGGTTGCGCCGCCGCACACCAGAAGGAGCCGAAATCGGCCCCGCCTCACTGGCGACGGTCGTGGTCAGCGCCGTCGGGCTGTACGCGCCCGCCGAAGGTGAGGCACCCCGGCGCTTTCTCGGCACTTACGGGGTTGCCCGCGACATCACGGACCGTAAGCAGGCGGAGCAGATTTCGAGCTTTCACGCGACGCACGATGCGTTGACCGGATGTCCGAACCGGTCGCTCTTCCTGGATCGTCTGCGCCAGGCCATTGTCCGTGCGCGCCGGATGTTCCTCGAAAGAGGCTATCTCGCGGTGCTCTTCATCGATCTCGACGGCTTCAAGAAGGTGAACGACACCTACGGGCACGTGCAGGGCGACCAGTTGCTACAGCAGGTCGCGGCGCGCCTGCGGCGTTGTCTGCGCGGCAGCGACACCCTGTCGCGCGTCGGCGGCGACGAGTTCGTTGCTGTCGTCACCGAGCTCGTCGGGCGCGACGGCGCGCAAGCCGCCGCGGAGAAGATTCTCGCCGAGCTGCGCGAACCGTTTCTGCTCAGCAGTGGAGAATTCCACACTACTGTCAGTGTCGGCGTGGCGATCTATCCGGACGACGGCGCGAGCGAGCTCGAACTCGTGCGCAATGCCGATCTTGCGATGTATCACGCCAAGCGGAGTGGGAAGAACGCCATCGGTTACTTCACGCCGGACATGAACACCGTCTGGGCGGAGAAGCGCGAGCTCGAGAACGAATTGCGCACCGCGATCGAACGCGGCGGACTGGAGGTCCATTACCAGCCGATTCATAACATCACGACCGGCCACGTGGAGGCGCTCGAGGCGCTGGTGCGTTGGCGCCATCCGGCGCACGGGCTGATGGACCCGAGCCACTTCGTGCACATCGCCGAGGAGAGCGGGCTGATCTACGCGCTTGGCGAGCGCGTGCTCGATGCCGCGTGCGCTGACCTGCGAACGTGGCAGACGCAGGGATTCCCGGACCTGCGGATGGCCGTCAACCTCTCCGCGCGCGAGTTCGATCGGACCGATATCGTCGATTGCATCGTCGATACCTTGAAGCGCCACGCGGTCGCGGCCGAAACGCTCGAGCTCGAGATCACGGAGAGCGCGCTCATCGAGGATCTCGACGCCGTGGCCGACCGAGCCGGGCGGCTGCGTCGCTCGGGGGTACGCATTGCCATCGACGACTTCGGTACCCGCTACTCGTCGCTCGGCTACCTGCAGTCCCTGCCGATCAGCGGGATCAAGATCGACCAGACGTTTGTCCGCGATCTCGGCGCGCGCAGCTCGAGCGCGTCCATCGTGTCGGCCATGAGCGGCATCGCTCGCGGGTTCGGGCTCTCCCTCGTCGCCGAGGGCGTCGAAAAGCCGGAGCACGTCGAGGCGCTGCGCGCCTTTGGCTGCGACATGATGCAGGGGTACCACTTCAGTCCGCCGCTGCCGGCGCCGCGCGTGGGCGAGTATCTCGCGCGCTTCAATCCCCCCACTGCCGATCCGGCAGCAACATCCGGCGCGCCGGACGCGTAGACCGACAAAACCCTTCGCAGGGCGCGGTTGACTCCTTTCGGGCGATTGCGTTAACTCCATTCGGTGGCAGGTCGGTTCGCGGCGAGGAGGGGTGCGCCGCGCCGGCCGCGGTCGCGCTTTCAGGAAGTCGATTTCTCCGGCAATCTCCGGCGCGCTCTCGAACGGCGCCGCTCCAGGAGGTGACTCGTGTCTACCCACAACTGTGACGAGAAGGTCGTGAAGGGCGCCTGTCCGCAGGACTGTCCCGACACCTGTGCCATGCTGTACACGGTCGAGGACGGCAAGCTGGTCGACGTGCGCGGCAACCCCGATCACCCGATGACACGAGGCGGGCTCTGCATCAAGCTCAAGGACTTCGCCGAGCATCACTACAACCCGGACCGCGTCTTGTATCCGATGAAGCGCACGGGGCCGAAGGGCAGCGGCCGGTTCACCCGCATCTCGTGGGACGAGGCCCTCGGCGAGATCAAGCGCCGCTGGACCGACATCATTGCCAGCGACGGCGCGCAGGCGATCCTGCCGTTCTGCTATCTCGGCCACGAAGGCCTCATCAACGGCCTGACCGCGGGCGATGCCTTTTTCAATCGCCTGGGCTCGACGGTGGCGGAGAAAACGTTCTGTGCCTCGGGTTCGTCGACCGCCTGGATCATGACCGTCGGCGCCACGGGCGGCGTCGACCCGGAGAGCTTCGCGGTCTCGAAGTACATCATTCTGTGGGCGGTGAACACGCTCACCACGAACCTGCATCACTGGCCTTTCATCATCGAGGCGAGGAAGAACGGGGCCAAGGTCGTGGTGATCGACCCGGTGCGCACGCGCACCGCCAAGCAGGCCGACTGGCACATCCGGCCGAAGCCCGGCACCGATGCCGCGCTCGCGCTGGGCATGATGAACGTGATCATCGGCGAAGATCTGGTCGATCACGATTACATCGCCCGGTACACGTTCGGCTACGACGAGCTCAAGGCGCGCGCTGCCCAGTACCCGCCGGAGAAAGTGGCGGCGATCACGGGTGTCGCGGCAGACGACATCCGCCAGCTTGCCCGCGAGTTCGCGACCACGCAGCCCTCGGTCATCCGGCTGGGCGTGGCGCTGGAGCGGCACCACAACGGCGGACAGGCGATTCGCGCGGTGACGTGTCTGCCGGCGCTGGTCGGGTCGTGGCGCCACCCGGGCGGCGGTGCACTGGAGATGCCGCTGTGGGCGTTTCCGTTGAAGCTCGCCGACGTGTGCCGCCCCGACTGGATCCGCCCGGGCACGCGAGTGGTGAATCTGACCGAGCTTGGCGCGGCGCTCACCGAGCTCGATCCGCCGTTGAAGTCGATCATGGTCTACAACGCCAACCCGATGTCGCAGGCACCGCAGCAGAACAAGATCCGGCAGGGGCTGCTGCGCGACGACCTCTTCACCGTCGTGAGCGAGCTCTTCGTCACCGACACCGCGAAGTACGCCGACATCCTGCTGCCGGCGGCGATGCAGGCGGAGCAGCTCGACCTCATGTTCTCGTGGGGGCACTTCTACTTCACGCTCAACCAGAAGGCGATCGAGCCGCCGGGCGAGTGCGTGTCGAACGCCGAGCTCTTCCGCAGGCTGGCGCGGACCATGGGCTTCGACGACGCCTACTGGGAGCGCGACGACGAACAGATGATCCGCGATTTCGTCGACTGGAGCGCGCCGGTGATGGAGGGCATCACCTACGAGCGGCTGGTCGAGGAGGGCTATGCGCACTTGAACGTCGGTCCGGTAGACCAGCGCACCCCGCACGCCGAGGGCAATTTCCCGACTCCCACCGGCAAGTGCGAGCTCAAGACCACGCAGGCCGACAACGGCAACTTCGTGGTGCCAGCGTGGCGCTCGATGTACGAAGACATGCAGCCCGGTACACCGATCGATCCGGTGCCCGACTACCTGCCGCCGTACGAGTCGCCGGCATCGAATCCCGAGCTCGCGAGCCGTTACCCGCTCAACATCGTTTCGCCGAAGTCGCACGGGTTCTTGAACTCGCAATACGCGAACGAGTCCATCCAGCAGTTGCGGCAGGGCGAGCAGACGGTGCTGATCCATCCCGCCGATGCGGCCGGACGCGGTATCCGGAACGGACAGATGGTGCGCGTGCATAACGACCGCGGGGCGTTCGAGGGTCGAGCGGAGCTCACGGAAGACACGCTGCAGGGCGTCGTTGCCGCATCGCTCGGCTATTGGCCGGGACTGTCGCGGACTGGCACCGCCGTCAACTGCATCAGCTCGGACCGGCATTGCAATCTGGGGCAGGCACCGAGCTTCTCCGACAACCTGGTCGAGGTCGAACAGGTGCCGGCAGCCGCCGCCGGCACCCCGCAAGAGCAGGCGGTCGCGGCCGCCTGATGCTTTCGCGCGCGAGACGGACCGTGGGAGACTGGCGATGACTCACGTCGTCACGGAGAACTGCGACGGCTGCCGCTTCACCGACTGCGTGCATGTCTGTCCCGTGGCGTGCTTTCACGGCGATGCGCTCATGGTGTACATCGATCCGGTCGCGTGCATCGACTGCGGCGCGTGCATTCCCGCGTGTCCCGTGCACGCGATCTTCGAGGAGTTCGACCTCACCGAGGCGCGGCAGCACTGGGTCGCGATCAACGCCGAGCGGGCGGCCGAGCTGCCGGTGGTGTGGGGCCGCGAGACGGAGCTGCCGACGGCACAGGCGAGGCGAAAAGCGCTGGGGTATTGAAGGACCGCGCTGCTCGCGGGACGATGCAGCTTGCGCCTCAGCGATCGGCCGCGAGCCGGAAACCGGTGAAGGGCCAGCGGTCGTGCGGATAGAAGAAGTTCCGGTAGCTCTTCCGGATATGGGCGCGTGGTGTTACGCAGCAGCCGCCGCGCAGCACCATCTGATTCGCCATGAACTTGCCGTTGTACTCGCCGAGCGCCCCCGCGAGCGGGGCGAAGCCGGGGTAGGGCGCGTAGGCCGAGCGTGTCCACTCCCACACGTCGCCGTACCATTGTCCGTCGCCGTCGGCCGCGGGCCGCGGATGCAGCAGGCCGGACTCGACGAAGTTGCCCGCGACCGGCTCGGCAGCAAGCATGGTCTCGAACTCCTCTTCTCGCGGCAGCCGCTTGCCTGCCCAGCGGGCATAGGCGTCCGCCTCGTAGAAGCTCACATGGCACACGGGTTCCGCCGGGTTCACGGGGCGCAATCCACCGAGGGTCATGTACCACCATTCGCCGTCGCGCTGCGCCCAATAGAGCGGAGCGTCCCAAGCTTTTTCCTGCCGCTTCGCCCAGCCGTCCGCGAGCCAATGACCGGCATCGCGGTATCCGCCCTCTGCCATGAATTCGAGGTACTCGCCGTTCGTCACCGGTCGCGATGCGAGCGCGTGATCGTGCAGCAACACCGCATGGCGCGGCGTTTCGTTGTCGAACGCGAAACCCCTCCCGGCGTAACCGATCTCGGCGATCCCGCCGGCGCGCTCGATCCAGTGCAGCGGCGCAGGAGCGGTTGCGGTCACGTTCGATGGCGCCTGGTAGGCGGGATGCAAGGGGTTGGCCGCGAAGTTGTGCTTGATGTCCATGAGCAGCAGTTCCTGGTGCTGCTGCTCGTGGTGCAGACCCAGTGTCACGCGCGCGGCGAGCGCGCCCCAGCGCGCATCCGCTCGCGCATCCATGAGGGCGAGCATCGCCTCGTCCACGTGCCGGCGGTAGCGATAGACGTCCTCGACGGTCGGGCGCGAGATGAGTCCACGCTGGGCGCGCGGGTGGAACGGACCGACCGACTCGTAGTACGAGTTGAAGAGATACTCGAACCCGGAGTGGAACGGGCGATAGTCCGGCACCGCCGGCTTCAGCACGAAAGTCTCGAAGAACCACGAGACGTGCGCGAGATGCCACTTGGGGGGGCTCGTCTCGAGCACGCTCTGCACCTGGTAGTCGTCGGTGGCGAGCGGCGCGCAGAGCCGCTCGGTCGCGCCGCGCACGTCGCGGTAACGCGATGCGAGGTCGACGCGATTCAGAGGCACTGCCGCCGGTGCGTTCATGAGCCAACCTCCGGAGCACGCGTTGCCGCGCGCGGGTTCGGCACGAAGCCCCGCGAACGGATCAGGGCTGCTTCGCGACCAGGATCTGGGTGTTGCGCGTGTAGCCGCCGGTGAGCACGCGGTGCGGCGTGTCGGAGGCGTAGATCGTCTTCTTGCCGTCCAGAATCTGCGCACTCACGAGGTACTCGCGCGAGGCGTCGAGAAGGTCTGGATCGTAAGGCAGTTCGTAGAACACCGGTCCGTTGCAGGGCGGATCGATGAAGTTGCATATGCTGCTGATGGTCTGCTCGCTCACCACGATTTCCGGCTTGCCCTCGGCGGGCGGCGCGGCGAGCTTCACGTGCACCACGGCGTTGTCGGGCAGCGGTTGCACGTAGCGGTAGAAGACCGTGCCGGTGACGTATGCGGGCGGCGGCCGCCACGAAAGCGGCTGCGGGGGGAAATTGGCGCATCCCGCGAGACCAGACGCCACGAGCGCACCGAGAATGCCGAAAGTTGCCTTCATCTATGATCGTCCTCTGCTCAATCTCATCAGCTATTCGAAGGTACTTTCGACAATCCGGCTCGTGTAGTCAAGCGCGGCAAGCTCCTCCAGCACCTGACGGTATCCCCGCTGATGCGTCTGACCCACGCACAGGTACTGATTCTTCGTGCACCCGATGCGCCCGCGCGACCCGCGCATGAGCTCCAGTGTCGGGTCGATGCGCTGCACTTCGGTGGCGTAGCGTTCGTTCGCCGGAATGCAGAATTCGTAGCTCATCGAGCGCAGTCCGCCGGGTGGTCCGCGCAGTCCGCGCTCGTCCAGCGTCGAAAGATCGAGCGCGATCTTGTCCCGTTGCGCCGCGGTGAGCGCGGGACCCGCGGGGTTTGCGCCGCACGCGCAGAGCGCCACGCCGCAACATGCCCCCGCCACGATCCAGGCCACGCTTCGCAGGAGCTTCATTTCGCCTCCGTGACGCAAGAAAGCTCCGCATGGCGGAAGCAGTCGGTGGTGTGATCGTTCACCATGCCCACCGCCTGCATGAACGCGTAGCAGATGGTGGAGCCGACGAACTTGAAGCCGCGCGCGAGCAGAGCCTTGCTCAGGGCATCGGACTGCGCCGTGCGCGCCGGCACCTGCGCCAGCGTGCGGTGCGCGTTCTGGCGCGGCACACCCGCCACGAAGCGCCACAGGAAGCGGTCGAGACTCTCCTCCTCCTCGACCAGCCGCAAGTACGCGCGGGCGTTTCCGATCGTCGCCTGCACCTTGAGCCGATTGCGCACGATGCTCGGATCGGCCAGCAGCGCGTCCACGCGCCGCGCGTCGAAGCTGGCAATGCGTTCGGGATCGAAGCCGTCGAACGCCTTGCGGTAGCCCGCGCGCCTCCTGAGGATCGTGAGCCACGACAGGCCTGCTTGCGCGCCTTCCAGGATCAGCATCTCGAACAGGCGGCGATCGTCGTGCACCGGTACGCCCCATTCCTCGTCGTGGTAGGCGACGTAGAGCGGATCATTCGTGCACCAGCCGCAGCGGATGCGTGGCACGGTGGATCTCGGGTCCGGGCAGCGCGTCAATTGAGGTCGAGCGCGTGGCGCTTCAGGTCGGCGAGCGCGACGATCTCGAGCGCCGCCTCGTGGGTTGCGCCGAGCACCACCGGCGGGGCGACGCCGGAGGCTAGCGCCTCCTTCCACCGTGCGGCGCAGATGCACCATTTGTCGCCCGGCCGCAGGCCCGGAAAGCCGGAATCCGGCGCAGGCGTCGACAGGTCGTTGCCCCTCGCCTTGGAAAACGCGAGAAACTCCGCCGTCACCTTCGCGCACACGGCATGGCACCCCAGGTCCTGGGGCCCGGTTTCACAGCGGCCGGTGCGATAGAACCCCGTCATCGGGGACGTGCAGCACGTTTCGAGCGTACCGCCAAGCACGTTGCGCGGACCTTCACCCATTTTCACCTGCGTTTCCTCCCAAGGCAGACGATCGCCGCAAGCCTAGCGCCGCAGCCAGGCGGGAGCAAGCTGCGTCGGGGACAGGAACATGACCAGCACGACATAGCGCATGTCTTGCGCTCGCGGCTGCCGCTAGTCGGCTGGAAACGGCAACCTGCTTCCCCGAGCTTGAGTTGTCTTCGCGCGCGCTGCGGCATCATGTACTATCGGGGCCTCGCGGTGAGTATGGTTTCTTGGATGCCTTTCTCCTTGAGGAAAACGATGACATCACTGCGGAGTGCTCTCGAACGTGGACCGTGCACCGCCGTCTCGTGCCCGGCCTGCGGCCATCCGGGGCTCAAGAGCTTCCACCAGCAGCACGGCGTTCCGGTGCATTCCACGGTCGTCCTGGACAGCCGCGAGGAAGCGCTCCGCTACCCCGTCGGCGACATGGAGCTCGGCTGGTGCCGGTCATGCGGCTTCATCAGCAACATGAGGTTCGACGACCGCCTGTTGCACTACGCCGGGCGCCGCGAGGAATCGCAGGGATTTTCGCCGCGTTTCCAGACGTTCGCCACGGAGCTCGCACGCCGATGGATCGACCGTTACGACCTCGCCGGCAAGACCGTGCTGGAGATCGGTTGCGGCAAAGGCCATTTCCTCGAAGTCATGGTCGCCGAAGGCGTGGGTCGTGGCATCGGCATCGACCCGGGTTGCGACCCGGGGCGAGTGAGTGGCCCGGCGGCAAGTCGGATCGAGTGGATCCAAGACTATTTCTCGCCTACGCACGCGGCGAGTGACGTCGACGCGATCGTCTGCCGGCATACGCTCGAGCACATTCACGACGTTTCTGGTTTCCTCGACACCGTGCGGCTCAGTGTCGGTGATCGCCGCGACATCGCGATCCTGTTCGAGGTGCCGGACGCGCTGTGCGTGCTTCGGGCCGGCGCCTTCTGGGACATCTACTACGAGCACTGCGGCTATTTCACATCCGGGTCGCTCGCGCGGGCGCTGCGCGCTGCGGGCTTCGACATCCTCGATCTCGATCTCGTCTATTCCGGCCAGTATCTGATCATCGAGGCGCGCCTCCGACCCGAGGGTGTGCTTGCGGCCGCACCCTTGCCGCAGGAGGAACCGCCGGCCGTGGTGGAGGCGGCGATCGCGGAATTCGAATCGGCGTTCCACGAGGGCATCGATTCCTGGAAAGGGCGGCTCCGCCAGGCGCGCGCGGAGGGGAAGCGCGGGGTGATCTGGGGGGGTGGCTCCAAGGCCATGGGCTATCTTACGGCGCTCGGGCCGGACGCCGGCATCGAGGTGGTCGTCGACATCAACCCTCACCTGCAGGGGCGGTACATGCCCGGCACCGGGCACCGCGTGGTGGCGCCCGAGTTCCTGCAGCAGTACCGGCCGGACCTCGTGATCGTCATGAATTCGGTCTACCTCGAAGAAATCCGGGGGATGCTGCAGCACCTCGGACTTGCCCCGGACCTGCTGAGCGCGTAGCCATTGAATCGTGTCGGGCGTGCCGCCGCCGTCGGGCACGCGCTCCAGATCCCGACGCCGCCGGAGGGGTGAACGTCGAAACCAAAGCCGATGGAGCGGTTCGAAGATGAGATGAAGGAGAGACATCGTCCTGGCGAGCGACAAGCGCGGCTGGTCCGCTGGCTCGGGCAGGCGTTGCTCGCGGCGGTCTCGTTGATCGTGCTGCCCTTGGCGCGCGCCGAAGCGCCGCAGGGTTACGAGCGCCTGACGCGCGAGCAGGTGGTGGAGGCAGTCGAGCGCGCCAACACCGCCGGCGTTCGCGCAGACTTCTATTCGAAGGACCTTTCGGACCTCGATCTGGCGGGGATCGATTTCAAGGGTGCGAATCTCACGGCGGCGGTGCTGAATGGCAGCAACCTGAGTCGCGCGAACCTCTCGCGCTGCAACCTTACCGTGGCCTTTGCGGAGGGTACGAATCTGAGTGGCGCCGACCTCAGCGAGGCAGTATTGTTTTCCACCCAACTCAAGGGCTCCGACCTGCGCAACGCGAACCTCACGCGCGCCCGACTCATCGGCGATCTCACTTCGGCGAACCTGTCAGGTGCGACTTTCAGGCAGGCCGACGCCGCCGCCGACATGCGCAACCAGTCGATGGGCCTCATGCGCGCCAACTTCATCTCGGCGAATCTCGTCCGGGCGGACTTGGCCGGCGCAAACTTCTCCAAGGCCGATTTCAGCTTCTCGGACCTCTCGGAGGCGAATCTGACCGGTGCCAATCTCTACTCGAGCAATCTGAGCGCCGTCACCTTCAACGGGGCGAATCTGACGAATGCGAACCTTGCCGAGGCTAAGATGATCGACACGGACTTTACCGGCGCGAACCTGGCCGGCGCAGACTTCACCGGTGCCGAGATGCGCGGCGTGAAGGGATTGAGCCCCACCCGGCGGGACGACGTGCGCGGGCTGGAGCAGACCCGCTAACGCGAGCGCGTCAGAGTATCTCGGCCGCGTGATCCGCGAGCCGCGAGCGCTCGCCGCGCTGGAGCGTGACGTGGCCGCTGTGGCTCCAACCCTTGAACCGGTCGACGACATACGTGAGACCCGAGCTTCCCTCCGTGAGGTAGGGCGTGTCGATCTGCGAGATGTTGCCGAGGCAGACCACCTTGGTGCCCGGTCCGGCGCGCGTGATGAGGGTCTTCATCTGTTTCGGCGTCAGATTCTGGCACTCGTCGATGATCAGGAACTTGTTGATGAAGGTGCGCCCGCGCATGAAGTTCAATGACTTCACCTTGATGCGCGAGCGGATGAGATCGCGGGTCGCCGCGCGCCCCCACTCGCCGGCTTCGTCGTCGGTCTTGTTCAGGACGTCGAGATTGTCCTCGAGCGCGCCCATCCATGGCGTCATCTTCTCTTCCTCGGTGCCGGGCAGAAAGCCGATGTCCTCGCCGACCGGCACCGTCACGCGCGTCATGATGATCTCCGAATAGGTCTTCTGCTCGAGTGTCTGCGCGAGCCCGGCGGCAAGGGTCAGCAGCGTCTTGCCCGTGCCCGCCTGGCCGACGAGGCTTACGAAATCGATCTCGGGATTCATGAGCAGGTTGAGCGCGAAGTTCTGCTCGCGGTTGCGCGTCGTGATGCCCCACACGGAGTTGCGCGCATGGCTGTATTCCTTCAGCGTCTGCAGGATCGCGGTCTTTCCGGATACTTCCTTCACGATCGCGTAGAAGGGCTTGTCGGCTTCCTGGTAGACGAACTCGTTGACCAGGAACTGCGCGCAGAGCGGTCCGCGCACCCGGTAGAAGGTGTGGCCGGTCTGCTGCCACGACTCCATGTCCTTGCCGTGCTTCTCCCAGAAGTCCTCGGGCAGCTCGCAAAGCCCGGTGTACAGCAGGTCGGTGTCCTCCAGGACCTTGTCGCTGAAGTAGTCTTCCGCGGCCAGGGCGAGCGCACGCGCCTTGATGCGCATGTTGATGTCTTTCGACACCAGGATCACCTGCCGGCGCTCGTGCTGCTCCTGCAGATGCTTGACCACGCCCAGGATCTGGTTGTCGGTCTTGCCGCTCGCGAGCCGCACCGGCAGATCGCCCTGGATCGCCTCCGTCTGCAGGAAGAGCCGGCCGGTCGCCTGCTTCGTCCCGTGGCGCTCGAGCGGAATGCCTTCCTCGATGCCGGCCTCGCCGTGGGTCACGATCTCGTCGAGAAAGCGGCTCGCCTGGCGCGCGTTGCGCGAGACTTCCGACATGCCCTTCTTGTTGTTGTCGAGTTCCTCCAGCGTCGCCATCGGCACGTAGATGTCGTGCTCTTCGAAACGGAAGAGACTGGTGGGATCGTGCATGAGCACGTTGGTGTCGAGCACGAAGAGCTTCGCACCCGGGCGCAGTCGCGTCACCGCCGGCGCTTCTTTGTGCTTGATCATGCGCGCCCTACGGCAGCGTCTTCACGAATTCGAGCACCTCCTGCGCGTGGCCCGGCACCTTCACGGCGCGCCATGCCTTGCGCACGATGCCCTCTGCGTCGACGACGAACGTGCTGCGCTCGATGCCACGCACCTGCTTGCCGTACATGTTCTTCATCTTGATCACGCCGAAAAGGGAGCAGGCCTGCTCGTTCTCGTCCGAGAGGAGGTCGAACGGGAACCCCATCCTGGCCTTGAAGCTTTCGTGTGACTTCAGGCTGTCGCGCGAGACACCGAATACGGCGCACCCGAGCTTCTTGAACGCGTCGTGCAGATCGCGGAACTGCTGACCCTCGGTGGTGCAGCCGGGCGTGTTGTCCTTGGGGTAGAAGTAGAGCACGAAGGGGTTGCCCTGCTGCGCGGACGTGCTGAAGGTCTTGCCGCCGGTGGCGGGGATGGAGAACTCGGGGACGGGCTCATCGAGCATATGCGGGTAGAACTCCTTGGTGGTCTGGGATGGCTATTGTCGGGACAAACCGATGCAACCGGCAAGGGGCGTCAGGCAGCAAGGGCCGCACCCTGCAGCGCGAGGGTACCGGAGCGTCCGGGAACGGTGCCGAGCGTAACCGCGTGCCGTGGCAGACGGGTGACATCGAGCGTCTCGAAATGGGTGCGTACGGCGCAGAGCGTGTAGCCCTGGCGGCGCCAGCCGCGCAGCAGGTGCTCGAACGTGCGGGCGAGCTTCATACCCTCGAGCTCGGCATGCAGCGTATAGACATGATGCTGGCGCCGGTCGTCCGCCGTCAGCCGCAGCAGGTAGTCCGCGCACTGGTCGACGTCCATGCCTTCGACACCGATCAGTTCGTCCAGCGTCGGCAACGTCGTGGGCAGCTGAGGGCACGCGATGGCGCCGTCGATCACCGGCAGGAAGGGGCCGTCACCGCGCGTATCGGAGCAGTAATCAAAGCCGAATTCCGCCTCCAGGCGATAGGCGTGGGTATTCATCTGCCATCCCGCCGCGCCATGGGTCCGCGCTGGTACACCGAAGATGTCCGCGAAGCGATCGACCGCCTGCTGCACTTCGCGGCGCGTCCATGCCGCATCCTTGTCCTGCACATGGTCCTGCCAGCGGATGTGGTCCCAGGTGTGGATGCCGACCTCGAAGCCAAGCTGCACGACGCTGCGCATGAGGGCACCGCAGCGTCGCCCGATGTCGGGGCCCGGCAGCAGGGTGCCGTAGAGCAGCTGCCTGACGCCGTAATGCTCGACGACCGAGGTCCGCGACACCTTCTTCAGGAACCCCGGGCGGAACACGCGGCGGATTGCGCGGCCGGTGTGATCGGGACCCAGGCTGAAGAGGAACGTGGCGCCCGCTCCGTGGCGCTGCAGGAGGTCCACGAGCCGCGGCACGCCCTCGCGGGTGCCGCGCAGCGTGTCGACGTCGACCTTGAGAGCGAGAAACGGCACGTGTCGGGAAGGGGCAGGCGTGGTCAGTCGACCAGACCGCGAGCGTCCGCGACGTGGGTCCGATACGAATCGAAGATGCGCCTGAGCGCTTCGTCCATCGGTATCGTGGGCTTCCAGTCGAGGTCGCGGCAGGTGTTGTCGATCTTGGGCACGCGGTTCTGCACGTCCTGATAACCGTTGCCGTAATAGTCGGCAGACCGGATCTCGATGAGCCGCACGCGCTCGGCGGTATCGCGATACTCGGGATAGGTGAGTGCGAGGTCGATCATCATCCGTGCGAGATCGCGCACCGAGAAATTGTTGGCGGGGTTGCCGATGTTGTAGATCTGTCCGCTCGCCACTCCGCCAGGGTTCTCGATGATCCGCATCAGCGCGGCGATGCCGTCCTCGATGTGCGTGAAAGCACGCTTCTGGCTGCCTCCGTCCACGAGTTTGATGTCCTCCCCGCGGACGATGTGGCCGAAGAACTGCGTGATGACCCGCGAGCTGCCCTCCTTTGCGGTGTGAATGGAATCGAGGCCCGCCCCGATCCAGTTGAACGGGCGGAACAGCGTGAAGTCGAGCTCACCGTCCATGCCGTAGCCCCAGATCACGCGATCCATGAGCTGCTTCGCGCAGGCGTAGATCCAGCGCGGCTTGTTGATCGGCCCGAGCACGAGCTCGGAATGCTCCGGATCGAACGCGTCGTCGCGGCACATGCCGTACACCTCGGAGGTCGAGGGAAAGACCAGCCGTTTGCCGTACTTCACGCAGGAGCGGACGATCGGCAGGTTCGCCTCGAAATCCAGCTCGAAGACGCGCAGCGGCTCGCGCACGTAGGTGGCCGGGGTGGCAATCGCCACCAGCGGCAGGATCGTGTCGCATTTGCGGATGTGATATTCGATCCACTCGCGGTTGATCGTGATGTCGCCTTCGAAGAAGCGGAAACGCTTGTGGTCGAGCAGGTCTTCGACGCGGTCGCTCTGCATGTCCATGCCATAGACCGACCAGTCTGTCGTCTCCAGGATGCGCTGCGAGAGGTGATGGCCGATGAAGCCGTTGACGCCGAGGATGCAGATCTTCATGCGCGAGTCGGAGGTGGATTGTTTTCGGTGAGCAACGGGAGCGGGCCGCGTCCCAGCGTCTGCGCCAGCGTGCTCACATCGGCGGGCGCGCCGTCGAGCTCGACCGCGGCGAGCCGCAGCCAGCTACCGTCGCCGCATTCGACGCAACAGTGTTCGCCGATGAAGTGCAGCGCCGGATGCCCGACCGCCGCCGTAGGCGCCGCGATGCGGACGGTGGCGAGCACGCGCAACCGGTGGCCGGCATGGGTGCAGAAGGCGCCGGGGTAGGGTGGGGCCACGCCGCGCACGAGATCGTGGATGGACCGGGCCGGCTGGCTCCAGTCGATCCGGCCGTCCTCGGGACGGCGGCCACCGAAGTAGCTGCCGGCGGCGAGGTCCTGGGGGACGGACGGTGCCGTTCCCGCGACCAACCGCGGCAGCGATCGGTGGAGCACCAGTTCGGCGGCCACGGTGACCTTGCGGAACACGTCGAGCGCGCGATCGTCGGGCAGGATCGGCACCGCCATCTGATCGACGAGATTGCCCTGGTCGGGTTTCGCGGTCATGTAGTGCAGGCTCGCGCCGGTCTCGGTCTCACCCCTGATCACCGCCCAGTTCACCGGCACGCGGCCGCGGTACTTCGGCAACAGCGAGCCGTGCATGTTGAGCGCGCCGCGGCGCGGTACCTCGAGCAGCGCTGGTTGCAGCATGCGTCGATAGTAGAACGAGAACAGGAAATCCGGCTCGAGGCGGCGAATGCGTTCAACCAGCGCTGGCTCGTTCGGATCCTCGGGCGTGATGATCGGGATGTCGTGCCTGCCTGCCAGCGCTGCCACGCTGTCGAACCAGATGGCTTCGCCAGGAACGTCCTCGTGCGTCAGGACCAGCGGTACCTCGACGCCGTGCGCAAGCAGCACTTGCAGGCATCGGCAGCCGACGTCGTGATAGGCGAAGACGATCGCGCGCGTCATCGCACCTGGGGCGAGCGGGGCGCGGCGTCGAGCCGCGTGATGCTCTCCGGGCTGCCCGGGGCGGAGGGCGCGTCCCGCGCTTCGAGGACGGCCTCGACCAGGTAGCGCGGGCGGTGGCGCACCTGCTGATAGATGCGACCGACGTATTCGCCGAGCAGGCCCACCGCGAAGAGCAGAATCCCCAGCAGGAAGAAGGCGATTCCGAACAGCGTGAAGAGGCCCTCGGCCTCCGGGCCGACGACCAGGCGGCGGATGGCGAGAAAGACGACAAAGAGCGCGGACACGATGGAAAGCGCGATGCCTCCCATCGACACGAGGTGCAGCGGCAGCAGCGAGAACCCCGTCATCAGGTCGAAGTTGAGGCGCACCAGCGCGTACAGCGAGTACTTGGACGCGCCCGCGGCACGCTCTTCGTGAGCGACCTCGATCTCGACCGGGCGCTGCGCGAAGGTGTAGGCGAGCGCCGGAATGAACGTGCTCACCTCGCTGCAGCTGTTGATCGCGTCGACGATCGGACGGCTGTAGGCGCGCAGCATGCACCCCTGGTCGGTCATCTTGATGCGCGTGGAGCGCTCCCGCGTCCAGTTGAGCGCGCGCGACGCGTAGCGGCGGAAGAAGCTGTCCTGCCGCTGGCGGCGGATGGTGCCGACGTAGTCGTAGCCTTCCGCCATCTTGGCGACGAGGCGCGGGATTTCCTCGGGCGGGTTCTGCAGGTCGGCGTCCAGCGTGACGACGATGCGTCCCCGGCAGTGCTCGAAACCCGCCATGATCGCCATGTGCTGGCCGAAGTTGGCGGCGAACAGGATGACGCGCGTGACATCGGACCGTCGTTGGTACTGCTCGCGCAGCAGCGCTGCCGAGCGATCGCGGCTGCCGTCGTTCACGAACACGACTTCGAAGCTCGACCCCATGCCGTCGAGCGCCGGGTAGAGGCGGGCGAACAGCGCCGGCAGCCCGGCTTCCTCGTTGTAGACCGGAATGACGACGGAGACTTCAGGCACGGCGCGCGGCATGGTTGCGGAGGACATCGCGCGTGGCAGCGCAGACGCGCTCGACGTCGGCTTCCGTCATGGCAGGAAAGAGCGGCAGCGTGACGATGCCGCGCCCGACGCGTTCGGCATGCGGAAACTGTCCGGCGCGCCAGCCGAGCTCCTGGTACAGCTTGAACAGATGCAGCGCCGGATAGTGCACGCCAACGCCGATCCCGCGTTCGTGCATGGCGTGCATGAAATCGCCGCGGCTCATGCGTTCGAGCGGGAGCAGGACCTGGAACATGTGCCAGTTCGAGTTCGCGAAATCGGCCACCGGCAGCTCGCACCCGAGGCCGCGGTCGAAGCAGGCGAAGTAATGTCGGGCAAGCGCGCGGCGCCGGGCCGTGAATGCTTCGAGGCGGGCCAGCTGACCGATGCCGATGCGGGCGGCGATATCGGTCATGTTGAGCTTCGCCCCTGCGACCTCGACCTCCTGCTCGCCGTCGGGCAGGCGGATCACGCCTTGCAGGCGCAGCCGCTCGCAGCGCAGCGCTTCCTCCTCGTCGTTCAGGACCAGGCATCCGCCTTCGGCGGTGGTGAGGTTCTTGTTGGCGTGGAAACTCAGACAGACAAGATCACCGAAACTGCCGATGCGCCTGCCGCTCCAGGTGGCGCCGACGCTCTGCGCGGCATCCTCGATCACCCGCAGTCCACGGTGGTGGGCGATGGCGTAGAGGCGGTCGCGGTCCACCGGCAGTCCGGCGAGGTCGACCGGGAGCAGGGCGCGGGTGCGCCCGGTGAGCGCGGGTTCGATGCGATCCAGATCGATGTTGCGTGTGGTCGGGTCGATGTCGACGAAGACGGGTCGCGCCCCGGCGCGCAGCACGACGTTGGCCGTGGCGACCCAGGTGAGTGGTGTGGTGATGATTTCATCGCCCGGTCCGATGCCGGCGATCGCGAGTGCGAGCTCGATCGCGCCGGTGCCGGAAGCGAGCGTGCGCACCGGACGGCCGCCGAGGTAGGACGAGAGCTCGGCCTCGAACCGTTTCACCTGCGGGCCGCTCGTGATCCAGCCGGAGCGCAGCACGTCGGCGACGCCGGCGATGGTCTCCTCGTCGATCGTCGGCCGGGTGAACGGCAGATACGAAACCGCGTCTGCGGTGGCAGGGTGGTCGGTGTTCGTTCGCATCAGCTGCGCGCGACGACGTAGACGCCGAGGATGATGATGCCGATGCCCGCGAGGCGGGTCGCCGACACTGCTTCGCCGAACAGGTACCACGCGGCGATCGCGTTGACGACGTATCCCACGGAGAGCATCGGATAGGCGATGCTCACCTCGACCCGCGACAGCGCCATGATCCAGACGATGACGCTCACGACGTAGCAGGCGAGACCGCCCACGATGTGCGGCTCGGTCGCGAGCTTCCAGCCGACCGGCAAGGCGTTCTCCAGACTGAAGGCGAAGGTGCCGACGCTGTTGGTGCCGGCCTTCAGCAGCAACTGCGCGGCAGCGTTCAGCAGCACGCCGATCAAGACGAGCATGAAGCTGAGCGCGCTCACGGGCTCGTCACCACGACGTAACGGTCGTCGTTCGCTACCACGCGCATTGGCACTCCAAACTTCGCGAGCAGGTCGAAGTATACGGGGCGCATGATCGCGAGCGCCCCCGGCTCGGACCGCCAGCGCGGTTCGAAATCCCGCGGATCGCCGATCCAGAGCTGCGGCTCCTGGCCAAGCCCGAACGCCATCTCTTCTGCGCTGCCGACCAGGGTCGTCTTGCGCTTGAGATAGAAGGGGATCGTCTGCTCGTACATGCCGAAGCTGTAGAACGGCGTGTCCGGCCGGAGCAGGGGTGCGATCTTCACGGCGAGATCATACCCGGAACGCGCTGGCGACAGCGCTTCGGCCCCGCTGTTGCCGAACTGCGCGGCCACCAGCGCCGCGAGCGCAGCGACCACGACCGCGCCCCGCGGTCTGCCGCGCCCCGCCAGGTGGAGCGCACCAGCCGCACCGGCCGCGAGCACCGCGCCCGCCGCCTGGAGCCAGCGGTCGAATGTTTCGGGCAGCGCGGCGAGTTCAACCGGGCCGAAGCGGCGCAATACGATGGGCGCGGCGAGCACGATGAGGCCCAGGGTGAGAGCGAACACGAGGTGCCGGCGCAGTCTGCCCGGCTGGAGCGCTGCCACCCGTTCGCCCAGCAGGAGCGCGATGGCGGGCAGCATCGGCAGCACGTAGGCTTCGAGCTTCGAACTCGACGCGGAAAAGAAGAGCAGGATGAACCCGGCGTAGGCGAGCAGGAAGCGGCGGGCGCGAAAGCCGCTGCCATCGGACTCGCTCCGCCATGCCTGCGCGAGCGCGCCCGGCACCAGGGTGGTCCACGGCAGCAGACCGAGCACCAGCACCGGCAGGAAGAACCACCAGGGCTGATCGCGGTAGTGCGCCGTCGTGAGGAAGCGCTGGAAGTGCTCGTGGATGAAGAAATAGCGCGGGAACTCGGGGTTCGCGAGCGACACCTGGACGAACCACGGCGCTGCGAGCGCGAGGAAGAGCAACACGCCGGTCACGGGATTGAGTCTGCGCCAGACGGCGAAATCCCGCGTGAGCAGCGTGTAGGCGACCAGTCCGCCTGCTGGCAACACGGCGCCGACGAGCCCCTTGCTCAACACTGCCCCGGCGGCCGCCGCCCAGGCGACGTGCATCCAGAGCGCGCGCCCGCGGCGCGTCTGGTGGTCGCGCTGTGCGAAGAGAAACGCCACCAGCGCGAGGGTCAGGAAGAAGGTGAGCCCCATGTCGAGGGTGTTGTAGTGTCCGCCGAGCACGAACCCGGCGCTGCTCACCAGCAGCAGGGCTGCGTACAGGCCGGCATCAGGACCGGACAGCCGCACCCCCGCGGCATAGGTCAGCAGGACGGCGAGGAAGCCCGACAGCGCAGTCCACAGCCGCGACGTCCATTGCGCTTCACCGAAGACGCGGTACGCGGCGGCAGTGGCCCAGTACTGCAGCGGCGGTTTCTCGAAGTATTTGATGCCGTTCAGCCGCGGCGTGAGCCAGTCGGCCGAGGCCACCATCTCGCGCGGAATCTCCGCATAGCGTCCTTCGTCCGGGTGGAACAGCTTCCGGTATTCCAGGTTGCCGAACCAGACGACGGCCACGGCGAGCAGCAACAGGAGGAGGCGGGAGCGCGCAAGGGGCTCCTGGACGACATGCATCGGCAAGGGGAAGCGGACGGAGGGCGGATTATATCGCGGCGGCGTGCCTTCAGGGCTGCGCGGCAAGCTCCCGTGCGAGGCTTGCGAAATCCACATCCCGTATGCCCGGCAGCAGGACGGGCGCTGCGTCGTGGAGCCGGGCGAAGTTCCCGCCGGTCGAACGCTGGTAGGCGGGATCGTAATGTCGCTCGAGGAGATCGGCGACGAGCTCCGCGATGCGACCCGACCGCGCGAGCGATTGCCAGGCTGCGATGCGCTCGCGCCCGTGCCGGTTCGTGAGCAGCGCGAGCTTCGCGCACAAGCTCTCGACGTCAGCCACGAGATGCGCGTATTCGTCCTCGAGCAACGCCACGCGCGCGGCCAGATCGGCCTCGAGGCTGAGGCAGGCGCCTGCCCGGATCGCCGCCATGAGCGTCTCCGGCACGGTCAGCCGGCCGATCCTGCGGCTTTCCGCCTCCACGAATACCGGACGGGCCGGCGCGAAGGCGCTGAGCCGTTCCCGCACCAGGCTCTCGAACCACTTCTGGGGGGGCTGCGCGGCGTCCGGCAGGGTGCCGAGCACCGAGCCCCGATGCTGAGCCAATGCTTCGAGATCGAGGACCTGCGCTCCCGTGTTCTCCAGGGCACGCAAGAGACGGCTCTTGCCGCTCCCCGTGCGCCCGCAGATGACCCGGAAGTTCAACGCCGCGGGCAGACGTTCGAGGTCGTCGATCACCGCGCGGCGGTACGCCCGGTAGCCGCCGGCGAGCCGCGCCGCCGGCCAGCCGACCTCGCGCAGCACATGGGCCATGGCTTCGCTGCGCTTGCCGCCGCGCCAGCAGTAGACCAGCGGCCGCCAGCCCTTGGGCCGGTCCAGGAACTCGCGCTCGATATGCAGTCCGATGTTGCGGGCAGCGAGTGCCGCACCGACCTTGCGCGCCTCGAACGCCGAGACCTGCTTGTACAGAATGCCGACGCGGGCGCGCTCCACATCGTCCAGCACCGGCAGGTTGCGTGCGCCCGGGATGCGATCCTCGGCGAACTCGGCAGGCGAGCGCACGTCGATCACCGCGTCGAATTCGGGTACCTGGGCGACGGACGCTTCGAATTCGGCGCGCAACGGGAGCACTCCTGGGCAAACGACGGCGATTCTACAGACTCTCGGGAGACTCTCCGACCCGTCGCGTGCCGTCGATCCACGGGCTGCTTGCGGATATTCCCGCGTGGCGCGCGCTTTGCTGCCCCGCCGACGAGACCTCCTCCAGCCCTCCCACCGGACCTTCCCACAATGGATGTCAGCCCCTTTCCGCAGGACGTCAAGGACGCCGTGAACCTCGAGGACGTGGTGGCGGTGTGCGCGGCGGTCCGGGAAATCCTCGGCCGGCGCTATCCAGCCAGCGACTTCGCGGTCCTGGATCAGGTGTTCGCGGATGTGGGTCGGCTCTTCAGAGGGGAAATGCCCGGATTTCAGGCCTGCGACACCAAGTACCACGACCTGCGCCACACCCTCGACATCACGCTTGCCATGACGCGGCTGCTCGACGGCCACGATCGGGCATCGAGCACCGACGACGCCCTCGGCGCGGAGCGCGCCCTGATCGGCGTCATCACCGCGCTGTTCCACGATTCCGGCTACATACTCGAACGCGACGACCGCAACCGCACGAGCGGCGCGGAGTATACGCTCGTCCACGTGTCGCGCAGCGCCCGCTTCCTGGCGCGCTACCTGCCCGAAATCGGGCTCGGTCGGCACGTCGCGCGGGCGACGCGCCTGGTCCATTTCACCGGTTACGAGATCCCGATCGACCGGCTGGAACTGCCCGATCCGCTCGACCGGCGCCTGGGCTGCATGCTCGGGAGCGCCGACCTCATTGGGCAGATGGCCGATCGCATCTATCTCGAGAAGTGCCGCGATTTCCTCTACGAGGAGTTCGTGCTGGCGGGCATCGCACAGCGCGAGCATGCGGATGGTTCGATCGAGATCCGCTACGCCTCGGCCGCCGACCTGCTCGCGAAGACGCCCGGGTTCTACGAGAACGTGGCGAAAAAGCGGCTCGACGGACTGTTCGGCGGCCTGCACGAGATCGTGGCCACCCATTTCGGCGGCGCGAACCCCTACCGCGAGCGCATCGAGCGCAACATCGCGTTCCTCAAGGAAGTCCTCGCGCGCGGCGAATTCGAGCGCCTGCGCCGCAAGAGCGTCACCCTCTCGGTTCGCCGCGGCGCCGGGCGCGACCCCGACCGCTGACGGCGGCGGCGCTACGACCGCTTGCCCAGCAGCGGGCGCAGCACCGGCCACACGTTGTCGAGCATGAGCGGCTGCGCCGCCGCCGTCGGGTGTATGCCATCGGCCTGGAAGTACTCGCGCTTCTCGCCGAACCCAGCCAGCATGAAGGGCACCAGCGGCACCTTCTGTTCGCGCGCCACGCCCTCGAACAAGGCCTGGAACTTTTCGGTGTAGGCCGTGCCGTAGTTGGGCGGCAGCTGCATGCCGACAATGAGCGGTTGGGCGCCGGCGCTCCTTGCCGTGCGGATCATCGTTTCGAGATTCTGGCGCGTGGTGGCGAGCGGCAGGCCGCGCAGTCCGTCGTTGCCGCCCAGTTCGATGACGACGATGGCAGGCCGGTGCTGGGCGAGCACCGCTTCCAGCCGCTTCGCGCCACCCAGGGTCGTTTCCCCGCTGACACTCGCATTCACCACCCGGTAAGTGAACTTCTCGGCCCGCAGGCGGTCGGCCAGCAGGGCCACCCAACCCTGGTCCTGCGGCAACCCGTAACCCGCCGACAGGCTGTCGCCGTAGATCAGCAGCACCGGCTGCGCATATGCCGACAACGCCATCCAACCGAACAGAAAGAGCACACACTTCTTGAACATGTCAGGTCAACCTCGCGGACCGATCCTCAGTGTCTCCACCCTCACGAAGCAGGTCGAAAGCGGCTCCGGGCGGCTCACGATTCTCGATGACGTGACCTTCGACGTGCAAGAGGGCGAAGCGGTCGCGATCCTCGGCGCCTCCGGCTCGGGGAAGACCACGCTGCTCGGGCTGATGGCCGGGCTCGACACACCGACGGCGGGGCGCGTCGTGCTCGACGGCGTCGATCTCTTCGCGCTGGACGAGGACGGCCGGGCGGCGCTGCGCGGGCGGATGGTGGGGTTCGTGTTCCAGTCGTTCCAGCTGTTGCCGGCGCTCACCGCGCTCGAAAACGTCATGTTGCCGCTCGAGCTGGCCGGCACCTCTGGTGCGCGCGAGGCAGCAACCGCGCTGCTCGGGCGGGTCGGTCTCGGCGCACGCTTGGCGCACCGCCCGAAGCAGCTGTCCGGCGGCGAGCAGCAGCGCGTCGCTATCGCCCGCGCATTCGCCGGCAATCCGCGCCTCCTGCTCGCCGACGAGCCGACCGGCAA
Source organism: Burkholderiales bacterium (assembly GCA_039807745.1). Lineage (GTDB taxonomy): Bacteria > Pseudomonadota > Gammaproteobacteria > Burkholderiales > JAEUMW01 > JAEUMW01. The sequence goes on from JBDHRV010000005.1 coordinate 49,783, forward strand.
TCTCGATGCAGCGACCGGCCAGGAGATCATCGAGCTCATGTTCGCTCTCAATCGCGAGAGCCGCACCACGCTCCTGCTGGTGACTCACGACGAGGCGCTGGCCGGGCGCTGCCGGCGCCGGCTGCGCATCGCCGCGGGGCGGCTGACCGCGGACGAGACGGTGCGATGAGGTCGGCTGCGTTCGCCGCGCGCATGTTGGCCCGTGACTGGCGGGCGGGCGAGCTGAGAGTGCTGGCGGCGGTGCTCGTCATCGCGGTGGCGAGCGTCACGACGGTTGCGTTCTTCGCCGATCGGATGAAGTCGGCGCTGGGCAACGAGGCCAACAATCTGCTCGGGGCGGACCTCGTGGTGGTGTCGGACCGTCCGCTGGCGGCCGCGTTTCGCGACGAGGCGCGCCAGGCCGGGCTCGCCACGGTCGAACTGCTCAAGTTCCCGAGCATGGTGCTCGCCGCGGACATCAACGTGCTGGCCGAGATCAAGGCGGTGGAATCGGGCTATCCGCTGCGCGGCGAGCTGCGCATCGGCGAGCGATCGATCGATGTCGGCGCGGCGACGCGGCAGGCGCCCGCGGCGGGCACGGTCTGGGTCGACGATCGGCTGCTGGCGCGCCTTAGCGTGAAGACGGGCGACGAGATCGGACTCGGCGAGCGCGGGTTTCGCATTGCCGGCGTCATCGTGCAGGAGCCGGAAGCCGCGGTCGGATTCCTGAGTCTGGGGCCGCGACTCATCATGAATCCTGCCGACCTGCCCGCCACAGGACTGATCCAGCCCGGCAGCCGGGTGAGCTATCGCCTGCTGCTGGCCGGCGATGCGCGCGCGATCGAGTCGTATCGCGACTTCGCGAAGCGCAGGATCGGCGCGGGTCAGCGCATCGAGGATGTGCGGGAGGCGCGCCCCGAGATCAAGTCGGCGCTCGAGAAAGCGCAGCGCTTCCTCGGGCTCTCGGCGCTGTCGAGCGTCGTTCTGGCCGCGGTCGCGGTCGCGCTCGGTGCGCGCCGCTACCTGCAACGGCACCTGGACGCGTGCGCGATGATGCGCTGTCTGGGGGCGAGCCAGGGCGCGATCCTGCGCCTGCACGTGTTCCTCTTCATGATGCTCGGCGCGGCGGCGAGCCTTATCGGCTGCGCGGTCGGCTTCGCCGGGCAGGCGCTGCTCGGCCGGCTGCTCGCCACGTTGATCGGCGTCGAGCTGCCGCTGCCCGGGCTCATGCCTGCGGTGCACGGCGTCGTGACGGGCTTCGTGCTGCTCGCGGGATTCGGTCTGCCGCCCGTGATCGCGCTGGGCCGGGTGCCGACCCTGCGGGTGCTGCGCCGCGACCTCGGCGCGCCGACCGGTTGGGGCGCTGCCGGCTATGCCGCCGGGGTGGCGATGGTGGCGGCGCTGCTCTTGTGGGAGGCCGACGGCCTGCGTCTCGGTGTCTACGTCCTGGCCGGGATGGCCGGGCTCATCCTGCTCGCTGCGGTCAGTTCCTGGCTGGCGCTGCGGCTGCTCGTGCGTGGTGCGAAGGATGCGGGATTCGCGTGGCGCTTCAGCATCGCCAACCTGGAGCGGCGCCGGTTGTCCACGCTCACGCAGGTCTGCGCGCTCGGGCTGGGCATCATGGCCCTGCTGCTCCTGACGCTCACCCGTGGCGATCTCCTCGACAACTGGCGCACTACGCTACCGGCCGACGCGCCCAACCGCTTCCTCGTCAACATTCAGCCGGACCAGACCGAAGCGCTCGCCGGGTTCTTCGGGGCAGCGGGGCTGCCGGTCCCCGCCGTGTACCCGATGGTGCGCGGGCGGCTCACCGCGGTTAACGGCAGGACGATCGGACCCGCCGACTTTCCGGACGAGCGGGCGCGGCGGCTCATCGACCGCGAGTTCAACCTGTCCTGGGCGCAGCGCCCGAAGGACGACAACATCATCGTCGAGGGGCGCTGGTGGAACCCCGACGAGCGCAACCTCGCGCAGCTTTCCGTCGAAAGCGGGATCGCCGACACGCTCGGCATCCGGCTCGGCGACGAGCTCACATACGACGTTGCCGGGACCGCGGTGCGGGCGCGCGTGACCAGTCTGCGGAAGGTCGAGTGGGATTCCTTTCGCGTCAACTTCTTCGTGATCGCCCCGCCCGGGCTGCTAGACGGTCTGCCGGTCACGTTCGTGAGCAGTTTCTTCCTGCCGCCCGACCGGTCGGATTTCATGAACCGGCTGGTCCAGAACTTTCCCAATTTCCTCGTGATCGACGTTGCCGCCATCCTGCAGCGCATCCAGAAAATGATGGACCAGGTGGCGAAAGCGGTGGAGTTCGTCTTCATCTTCACGCTGGCGGCCGGTCTGGCGGTGCTCTATGCCGCGATCAGCGCGTCCCGGGACGAGCGTCTGCATGACGCTGCGATCCTGCGTACGCTGGGCGCCGGCCGCCGCCAGCTGATCGCCGCACACGTGGCGGAGTTCGCGCTGATCGGCGCGCTCGCCGGCCTGCTCGCGGCGGCCTTCGCCACCGCGTTGAGCTACGGTGTGTCGGTGAGTCTCCTGCACATCCCCTTCACGTGGAATCCGTGGGTGTGGGTCGCGGGCGTCGCATGCGGCGCGAGCGGGGTCGCCTTTGCCGGCTGGCTCGGCACGCGCGGCACCCTCGATCATCCTCCGCTCAGCACGCTGCGCGCGCTCGGCTGACCGCTCCGCAGGCCGCAAGCGCGCCTGCTGCCGGCCCGGAAAGCCTAATGGCAGGGCGGCTGCTATACTTTCCCGATGTCAGAAGTTCCTGCAGAGACCCTTCTCGCGGCGGCAGCCGGTCTGGGCCTCGCGGCGCTGCTGGTCGCGGTGATCGCACTCTTCGTGCTGCTGCGAGCGATTGCGGGGACACGAGCGCATCTGCAGGAGCTTGCCGAATTGAAGCACCGTGAGATCCTCTCCGGGCTGCACGAGGGGCTCGCAGACCAGTCCGAACGCACTGCGCGAGCACTCTCCGAGTCTTCCGAGCGGGTGCGCGTGCAGGTCGGGCACGAGCTCGGCGCGACGCGGGCAGCGCTGCAATCGCTGCAACTCTCGCAGATGGGAGAGCTCGGACAGCAGCGCGAATCCCTGCAGCGCTCGCTGCGCGAGCTTGCCGACGGGCTCAAGAGCGCGCTGGCGGCGCAGGCGCGCGCGGACCAGGACGCGATTCAGTCGGCGCTTCATCGCACGTCTCAGCAGCTCTCCGAAAGCGTGGGGACGCTCGCGCGGGGCGTCGATACGCGCCTGGACCAGATCTCCGGACGCGTGGCCGAGCGCCTCGACGAGGGATTCAAGAACACGAACGACACTTTCGCCCGCGTGATGGAACGCCTGGCCACCATCGACGAAGCGCAGAAGAAGATCGACGGCCTGACCACGAATGTCGTGACGCTGCAGGAACTGCTCGGCGACAAGCGCTCGCGCGGGGCGTTCGGCGAAGTGCAGCTCGAGGCGCTGGTTCGCAACGTGCTGCCTACGCAGGCGTTTGCCATGCAGTACACGCTCCCGAACGGTGCCCGCGCCGACTGCGTGCTCAAGCTGCCGGAACCCACCGGTCTCGTCGCGGTCGACTCGAAGTTCCCCCTCGAAAACTATCACCGGATGCTGGCAGGGGACATCTCGGAGCTCGAACGGGCGCAGGCGCAGCGGCTCTTCAAGGCCGATGTGAGGCGTCACGTGGACGACATCGGAAGCAAGTACGTCATACCGGACGTCACCTCGGATGGTGCCGTCATGTTCGTGCCGGCGGAGGCGGTGTTCGCCGAGATCCACGCCTATCACGCGGACCTGGTCGAGCACGCCCAGCGGCAACGGGTGTGGATCGTGTCGCCGACGACGCTGATGGCAGTGCTGAACACCGCGCGGGCGGTCATCAAGGACGTGGAGACGCGCCGCCAGGTGCACATCATCAAGGACGAGCTCGCCAAACTGGGACGGGAGTTCGGTCGCTTCGACGAGCGCATGCGCAAGCTGGCCGACCACATCCGCCAGGCGCACGAGGATGCCGAGAGGGTACAGGTGACGAGTCAGAAGATCAGCCAGCGCTTCGCCCAGATCGAGAGCGTCGAGCTCACGGATGGTCGGCTGCCCGCGCTCGAGCTGCCGCCGGACGAAACCGGGCGCAGCGCGGCCGGCGGTTCGTGACGCGGGCGGGCGCGCGGTGTCCTGGAGCTTGCGGGAATGGCGCCGGCAGCGAGTGCTGAAGGGCCGTCCGCTGGATGCTCGCGTCTTTGCCGCGGCGATCGAGTCCTTTCCGTTCCTGCGCGTCCTCGACCACGCCGAGCGCGAGCGGCTCGAGCGGTGGGCCACGCTCTTCCTGGGTGAGAAGCACGCGCACGGCGCCGCCGGGCTCGAGCTCGACGATCGCATGCGCTACGCCATCGCGGCCCAGGCCTGTGTACTGATTCTCGAGCTGGATTACGAATACTTCCGCGGCTGGTCGGAGATCATCGTCTACCCCGACGAGTTCCTGGTGCCGCGCGAGTACGTCGACGAGGCCGGGGTCGTGCACGCGCATCGTGAAGTGCTCGCCGGGGAAGCGTGGCTCGGCGGGCCGGTGATTCTCTCGTGGGCCGACGTGGCACCGGGCGCGTATGCCGGCGGGGTCAACGTGGTGCTCCACGAGTTTGCGCACAAGCTCGACATGCTGAACGGCGAGCCCAATGGTTACCCGCCGCTGCACCGGGACATGAGCAAGGATGCCTGGCGGGCGGCGTTCGAGTCGGCCTACGCGGACTTCTGCGAGCGGGTCGACGGCGGCGAGGACACGCTGATCGACCCCTATGCTGCCGAGCACCCGGGGGAGTTTTTCGCTGTCGTGACGGAGGCTTTCTTCGGGGCGCCGGGCGTTCTCAGGCGCGAATATCCGGAAGTCTACCGGCAACTCACGCTCTTCTACCGTCAGGATCCCCACGCGCGGCTCGCACGCACGCGCGAGGCGGCGAGTGCCGTGCGATGACGCCGCTCTTGCGCCGCGTCCCCTTCATTCAGTCGAGGCTCGCGCTCGCGGTGGGCTTCGGATTGCTGCTGTCGCTCATGCTGGGCGCCACGGTCGGTGGCCTCATGCGCGTGCAGGCCGTGAACCGCAGTCTCGATGCGCAGCAGGCGAAGACCGACCTGATCGCCTCTCTGCTCAACGTCTCGCGCCAGCGCACGGAGGTCGTCTACGCGCTTGCGGCCGAGGGCGGCCAGGCGCGCACCAACTGGGCGGAGCGACGCCTGCAACTGCTCGGCCTCGAGTGGGTCGACGTGACGCGCAAGCTCGGCGCAGCCGAGATGACCGACAGCGAGCGCACCGCCTTCGACGCCGTGATCGCCAGCGAAGAGCTCGCGCAGGCAGCGCTCACCAGGGGCATCGATACGCTGCGCAGCGGTGACGGCAGGCCGATCCGCGGTGCCGTGCTCCCGCTCCAGCAGCAGTTGCAGGAGCGCTTGACGGCGCTCATGGACGCGAAGCGCGCGGCGGCCGTGGAAGGCGTGGCGAAGGCGAACCGCGAGGCACACGCTGCGCTCATCTTCATGGCGGCGAACGGGGCCGGCGTGCTGCTGTTCGGCGGCCTCATCGCCTACGTCGTAAGCCGCAAGATCACCCGCACCGAGGCCGCGCTCTACCGCGAAAAGGAACGTGCCGAGGTGACGCTGCACTCGATCGGCGACGGCGTCGTCACCACCGACGGCGAGGGGCTGGTCGACTACATGAATCCAGTCGCGGAAGATCTTACGGGCTGGCGTATCGACGAGGCACGCGGCAACCCGCTTGCCCGCGTGTACCGGGTCGTCCACGACGAGTCGCGCAACCAGATCGTCTACCGTGTCGGCGACGTCTCGGCGCGGGCAGAGGCCGAAGGCCGCCCGATCCTGCTGCAGCACCGCGCGGGCAACGAGTTCGCGGTACGCGATTGCTGCTCGCCGATCCGCGACAGCGCAGGCGCGGTGGTGGGCATGATCGTCGTCTTCCACGACGTGAGCCAGCTGCGCGAGATGGAGCAGCAGCTCTCCTGGCAGGCGACACACGACGTGTTGACCGGGCTTGCGAATCGGCGCGAGTTCGAGCGCAGGCTCGCCAAGCTGCTCGAGAGCGCGAAGGGCGAGGAGGTTCATCACGCGCTGCTCTACCTCGATCTCGACAACTTCAAGACCGTCAACGACACGTGCGGTCATGCCGCGGGGGACGAGTTCCTGCGCCAACTCACCAAGGTCATGCAGTCGCGGATGCGGGCAAGCGACACACTGGCGCGCCTGGGCGGCGATGAATTCGGCGCGCTCCTGGAGTCGTGCCCGCTCGAACAGGCGGTCAGAATCGCCAATGCCATTCGCGACACCGTGCGCGATTTCCGGTTCGTGTGGACGGCCAAGAGCTTCAGCGTCGGCGTGAGCATCGGTCTGGTGCCGCTCGATGCGCGCAGCGGGACCACCGCGCGCGTTCTGGCGGCGGCCGATGCCTCGTGCTACGAAGCCAAGAACAAGGGTCGCGACCGCGTCCAGGTGCACCGGCCACAGGATCGCCGCTTCACGCAGCGCACTGGCGAGCTGCAGATGATCTCGCAGATCAACCAGGCGTTCGAGGCCGGCAACTTCCGCCTGTTCCGTCAGGCGATCATCCCGCTGCACGGGGATGCCCACGAGCAGCCGCACTACGAGGTGCTGGTCAGGATGATCGACGCGAGCGGCAACGTGCTGCCGCCGATGGCCTTCATGCCCGCCGCGGAGCGCTATAACCTGCTCACTTCCGTCGATCGCTGGGTGATCACGACGCTCGTCGAGTTCCTGGCGGAAGAGGTGGCCGCCGGGCGCATCCCGCGCGATCTCGAACAGTTGGAAGCGGGTGGCTTCTACACCGTGAACCTGTCCGGCGCCAGCATGAGCGACAACAGCTTCCCCGGATTCCTGCGTGCCTTGCTCACCGAACACGCACTGCCGCGAGGGTTGCTCTGCTTCGAAGTCACCGAGACCACTGCGATTGCGAACCTGAACAAGGCGGCCGAGCTCATGCACGAGCTGAAGGCGCTCGGCTGCACCTTCGCACTCGACGACTTCGGCATCGGGATGTCGTCCTTTGCCTACCTCAAGTATCTGCCGGTCAACTATCTCAAGATCGACGGCACGTTCGTGAAGGACATGGCGGTGGACCAGATGGACTATGCCATCGTCGAGGCGATCAATCGCATCGCCCACATCCTGGGCATGCGAACGGTGGCGGAGTTCGTCGAGGACGAGATCACGCTGGGCAAGCTGCAGGGGCTCGGGGTGGATTTCGCCCAGGGCTTCTTCATCGCGAAGCCGGAGTCGATCGGGGGGGCCGCGCCCGCGACGCTGGTGCGCGCGGTGGCGGAAGCGGCGGCGGACACCACGCGCGAGGCGTAGGAACGGCCGATTCTTCATCCCATTCACGGCGACCATGACATGAGCGCTCTCTACCTCGCCGCCGACATCGGCGGCACCAACAGCCGCGTCGCGCTGGCCGCGCGCGAGCAAGGCCACTGGCATATCCACCACCGGGCCCGTTACCCGAGCCAGCAGTATCCGTCGGCGGCGTCGATTCTGACCGAGTTTCTCGCTGCCTGCGGTGGGCCGACGCCGGCGGCGGCGGGCATCGCCGTGGCCGGTCCGGTCATCGACGGCAACGTGCGGCTCACGAACGTGTCGTGGCAGGTGAACGCGCGCGAGCTCGGTGCCGCGCTCGGCAACCTGCCGCTCGCGTTGCTCAACGATTTCGAGGCGGTCGGTCGCGGCATCGACAGCCTCGCCGCGGCGGATCTCGTGACCCTGCAGCCCGGCCTGCCGCGGGCAGATGCGCCGCGCCTGCTGGTCGGCGCCGGCACCGGGCTCGGTGTGTCGGTCCTCGTGCCCGCGAACGGGAGCTACATCGCCCTGCCGTCCGAAGGCAGTCACGCGGACTTCGCGCCGCTGGGCGAGCTGGAGATCGCGCTCCTGCGCCATCTGCTCGAGCAGCATGGTCACGCATCGTGGGAACGCGTGGTATCGGGACTGGGTCTGGAGGCGACCTACGCCTTCGTCCGCCGCCACGAAGGGCGCGCGGCGGGGACCTTGACCGCGCCCCAGATCACCGAGGCGGCCCTCGCCGGGAGCGATCCCTGGGCGGTGCGGACGCTCGCGATCTTCGTCTCCGCCTACGGCCGCTTCGCCGGAAACCTCGCGCTCGCCGTGCTGCCGCGCGGCGGGATCTACGTCGCGGGCGGCATCGCGCCGCGCATTCTGCCGCAGCTGCGCGAAGGCGCGTTCCTGCGGGGGGTCACCGCGAAGGGACGATTCTCCGGGCTGATGGCGGAGATGCCGGTGCACATCGTCACCAACGACGACGTCGGCCTGTTCGGCGCGTTCAATGCCGCGGCGGCCATGACGATGGCGGCTCCCCCTCGGGAGCGATGACCAGCCGCCCGATGGGGCCCAGGTCGTAACCTTCGAGATCCGGTCAGTGCAACCTCGGCGACGGTCAGCGTGCCGTGCAGTGCGCTCACGCACGCAGGCCCGACTCGAACGCCGCGAGCTCCTCGCGCGTGTTGATGTTGGAGAAGGCTTCCGCTTCGTCGTCGAACGCTGCTTCCGCGACCCGCAGCGTCGCGTACCACGCA